>NZ_JBPCCH010000010.1:0-149954 GCF_050971805.1 Robertmurraya mesotrionivorans | reverse complement strand
TTCGCCATAAAAAAACCCCCAATAAAGTAAACAGATTTTTTATTATTTCATCTGTCTACTTTATCGGGAGCATATCATTACTCCACGTCATTTTTCTCTTCTTTTTTATACGTCCAAAAATCCTCTTGATAAACTAACCCATTCTTCATCAATTTTCCTAATGCACGCTTAAAAGCAGCTTTACTTAATCCAAATCGTTCTTGAATGTCCTCTGGCATGCTCTTATCACTATAAGGCATTGCCCCATTTCTAAGCAGTAGATATTCATAAATCTTATTGGCATCTTCGTCGAGAGCTTCCTGTTTACGAGGAATTAAAGAAATATTAACGGTTCCATCTTCTTTCACGTCAATGATTCGGCCTTCTACTTTTTCACCTAGCCTAGGCTCGACTTTCCGCTGTGACTCATGAACAAAGCCTTTAAACCCTTCTACCGTATATACCCAAGTACCTACCTTAGCAGTTCTGTAGACATGACCTTGAATATTTTTATTAAAGTCCTTTGATGTAGCATTTATACTGATGTCTGTAATAATAGGATCTGTCGCAGCTTTTACATAAATTCGATTATTTTTATTCACCCTAAGAGTGATGTATAAAAGATCATCCACATTTGGCCAAACAGATGTATGTACAGGAAGATCCTCTTCTCCTAGTAGAACATCCTTTTTTATACCAATATCAAGAAACACACCAATTCCAGGCTTAACTTCGACCACCTTCGCCCAGCCATACTTGCCGACTTGAACTTCTGGTATGTAAGTTGTTGCTGTAATACGATCACGAGAGTCGATATAAAGGAAAACCTCAATTTCTTGGTTCTCCGTTAATTCCGCATTTTCAACCATTTCATTTTCATGTAAAAGAACGTCTTCTTCCCCATTAGTTAAAAAGTAGCCAAACGCAGCCTGCCTTGCTACCGTCAGGGTTGTGACTTGTCCAATGTAATCAGTTAGTGACATATACTACCTCCTAAAATTTATCTATATCTATACGTTAACCTTATCTATCGTTTATAAAACGGCGAGAAAGTTGTTTGAACTGCTATATTTTACTATAATGAACCCATAAAGGGAAACTGAATAAAAGATACATAAAATTTTTTTGATTGTAGGAGGCTCATATGTCTAAAGAAAGTTCATTCGATATTGTATCAAAAGTTGATTTTTCAGAGGTAACAAATGCCATTGCACAAACGATGAAAGAAATTTCTACTCGCTATGATTTTAAGGGTAGTAAGAGTGAAGTATCACTGGATAAGGAAGAATTAGTACTTATTTCAGATGACGAGTATAAGCTAGATCAACTCAAAGATGTGCTTCTAAGTAAATTAATCAAACGTGGAGTTCCAATCGGTAATCTCGATTATGGGAAGCTTGAAGGGGCCTCTGGAGGAACAGTAAGACAACGTGCCAAGCTTGTTCAAGGAATTGATAAAGAAAATGCAAAAAAAATTAATACGATTATAAAAAATAGTGGTGTAAAAGTGAAAAGTCAGGTTCAAGATGATCAGGTTCGTGTAACCGCAAAAAGCCGTGATGATCTTCAAAAAATCATCTCCCTTGTAAAGGAAGCTGACTTGACTGTAGAGGTACAATTTACAAATTATCGCTAGAAACGAAGGGCATAGGATGTCCCATAAAGTGTGTGACACTATATGGGACATCCTCTTTTACTATTCTTCCTTTTTAACAGCCTCAAGGAGAAGATCAATTATATGATACATCGCCTCGTTTGTGCTAGCCCCTCTCCTTCAATCCCTAACTTCATTTGTAGCAAACACCCTGGATTAGCTGTAACAATGGTTGTAGCATAGGTCAATTTTATCTGTTCCATTTTGGAGTCGAGCATTTTCATCGACATTTCTGTTTCAATAATGTTATAAATTCCTGCAGAGCTACAACATCGGTCTTCTTGATTCATCTCCCTATACTCGGCTCCTTAAGGAATCATCCATGAGAGAACGGTATTTTGTAAGAATGTAAGAATACCTATTAATGTGACTAAGAATAAACTATGCTTTATCGTAAAACGGAAGAGCTCAGACTCTTTTCCAGCCAAACCAACCGCTGCACACGCAACAGCAATCGATTGTGGAGAGATCATTTTACCAGTTACTCCTCCAGAAGAATTGGCTGCTACTGCCAAAATCGGATCCATCCCAATGGAGGTAGCAGTAATTTTTTGAAGATTTCCAAACAATAGATTTGCAGAGGTATCAGATCCAGTAATAAACACCCCTAACCATCCAAGGAAAGGTGAAAAGAATGGGAAAAGAACAGCGCCTGTTTTTGCTAAGGTCATTCCTAATGTCGTGCTCATTCCAGATGCATTTGTTACATATGCGAAACCAACAACAGACCCAATTGTAATAACCGGATATTTCAGTTCATTTAGTGTTTCGCCAAATGTAATGATCCAATTTCTCCAAGAGATGCCTACAATGAATTTTGTTAAAAAGGTTGCAATAAGAATAGCCGTTCCAGCTGCACCTAATATCTCTAGCTTGTATATTGCTGCAATCGGTGCTCCGTCTGTATTAAAAATTCTATTATTTAAAAACGGTACTTCAGGGATAACTGTGAGTGCGTGACCTAGCGAGTTAATTGCCTTTAACACCGCGTTCGTTCCTTCATAATGTCCTGTAAGTGCAAGCTTTATGGTAGGAATTCCCCAAACAGAAATGATTGCTGTAAGAATTAAGAATGGAGACCATGCTTTAAATATTTCACCACCGGTATGTTTAGACTGACTGCTTAACGGTGCCTTAATAGCCACTGTAGCAGCCATTTCCTGTTCAGCAGCAAATCGGAAAATCGTCTTTGGTTTCCAATACTTTAAAAAGATGGTTAAAGCAAAGAGAGATACAAGTGCCGAAAGAATGTCAGGAAGCTCCGGTCCTAAGAAGTTCGAAGATAAGTATTGTGTAACTGCAAATGAAACACCTGATACCATAATTGCTGGCATAACCTCCATAGTCCTTTTAAATCCAGCCATGATAACAATTAAATAAAATGGAATAAACACAGACAAGAAAGGAAGCTGGCGCCCTACCATTTTGGATATTTCCATTGCAGGGATACCAGTAGGACCCTCCACTGCGATAATTGGAATTCCGATTGCACCAAACGCCACTGGTGCTGTGTTGGCAATTAAACATAACCCTGCTGCATATAGGGGATTAAACCCAAGACCTACAAGAAGTGCTGCTGAAATCGCAACAGGTGCTCCAAATCCAGCTGCCCCCTCAAGAAACGCACCGAAAGAAAACGCTACCAAAAGTGCTTGCAGTCGGCGATCTTCTGTAATCGAGAGTACAGATTGTCGAATAATATCAAACTGTCCTGTCTTCACAGTTAACTTGTACAAAAATACCGAAGTGATAATAATCCAGCCGATAGGAAGAAGCCCATAAACTGCTCCTTGTGAGGCTGACATGATTGCCATTCCAGCAGGCATCTTAAAAGCGACAACCGCAACGACTAGTGCAATGGCTAATGTAGATAAACCAGCAACATACCCCTTCATTCTTTTAATTGCTAGTGCCCAGAAAAAATACAAAATCGGAATCAGTGCTACCAAAGCTGAAAGTGCCAGATTTCCACCAACCGCTGTAAAGTTTTGTGTAAAAGTCATAAGCTTTTACTCCCCCTTGTAATAATTTTTTCACATCTCCCATTAACAAAATAGCACACAAGTAATCGCTTTCATAAAAATATAAGGTCATCTGATGACTTGGTGATTAACCTGATAATGTAGATTATATTGTATCAACGGCAGAATTTTCAATATCTATTTAAAAAATATTTCCAGTTTATTTGTGTGGTTTTTCACAATACATTCTACTCATATGAAATAATTGATATATTTCTACTCTAGCGGCAAAACATTGTATACTAGACATAAGATTTTATTTGGAGGCTCTCATATTGAACTACAAAAAAATAAAACCCAAAAAAATATATGAAGAGGTTGCAGAAGCAATCCATGAAATGATCAAATTAGGACAATTAAAGTCTGGAGATAAGCTTGATTCAGTCCAACAATTGTCTGAAAACTTCCAAGTCGGACGGTCTGCAATAAGAGAAGCCTTAACTGCCTTACGCGCAATGGGATTAATAGAAATTAGGCAAGGAGAAGGAACGTACGTTAAAGAATTTGAATCAGAACAGATCAGTCTGCCTCTCTCCACTGCTATTTTAATGAATAAAGAAGACACAGCAAATTTGCTCGAGGTCCGTAAAATCCTTGAGGCAGGTACAGCCTACACCGCATCCAAGAAACGAACAGATCAAAACCTGAAAGCAATGGAAGATGCTCTTAGGGAAATGCAAGTGGCTAACGGTGATGAAGAGCTTAATGAGAAGGCAGATTTACGCTTCCATATGTCAATAGTCGAAGCAACTCAAAATCCTCTTCTCATTAATTTAATGAACCATGTTTCTGGGCTAATTGGTGAAACAATGAGAGAAACACGTCGCCTTTGGCTATTTTCAAAGCAAACAACTGTTGAAAGGCTCTATGAAGAGCATCGAATGATCTATCTTGCAATTAAAGAAAAAGATGGAGAAAAAGCTAGAGCACTCATGCTTGAACATATTGAGAACGTGGAGAGTCTACTCCAAAAATACTTAAAATAAAGAAAAGAAGATACACTTCAAATATTTGAGGTGTGTTTCTTTTCGAAAAAATGAAAAAATTAAATGTAACCCCTTTCAATAACTTATATATTTATAGTATCATTGTTATTAATTAACCTTTTATTTCAACAGGTCATCAGATGACCTGTTCATTCGGAAGAATAGGAGAGAGCCAATCATGAAAGTTACTCTTTTTGCCACATGCCTTGTTGATATGTTTCAAAGCAATGTAGGAAAAGCCACGGTTGAATTACTAGAGCATTTAGGCTGTGAAATTGATTTCCCAACTGCTCAAGTATGCTGTGGTCAGCCGTCCTACAATAGCGGATATGTAAAAGAATCGAAGGAAGCAATGAAGACAATGATTAACACGTTTTCACATGCCGAATATATCGTTTCACCTTCAGGCTCTTGCGTTGCCATGTTTCATGAGTATGAGCATATTTTCAAAAATGATCCGGTTTGGGGCCCGAAAGCAAAGGAACTCGCTTCCAAATCATATGAATTAACTCAATTTATTGTTGATGTATTGAAAATAGAAGATGTTGGTGCTCGCTTTAAAGGAAAAGTTACATACCACACTTCTTGCCATATGACTAGATTACTAGGAGTAAAAAAAGCTCCGATGGTCCTTTTATCAAATGTGAAAGATTTAGAGTTTACAGAGTTACCAGGAAAAGAGCAATGCTGTGGATTTGGCGGAACATTTTCTGTAAAAATGGCACAAATCTCTGAACAAATGGTCGATGAAAAAGTAGCTCACGTGGAAGAAACCGGAGCAGATTATTTAATTGGCGCTGACGCTGGCTGTTTAATGAACATTGGCGGGCGTATTGAACGGAATTTGAAGCCAATTAAGGTGTTACATATAGCCGAAATATTAAATAGTCGCTAATGGTGAACAAGGAACCTTGGGGAGGGATAAAGAAATGTCAATGAAAATTAGTACAACCGACTTTAAAGAGCGAGTGGATAAAGGAATTCAAGACTCTTTCATGCGAGGAGCAGTAGTTGGAGCACAGGAAAGAATGGGTACACGCAGATTAGACGCAACAATCGAACTAGGAAACTGGGAAGAATGGCGTAAGCACGGTGAGGAAATTAGAAAGCATGTACTTGACCATCTAGACTATTATTTAGAACAGCTTAGTGAAAATGTTGCTAAGCGAGGGGGCCACGTATTTTTCGCCCAAACAGCTGAACAAGCCAATGAATATATCAGAGGAGTTATTAAAGAAAAGAACGCCAAAAAAGTGGTAAAAGCAAAGTCGATGGTTACGGAGGAGATTCACCTTAACCAATGTCTTGAAGATGCGGGTTGTGAAGTAATCGAAACCGACCTTGGTGAGTATATTTTACAGGTTGATGACCATGACCCACCTTCTCATATTGTTGTTCCCGCTCTTCATAAAAACAAAGAGCAAATCCGTGATGTGTTTTCGGAAAAGCTAGGCTATAAAAAGACTGAAAAACCAGAAGAACTCGCCTGGCACGCTAGAGAAATGCTCCGTCAAGAATATTTAACAGCTGATGTAGGAATTACTGGTTGTAATTTTGCCGTTGCAGAAACAGGATCAATCAGTCTAGTCACGAATGAAGGTAATGCGGATCTTGTCACTTCCCTTCCGAAAACGCAAATTACCGTTATGGGGATGGAAAGACTTGTTCCGACCTTTGAAGAAATGGAAGTTCTGGTTAGCCTTCTTACTAGAAGTGCGGTTGGTCAGAAACTGACAAGCTACATTACTGTGTTAACTGGCCCTCGTGAAGAACATGATGTTGATGGTCCTGAAGACTTCCATCTTGTTATCGTAGATAATGGCCGCTCTAGTATACTCGGTGGGGAGTTTCAATCGATCCTTCAATGCATTCGCTGTGCAGCTTGCATAAATGTATGTCCTGTCTATCGACATGTTGGTGGCCATTCATATGGATCCATCTATTCGGGACCGATTGGTGCTGTATTATCTCCTTTATTAGGCGGGTACGATGATTATAAAGAATTACCATACGCATCGACACTTTGTGGAGCATGTACAGAGGTTTGTCCTGTAAAAATTCCTTTACACGAGCTGTTGCATAAGCACAGACAAACGATTGTTGAAAAAGAAGGGAAAGCACCAATTTCCGAAAAGTTAGCTATGAAGGCATTTGGTTTGGGTGCTGCGTCCCCTTCCCTTTACAACCTTGGATCTAAGTTCGCACCGACGGCCATGCTGCCCTTTACTTCAGGTGACAAAATCTCCAAAGGTGTTGGTCCTTTAAAGGCATGGACCGAAATTCGTGAGTTCCCTGCACCGAACAAGGAAAGATTTAGAGATTGGTTTAAAAATAGGGAAAAAGGTGGGGAACAATCATGACTGGAACAATACAAAATAAAGATGTTTTTTTAAATCAAATAGCTAACTCACTTGGCCGGGAAAGACAAATCCAAAACTCACCTGTTCGTAACTGGAAGCATCAGCCTCAACATCTTGTGTTAAAGGATGCATCGATTGATGACTTAGTAGAAGTTTTGAGGTTACAATGCGAAAAAATTCATACTACTCTCGTTGAAACAAATCTCAAGGAACTAGAGAAGACACTTAAAGAAACGGTTGCCGTTCATGGTGGTGGACCCATTGTATCTTGGAAGGATGAACGTTTTTCAAATTGGGGTCTTTCTCCCCTTATGAAGGAAACTTGGCCGAGCAAAGGTGTTTCTATTCATGAATGGGATTACACAAAAGAAATGGACAACATCTCTCTTGCTGAGAAAGCAAACGTAGGAATCACAATTAGTGAAATAACACTTGCAGAATCAGGCACGGTTGTTTTACTAAGTGACAAGGATAGGGGGCGGACCGTTAGCTTTCTTCCTGGAACACTCATCGTTTTAGTTCCTAAAAGCACTCTAGTACCGAGAATGACGCAAGCTGCGCAAAAACTTCGTTCCATACATGAACAAGGTAAGCAAGTTGCTTCATGTGTAAATTTTATTACTGGCCCAAGTAATTCGGCTGATATTGAATTAAATTTAGTAGTTGGAGTTCATGGCCCCGTTAAAGCTAGCTATATCCTTATTGATGATTTATAAATAACTTTTAGCAAAACAAGGAAAGCCGATTCCCAAGTTAGGTGATCGGCTCTTTTTGAAAGGAAAATTTCGACCAATTACTAAATGTTACCAAGGTATTTGTTTCCCATCTCTAAAGAACCCTCCGTTTGGTCCTTCAGATCCAATCGTCGCTAACCACAGGATAGACTCGGCTGCTTCCCTTGGTGTTCTTGGGGCAGATGGTCCCCCCATATCTGAGCTTACCCATCCCGGATCAACTGCATTTATTTTAATATCACCTTTAGTTTCTGCAGCTACTAATCTAGTCAAACCATTTAAGGCAAATTTGGACAACTTATAGGCGCCTACTCCTGGAGAGGACATTTCGCTCATCGCCCCATATTCTGAGGAAATATTAATAATTCTCCCATATCCTTGTTTTTCCATTAAGGGAATAAAGGAACGCATGACATCGTAGACACCAAAGAAATTAGTTTCCATTGTTTTCTGGAGAATGCTAGGATCCATAGTCAATAAATTTTCATTCTCATCTAAATACACGCCTGCATTATTAATTAATACATCTAATCTTCCATATTGCTCATTTAGAGTAATTGCAGCTTGGGTGATGCTTTCGTGATTTGAGACATCCATCTCAATACACGAAACATCCAGATTTAACTCCTTAAGTTTTTGCACAACCTTATTACCCATTTCATGATCCCGACTTGCCAAAATGACATTAAAACCAGACAAACTCAATTGTTTGACCAGCTCATACCCAATTCCTCGATTCCCTCCAGTTACAAGTGCCACTTGTTTATCATGTGTCATTTAAATCCTCCCTTTCTCGTTCTTTGATTGAGTTAACATTCTTATATGGAGAGTTGTTTTGTAGAACTATACATATAATTTCTTAGAAAAATAGATATGGAACCTAGTAGCAATGATAGGATTCCCACTAATACAACGTATTCTGTACCCAAACCTGATATAAATAATCCACCTATAGCTGCTCCAATTGTTGTTCCTAGATTAGCCGATGTTAAAAATAATCCATTAGCGAAATCAGGGGCTTCGGGAGCTGAAGACATAATCCAATATTGATTGATATTTCCTCCTACTCCTGCTAAGATTCCCCAGAATAAAGTAATGATTGCCATAGGTACGGATAAATGTCCAAAAAGGTATAATAAGATATAAACTGCTCCTAATACGAAAGGAAATAACACTACAGAACTTAAGGCATTTTTAGTAAGTAACTTCCCTGCCAAAACATTCCCAATAATATTGGCGCCACCGAATACAAATAACATAATCGTAATTGTATTTGAAGACATATTCGTAACAGTTTTTAAATACTCAGCCAAATAACTATAAACCCCGAATATGGCTGAGTTCAGAAAAATGACTGCTACAATGGACTGCCAAGTAACGAATTTTTTTAATACGGATAATTGTGCTCCATAAGAAAGTTTTTCAGTTACAGGCATAGATGGTACAAATAGCAAGGTAGCAAAGAATGCAATAGCATTTACAACAGCAAAGAATACCATCGCCATTTGTAAAGAAATTGTACTGGCAATAAAACTAGCGATTGGTACGCCAACTACCATACCAGCGGATACACCTATAAATACTTTAGAAACAGCTTTAGGAGCTTCTTCTTTGCTAACTGAGGCAGCAGCCACTGAAAAAGCCAATGAACAATAAATGGGATGAAAAAGGGCTGGTATCACACGAGCAATTAATGCAATGCTGAATTTAGTTGTAAATATAGAAACAATATTCCCTACAACGAAAACACCAAGTACGAGTAACATAACCTTCTTCCGATTGATACCTGAAAACAATAAAGGCATCGTTGGACCAGAGACTGCAATCACTAGGGCAAAAAGACTCACCAGCAAACCAGCTTTTGATACACTAACATTAAAATGTTCAGCAAGGGAAGGCAGTATACCAATAACTCCCATTTCAGTATTTAAGATACCGAATACTCCTATTGTTAATATGAAAATCAACAAATTATTTTGTTTAGCCAAAAAAACAACTCCTTCCTATAAATAAATAGCCCCATTCTTAGGGGCATTTTTTTAAGCTTTATCTCAAATAATCTGACTGTTTACTCATCCTCGTATGCGAGGGAGGTAGATAAGTCACGATAGGCGTTGATCTGTTGTTGAAGTTCTACAACTTTTTGTTCTGCACCAGCAAGGGCATCTGCACCAGCGATCCAGCGAGACGGTGGTTCCTCCTGATTTACGATGGTGATCAAAGCCTTAGCAAGTTTGGTAGGATCGCCTTCCTGCTTTCCATTTTTTTCTTCCCAAAAAGCATGGAATTGTGCATTACGCTCGGCGTAATCATCAATAGATGCCTCAGCAAGGAATTTTGATTCTAGTTCTAAAAATTTGGTACGGAAGAAACCTGGTTCTACAATGGTCGTTTTAATACCAAAAGGGGCAACATCATGATGTAACGACTCCATAAAGCCTTCAAGACCGAACTTCGAAGCACAGTAAGCGGCATTGTATTCAAATCCAGCTAATCCTGCAAGAGAAGAAATTGATATAATATGTCCAGAACGAACCTTACGCATAAATGGCAACACGGCACGGGTGACGTTCATAGGGCCATACAGGTTGGTCGTGATTTGACGTTCAATCTGTTGTGGTGTCAGTTCCTCGAAGAAACCACCATAGAAGCTACCTGCGTTGTTGACCAACACATCAATACGGCCAAAACGGTCGACAGCTAACTTCACGGCAGTCTCGGCATCTAATGGGTCAGTAATATCCAACTTCACAATTAACAGATTTTCGTGATCGCCAAGGGCTTTGGCTACCTTGTCAGTATTACGACCAGTGGCGACAACCTGGTATCCTGCTGCAAGTGCTGCTTTTGCGAAATCGACACCCATTCCACGTCCAGCACCTGTGATAAACCAAACTTTCTTATAGTTAATCATACTTTATTCCTCCTAGATTTATTTTTCTTTGGAAAATACTCCTTGTTCCCACAATCCACTAATCCACTTGTTGAGTCGGACGAATGATGATTTCACTTTGTTCCTTATTCTAGCGCGCCACTTGGCACATAGCTAATACTTATATCATATATCGTGATATGCTTGATAGGCATTTCTGTGTTGTATATACTAAAACATGATAAAGGAGGAGTAAAAATGGAATTAAGAGTTTTGCGGTATTTCCTTACGGTGGCAAGAGAAGGAAGCATGACGGCTGCTGCTGATTTTTTACATGTCACACAGCCAACCTTGTCCAGACAAATAAAGGATCTTGAACAAGAGTTAGGGAAAAAACTATTTATTCGTAGTAGTCACAGTATCATTCTCACTGATGAAGGAATGCTCTTGCGAAAAAGAGCAGAAGAAATTATAGAAATGGTCGATAAATTAGATGCTGAATTTAGTTCCATGGAAGAAACAATTAGTGGAGATGTATATATAGGTGGCGGGGAAACAGATGCCATGAGACAGATAGCAAGGGTAGTAAAAGATTTACAGTTAATTTATCCAAATATACGTTATCACCTCTACAGCGGAAACGAAGATGATGTGACTGAACGACTTGATAAAGGATTGCTTGACTTTGGTATTTTAATTCAACCAGCTGATTTGTCAAAATACAATTATATCAATATCCCTGGCAAAGATGTTTGGGGCGTTGTTATGAGGAGAGACAGTCCTCTTGCTTTCAAAGATAGAATTCAAGCAGCCGATCTATTAAATGTTTCACTAATCTGTTCACGCCAGGCTATGAAACAGACATTTTCTAAAAATGAATTTGCAGATTGGTTCGGTGAAGATTTTGATAAACTAAACGTTGTGACTACATACAATCTTGCCTATAATGCTTCCCTTATGGTTGAAGAGGGCATTGGTTATGCAATAACCCTTGATAAAATAGTGAATACGTCTAGTGATAGTAACCTTTGTTTTAGACCGCTAAAGCCAAGACTTGAATCTGGCTTAAATATTGTTTGGAAAAAGCATCAGGTTTTTTCCGCTGCTGCTGAGATGTTTTTAAAAGAAATTCAAGCGAAGTTTACAAATTATTTTTAAATAAAAATGTGATAAAATTTACAAGCAAGTACCATAAAGTATAATTTTCTGTAGCCATTTGATTTTAGTTAGTACTAAAGAGATTACTCGATTTTAAGTTGGTTTCTAAAAAATACTGGAGGTTTTTTAAAATGAAGGAAAAAGTAGGGCTAGTTGCGCAAAGAGAAATAACGAGAGAAGAGTTTCTAGACTTGGCCCAAAATGGCGCTCGAGAATTATTTGGACTTGGAAATTATAGAGTGTTTGATGGATCGAAAGGTGAAGAACAAAGTCACTTTGTATACGACATGGGAACACACCGTTGTTATTTAATAGATAAGGATACATGCTATGAATTGATAACAGCGTTCTATTGTGGTGGAAGTAAACCAACTATCCTTGAAAATTTAAACGAGATCGCTTCATCAATAAAATAGAATGATAATCAAGGGAACTTTTGTAAGAGAAGTTCCCTTGTTTTATTTCACAGATGACTGCGTTAGCTTACGTACATTTACTTACAAGCTTTAAATTCATTTTTCAGTTATTACATAAATGTAAATTGGGACAGCCCCTTTTTTTATTATTGTGATAGCTGTTTATACTTGTCCATCTTTTTTACATAGGATGTATTTTGTAAGGGGCCTCTTACAGAATTTCTTTCGTAGAAAGGAGGAATGAAAAATGGCATTAATTCCTGATAACACAATTGGCGGTATTGTCCAAGGGCTTCTTTGTGAAATTGGAAGACTTGTTTTACAGATTCTAATTGCGGTTGCTATCGCAGTTGCAAACCTATTTGGTTTTACAGAGGTTGCAGCTACACTTGCGCTAGCTCAAGAAGCACTTAATGATGTTAACTGCTTCTAATCCAGCCTACTCTCGCAATTAGCCAATCATTTGGACTAGCTTTCTAGGAAACCCTAGAGATTATTGAAAAATAATCTTCTAGGGTTTTTATTTATGCGATTTAGATTACATGAACAGAGATATTAACACACTACATTTTTAATTTAAAAGCATAAGATGGAAAGAATTTAAATTTAATGCTAAATAAAATTAATAAGGTGGGGAAAAAAATGAGTGATAACATAAATGAAAACAGAGAACAGAATACGAGTAACAATATGGACAAGGAACCTAAGAATATTGCTAACCAATTTCTTAAAAATCAAAATACGCTCGATTTGGGATCTATGATGCAACTGGCATCAACTCTTCTTAATAACGATGTAATTATGAATTCTGTTACCGAACAACTTAGTAAAAATAAGCCCGTCGCCACAACCCAAGCATCAAAAGTATCTGAGAAACCAGAAAATGTGCAGATGGCTACTTCATATGAAAAATTAGTAAATGTCGCTAACGAGATCTCTGAATTAAAAGAAGAATTCAAAGGCCTAGCTACTCTTTCTGAAAAAATTGAGAATCTCACTAATGAAATTTCCGAATTAACAAAGGTACTTAAAAAAGTAAAAGAACAAGAAATTGATCATCATACAGATAAAATATAGTATAACAATAAAGACCTTGAGAAAATCAGGGTTTTTTCTAGCTTGATGAATCTTTTTTATGCCTTTGTTTAAAAAATCAGTACTTTCTGAGTAAGTTCCTATCCTTTTTATGCTCATTGGATTATTTTAACCCTGAGAAAAACATACTCTCTATAGAAATTGGAAATAATACTTGGGAGGTGAAGATATGGAAAAGTTAAAACTTACTTCTTCTGAAATAGGTTCCTTGTGGGGGGAGTATGTAACCGGAACAGCGACACATGTAGTAATTACATATATGTACTCAATTATTGAAGATGAAGAAATAAAAGCGGTAATCAAAGATGCTATCCAGACATTCAAAAAACAAAAGGAACAAATAAAGACTTTTATTGAAAATGAAGGATTTCCCGTACCGGTTGGATTTAATGAAACTGACCTGTATTCAGGAAAAGAGAGATTGTTTTCAGATGCATTCTGCTTAAATTATTTACACATAATGACTTTACATGGTTTATTAGGGCATAGCACTTCATTATGCATTTCTGTAAGAAAAGATTTAAGGGATTTTTACGACTCATGTGATAACGATGCGAAAAGGATGTATCATCAAACTACTGAGTTATTGCTGGAAAAAGGACTTTTTCAGAGAGACCCAATATTTTATGCATATGAACATCCTGAATATATTTCAAGTAAAGATTTTAAAGATGGTTTTTTTGGAAAGGGCAGAACTCTTGCAGCGACTGAAATCATCAGTATATCTTTAAACCTTAAAAAAAGTATTATGGCTAAAACCCTTTCTATTGGATTCGGCCAGGTGGCTCAATCGCAAGAGGTTAGAAAATTTTTAACTGAATCTGAAAAGACTGCTGATAATCAAATACAAGCATTTGCAAAAATACTGCAAGCTGACAATTTACCAGTTCCTAAATCTTTGGAAACAGAAATCACCATTTCAACAGACTCTCCATTTTCTGATAAGTTATTAATGTATCACATGGGTTTTTTGTTTCAAGCTGCACAAACTTATCATGGCGCAGGTCTTGCGGCATCCATGCGAACAGACCTCGTGACCACTTATGAGACAATTATTTTACAAAACCTTTTGGTTACAAAAAATTGGTTTGATGTTATGGTAAAAAACAAATGGTTAGAACAACCTCCACTCGCACCTAATAGAACAGAAATTGCAAAAGAAAAATAATTCACATGCCCCTCTTAAACAGTCGGGCATTTTTTTTTCAGAAAAGAACGGTAAGTTTTTGTCTACCGTGTGTGTCTCATCTTATCCACCTAAAATACGTTCTTGATGTGTGTATATATTAAAACCTTGATCGCGAATAAATCCTACAGCTGTAATACCTAGTTCTTCAGCCAAATCAAGTGCTAGGTTAGTAGGAGCTGATTTTGATAGTACAATTCCAACACCAATTTTTGCTGCCTTCAATAATACTTCTGAAGAAATTCGTCCACTAAATACAATAATCTTGTCCTTCAACGGAATGCGATTCATTAAGCAATATCCAAAGATTTTGTCTAAAGCATTGTGGCGACCAATATCCGTCCGTGAAACTATGATCCCTTCTTTTGAACACAAAGCCGAATTGTGAACGCCGCCCGTTTGCTGAAAGTGTGATGAACTTTCTTGCATAAGATTCATCAGCCTCTGACAGTCTTGGCCAGTTATAGTTGTCTTGCTCATTACCGTTTTTGCCGTTTTCATATCATTGTAAAAGTAAAACTGACGTCCTTTCCCACAGCATGAACCAATAAAGCGTTTGGAGTGATGGTGGTTTTGCATTTCCTTCTTAGTCACTAGCTCCACATATGCAAACCCTTTAGAGTCGTCAATCGTTAACAATTGAATCTCATCATACCTTCTAATTACACCTTCTGAAGCTAAAAAACCGACAACGAGCTCTTCCATATCAGCAGGGGTACAGACCATGGTGGCAAATTCCTGACCATCCAACATCACCGTTAGCGGGAATTCAACAGCAATATCATCCTCTTGTTCATAGAAGTCCTGGCCGTCAAATCTCATGATGCTTCTAGTGGTGGTCACTTCATCTATTTCATTGTCCATTTCTGTACCCTCCTAAAATTTAGCTTACTTCCGTTTCTAGATCTGGAATTGGTTTCTCAAGATATTGTGTATCTTTACGAGCATTAAAACGTTCTGCTTTCTCTACTTTTACCGCAATATTATAATCTGGAATCCCAGCAAATTTTTCATATTTTCCTTTTGGTAATAAGAAGTTTCCTTCAGGGAAGTGAACACCAAGGTTACCTGGTGTGATATCAGCATACTTTGCACGTCCTTGAAACACTCCGTGCTGATTGTAAACAACAATCCCTTCACCATCTGCAATCCTATGCAAACGAGCTTCTTCAGCATTAATTAAGACATCATAACGGTCAGATCCATTCAGCGGATCTTTTTCACTAAACACCATGGAATTGAATTGCTTTCCTCGGCGAGTCGTTAGTAAAAACTGTCCTTCTTTTTTACCCATATTTGGGATATCGACTGTAATTAATGTCCCTTTCCCATCTGGAGTTGGACAGATTCCATCTTCACATAGCCATGCGCCGCCCCATTGGAACACATCACCTTTTTTCTTTAGAAGCTGAATACCGTCGTAATTTGGATTCGCTAATGCGATCTCGCCTCGGATCGCCTGTGCATCCTTAAAATCCACCAGATGTGCCATAGTAGGATTTACACGCTTTGCTAGATCAATGTAGATTTTCCATTCTTCACGAGCTTCTTCAATTCGGTTCTTATTTCCTTCGATTTCAGGAGAAAAGTAAACCATTCTTTCAGTGGAAGTTGACGTTCCGCCACCTTCCTGCTCATATCTTGTTTTCGCCGGTAGAACGATAACAGCTTCTTGTGCATCTACTAGAGTAGAAGTGTTTAAGATAATATCTTGGTGGACACGAATATCTAACTGAGATAATGCTTTCTCTACAAATATGGGATCAGGCATGGTTTCTAAGAAGTTACCACCACTTAAATAATATAACTTCACCTTTCTTTCATGGTCTTCTGGAAGCATAATATTTTCAAGAGTGACACCAACTATATCCCCTTGCCAACGGGGAAGTTTAAAGCCCCACAGCTTTTCAATACGCTCAATATTCTCACCGTAAAAATCCCCGCCTGGTAAGACAAATGGATCTGCCCCCATTTCCCCTGAACCTTGTACAGAGGAGTGACCACGAAACGGCATTAAACCAGAGTGCTTGCGACCTAGGAAACCACGTAATAAAGCTAGATTAGCAACTTGGGAGATGTTGTCTGTTGCAAATGAATGCATCGTTAAGCCAAGCGCCCAGGCAAAGACAGCATTTTTTGCTTTTGCTAAAATTTCAGCAAGCTCGATGATACGCTCTTTTGTTACACCTGATGATTCTATAATATGATCCCATGTTTGCTCTTGTACCTTTGCTTTTAGTTCTTCGTAACCGTTTACATGTTCTTGTACAAACAGATGATTAATGGCCGAACCATGTTGCTTGGATTCCATATCAAACCAGTGCTTCATGATTCCATGCATAAATGCAATGTCTCCGCCGATGTTTACTTGATAGAAATCATCTGCTAGCTTGGTCCCAAATAGAGCTGATTCTGGATTGGAAGGAATCCAATAATTTTCCATTGCCGGCTCACGGTATGGATTAATAACAATAATTTTTGTACCCTTTTTCTTAGCTTCTAGCATGTATTTAGAAGATACTGGTGAAGCATTTGATGCAACGCTACCCCAGAATAGAAGTACATCTGTACCAATCCAATCTAAATAGTTAGAAGTGGATGCTCCTACACCAATCGAACGTTTTAATGCCGTTTTACTTGGAGAGTGACAAATTCGTGATGCATTATCGATATTGTTCGCTCCTAAAAAGCGTGAAACTTTAGCTGCTACATAATAGTTTTCATTGGTAATTCCACGTGATGTTAAGTAGAAAGCATATTGCTTAGGATTTAGCTTTTTTATTTTTCCGGCAATCATATTCATCGCATCATCCCATGTAATACGAGAAAACTTACGCTCATCCTTGCGACGAATCATTGGATATGGGATACGACCAAGTTTCCGAAGTTCCGTACTGTCATATTTTTTAAGATCGTCAATATCTGCATGAAGAATCTCTGGTTTAATTGCTGGCATGGTGTTTAGTCTTAGGACATTTAAACGGGTCGTACACAGATGTGGACCGGTTAAGGTTTGGTCGTACAAGCCAGATACTCCAAGCGCACAACCGTCACATACGCCCTCTGTAATGATTCGAGTGGCATAACCTAAATTGTCTTTATTATCGTAAGCGACCTTCATCGTATCGCGTATATGTTTTGGTTTAATCTTTCCTAATCCAAACGGGATGGGACTAACCCAGTACTTTGGTGCGGGTAGTAAGGCTTTCTTTTGTGGGCCTGGATGTTTTGTTTTCCCCATAATTATTTCCTCCTTTTACACCTTTTTCATATAAAAAACCACCAGAAGAAATCCTTCCTTTTTATTAGGACGAAAAACTTCAGGTGGTTAGTCT
This sequence comes from Robertmurraya mesotrionivorans, assembly GCF_050971805.1. Classification (NCBI taxonomy): domain Bacteria; kingdom Bacillati; phylum Bacillota; class Bacilli; order Caryophanales; family Bacillaceae; genus Robertmurraya; species Robertmurraya mesotrionivorans. The sequence continues at coordinate 132,158 of NZ_JBPCCH010000010.1, read as the reverse complement.
TTAACAGGTGCGCTCCCAAGTTCCAACAATACAAATCTGCTTGCAATAGTTATTACATATTAAATTTCTCTTCAATGTTATCTTCAAATACAAAGATTGACATACCAATATCTAATTCAATATCGATATCGACAAACACACGGACAAATTTTGTTCCAAGTAACTCTTCCATCTCTGTAGGATGATTTTTTTTATAAATCTCCTTCACCATTTCTGTACGGGCAGAGCGAAGCATTTGGCGCCCATCTTCCGCTGTGGCAATAAATTTTTCAATAGGGGATAGATTCCCCTCCAGTTCACAGATGGCCCAGTTTTTTGAGAAGGTGGTTCGAACTTGGCTTGGACCTTTTCCCATATGCTTTTTACGAAAGGCTCGAACAATATTGCTAAACTCAGCTTCGTACTTATTCACTCGTTTCAACTCACTTACCGTTTTTTCCCTATCTTACACTATTTTTGTTAGATATTATACTGCCTCTTTAAACGGCCTAACTTTCCGTCAAAAAACAAAAAAACGTTGTAATTAATCCAAATTTAGACTCCTATATAAGGAACCTTCACCTGAATCATTACAACGGTTTGCCTTATACAGGAGCGCTGCTAAGTACCAACTGTCATAAAACAAAATAATAAAGATTTTTTAACCGATCAACAGGGTCGCTGTTTTCGTATTAAAAACAGAATAAATTGTCATAATTATTATTATTCACAAATACGTCACATATCACCTTTTAAACTTATCACGAAAGCGCATCCATGACAATAGTTTTTCTCTTTTTTGTTTTGATAATAGTGATAAAACATATAAATGAAATGAGAATAAAAAAAGGCCATATCGGCCTTTTTTCAAAAATTTCAATATCTATTTATTACTTTGACTCTAAGATCAAAGTAGCTTCAGGTGTCGTTACTTTGTCATAGAATTCTACAAATTTATCTCTATCTGAACTATCACGGTATGCCATAGCGATACGTGGATGTTCATTGAGGACACCAGAGATCATATAAGGGATGATATAGCCCCATTCCCACTTTTTACGCATTTCTAGCATATGCTTTTCGATAACTCCTAGAACTGGCTTTAGCTCATAGCTTGGTTTTTGAATATAGCTAACGAGAAGCTCTGTATTGCAGTTACCTGCCGCACGCCCCATCCCATAAACAGATGAATCAAGGAACGTAACTCCATTTTGATACGCAGTCAACGTATTAGCAAATGCCAGTTGCATATTGTTATGAGTATGAATTCCTAGCTGTTTGTTAGGAATCAGCGCTTGGAATTTTTTCACTTGGTGCACAATATCCCCAGGATCTAAGCTTCCGAATGAGTCAACGATATATACCACATCTACAGGACTCTCTTTTACCAACTCAAACGCTTTTATAAGCTGTTGCTCTGGTACACTAGATAACGCCATAATGTTGAGAGAAGTCTCATAGCCTAAATCATGGAACATTTGTACAAGTTCCAATCCTTTATCCACTTCACGAACATAGCATGCTACTCGAATCATATCCAAGATACTTTGCTCACGAGGAAGGATGTCATTAGGGTCAACTCGTCCAATATCCACTAAGGCAGATAGCTTCGTGAATTTTTTCTCAGGAATAATTTCTTTTAGGAAGTGATCGTCGAGAAATCTCCATGGATTAGGCTCTGATACGTTCAGTAGCCTGGCTGAATTTTTGTATCCAATTTCCATATATTCAACTCCAGCCTCACTTAAACCATTATACAAGTCCTGAACAAACTCTACGCTAAAATCCCAATTGTTGACTAAGCCTCCATCTCGAATTGTACAGTCAATAATCTTACTACGATGTTCCATAAGTGTCACTTCCTCCAATTGATTACGTTCATTAGAAAATATTTTTAATATTATTGCTTATATCATAATTCATGTAAATCCGTCAAATTTTTCTCCTATTCTGAATTTTTCCGTTTGCATATAAATCCCCTTAATTACCCTATACTACAAAAATGACAATGATAATTTGAAAGGATGGATATGCTTGTCTAAGAATAACAAACAAACTTTTCCACCTCAACATCAAAATCACCAACCCGGTGTTGAGGATGAAATGAACCCCATACCAATTCATGTTAGTGAACAGTATAAAGGCTCCAATAAATTAAAAGACAAAGTAGCAATTATTACAGGTGGTGATAGCGGAATTGGGAAGTCAGTGGCCATCTATTTTGCTAAAGAAGGAGCTGACGTTGTAGTTTCCTATCTAAACGAAACAAAGGACGCTGAGGACACGAAAAAGCAAGTTGAAGCAGAAGGCAGACGTTGTATCCTTGCCGCAGGAGATATTGGAGATGAGGAGGTTTGTAACCAAATTGTAGATGATACGATAAAAGCTTTTGGCAAAATTGATATTATCGTCAATAACGCTGCCGAACAGCATCCACAACAAAGTTTGCTTGATATCACATCAGAGCAGCTTGAACGAACGTTCCGAACAAATATCTTCTCTTATTTTTATTTAACTAAGGCTGCTCTTCCCCATCTGAAGAAAGGGAGCTCCGTTATTAACACAGCTTCCATAACAGCCTATCAAGGAAACGAGCAACTACTTGACTATTCCGCTACCAAAGGAGCAATCGTTACCTTTACCAGATCTCTTTCAAAGTCACTTGCTAAGGATGGAATACGAGTAAATGGAGTGGCACCGGGACCTATTTGGACTCCTCTTATTCCTTCTACTTTCCCAGCCGAACAAGTAGCAGAATTCGGATCTACGACACCAATGGGAAGAGCGGGACAGCCGTATGAGCTTGCTGCGAGTTATGTATTTCTCGCATCAAATGACTCTTCTTATGTCAGCGGTCAAATGATTCATGTTAATGGTGGAACAGTCATTAATGGATAAAGATAAAAAAAAGGGACTTTTCAACTGAAAGTCCCTTTTTGAGGCAACAATACTCTTTCTTCATTTGGATAAGAACATGAGAAGCGTTTGACAATTTGATGTGGAATAATAATTCTCTTGATTGGTTCTTTTGGATTTTCTATCTTTTGAATCAAGCTACGAGCAGCTTCAAACCCAAGGTCAAAAATATTAATATCCACACTTGTGAGAGGTGGCCTGGACATCTCTGAGACTAGTACATTATTGAAACTGATGATCGAGATATCTTCAGGTACTTTAATTCCCAATTCATCTAATGTATTAAGAACCCCTAATGCCATTAAATCATCCGCGACAACCAATGCGGTTGGTGGGACCTTTAAAGAAAGCAATTCCCTGACAGCTTCTTGTCCACCTTCTCTCAAAAATTCTTCATGTACAATATAATCATCATTTAATGGGATTCCTGCTTCACGAAGTGCCTTCTCGTATCCAAGTAAACGCTCAACCGTTACAACAAGGTTTAAGTTTCCACCGACAAAAGCGATATGATCATGTCCAAGCTGAATGAGATATTCCGTTACTTCCTTTGTTGCACGGAAGTTATCATTATCAACATGAGTAATTTCCTCCACATGCTTAAAAGGTTTACCAATAACTACAAATGGAATGCCTCTTTCCTGCAAATACATTAACACTTTATCTTCAATTTTCGAATAAAGTAGGACCACTCCGTCAACACGTCCACCTTGGACCATCTGTGTAACTCCGTCTAGAATTTCGTTGTCAGTCTTTCCTGTTGTCATATATAACGCGTAGTGTTTTTCATGCGCCCCTTCACTAAGTCCTCTAAGTACCGTTGGAAAAAAGGGATTCTGAAACACTACGTCAGTAGAGCTCGGCATGACCAGACCGATTGCCTGTGTGCTTTGACTCGCTAAACTTCTTGCAATAAAGTTAGGATGGTATCCTAACTCATCCATGGCTTCTCTAACCTTTTTCTTTGTTTTTTCACTTATTCGAGGATTATTTGCAATTACACGTGATACGGTAGATGGTGCGACCTTTGCTAATTTAGCAACATCTTTAATTGTAACAGCCATCTTACCCACCTCATTTCCTAATAGCTACATTTCTCAATAGTTCTAAAAATCATTCAGGTTTTCTTTATTTCTTATTCTACCCTAACTTTCCGATACTTTTGTAGTATATTTTTATCATTGTTTCGGGAGTTTTTTCCTTTTCGATCTTTTCCATAGCAAATAAATAAATATGATAAACGCTACGTACACAGTTCCCATTATAAGTATATATGGGATATTCAACCCTGTTTTCTGGCCCAGAATATAAATTTGTGCTTGGTCACGGTCAAGAACGAGTGTATATTCCTGGCCTTTTCCGCGGACAATCTCATCACTGAGAACTCCTCGAAGTTCTTTATCCTTTTCAAGGCCTTCTGTAATGGTTACTGTTTGTGTTTTTGATGTATTATTAATTGCTACAACAGTGGTTTCACCATCATACTCCCTTTTATATACAGCCATTCCCTTTTCTTCATAAAGAAACTCGAACGTACCACGGGTTAAGGAGGGAAGTGTTTGTCTAGCAGCTCCAATTTGAGAAATATAATCCACCAATTCTTTATCTGTTCGGAAATCCATTTGTCTACGGTTATCAGGGTCTTCCCCACCATCAAGAGCAATCTCACTACCATAATAGACAATCGGAATACCAGGCGTCGTGTACAAGTAGGTAAGGGCCAGCTTCCAGCGAGGACCAGGATGCTCATTGTTTTGCACCGCATCTCTTGTAAAGCGCGGAGTATCATGATTATCCATAAAAGTACCCATTAAATAAGGATCTTCGTAAATGGTTTTGTTTCGGTCCGCTGTCGTATACAACCAATAAAGAGATTGATCTGGCTTAGCAAAAGCAGTACGTAAATGTTCGTTCAAGGGATAATCCACAAAGCCATCAATACCCGCTTTGTCATACTGGGCAATATAATTTGGGTCATTGTCCCAAACCTCACCGAGTAAGTAGAAATCATCCTTTACACTTTTTACTTCTTTAGAAAATGTTTCCCAAAAATCAACTGGTACATGTCGTACCGTATCCAGTCGGTACCCATCGATATCTGTTTCTGTGATCCACCACTTAGCTGCCTCTAATAGATAATTTGACACTTCAGGATTTTCCGTATTTAAATCAGGTAATCCATAAATCCAACCATTATTGAGTTCATCTTGATCTTCCCAATTTAAAATTTCTTTATTATCATGAAACCAATCCTTTTTCTCACTGTCTGTCAGCCACTCGTGCTCGGGTGAAACATGATTGACAACAAAGTCAAGGACGATCTTTATGTCACGTTTATGTGCCTCTTTTACTAATTCTTTAAACTTTTCTATCGTTCCAAAATGTTCTTCTGTGTTGTAAAAGTCAGTAATCCAATATCCATGATAGCCCTTTTCCGCATTATCAAAAACCGGGGTAAGCCAAATAGCGGTGAACCCCATGTCTTTAATATAATCCAATTGATCGATTATACCTTGAAAGTCACCGCCATGATATGATTTTGGATCATCCATATTTACTTTAAAATCATTGCTGAAATCGCTATTATTAAAGCGATCGATCATAATAAAATAAAAAGTCTCATCCTGCCATTTTCGCTCTTCTTTTTCCACTGCACCTACCGGTAGGGAGTAAAAAAGAAGAAACGGGATTAAGATGAAAGAAAGCATTTTCTTTTTCATCTCCGCTCCTCCTTTTCCTGTTAGAAATCCTTCCCTACAAGATTATCCTTTTGTTCCTCCAGCCGTCAAACCAGAAACGAAATATCTTTGGAAAACTAAGAATAATGCAGCGATTGGTATAGCAATTAGTACAGAACCTGCAGCAAACTTTGTAAATTCGTTACCGAATTGTTTCGCAACTAGTTCATATAGGCCAACTAATAATGTAAATTTATCTTCTGATCGTAATAAAATTCGCGCTAAGATAAAATCTCCAAAAGGAGCAATGAATGAGAATAAAGCAACTACTGCTAATATTGGTTTTGCAAGCGGCATAACAATTTGGAAGAAAATCCTTAAATGTCCCGCTCCATCCATTTTTGCAGATTCATCAAGCTCTTTCGGAATCGTATCTAAATATCCTTTCATTAAATACGTATTCATAGGAATTTGACCACCAACATACACAAGGATTAATCCTAAGTGTGTATCAATTAAACCTGTACGGTTTGCTAAAACAAAGATTGCAATTAATGCAGCGAAGTTTGGAATCATTTGTAGAATTAAGAATGTGATTAGACCATTCTTACGACCAACAAAACGGTATCTTGAGAATGAGTATGCGGTTAATGCTACACTCGCAACAGTTAACACCATTGTGATAATACTGATTTTCAAGGAATTTTTATACCAGATAATATAGTCACTCTTGTCAGCATCAAACAGATGCTTATAGTGTGCTAGTGTTGGGTTTTCTGGAAACATCGTCGAGCCCGAGAGACTATTCCCAGGATTAAACGAAGATCCAATAATCCAAAGCAATGGGTAGAATACAATAACTGCCATGACCGCAATGACTAAGTATGACAGTGTAAGTCTTATGATTTTATTCTTTTTCATACTCATATTACATCATATCCTCTTCTTGGAATGATTTTGTTCTTCTAAATTGCCATAAAGCCACTGCAATAATAATGAAGGATAGAATCATTGTGATGGCTGCCGCTTTTCCATATTGTGCTGAAGTCATCGTCAATCGATAGATCCATGATATCAAGATATCTGTTCCCCATGCGGTTTGCCCTGGCACAGCTGGTCCCCCGTTATTAAAGAGGAAGATAACGTTAAAGTTATTAAAGTTAAAGGTATATTGTGTAATCATGATTGGTGCAGTTGCAAACAATACAAGTGGTAAAGTAATCTTTGAGAACTTTTGCCAAATACTTGCACCATCTACAGTTGCTGCTTCATATAAATCTTCTGGAATAGACTGAAGAACACCTGTTACCATTGCAAAGATGAATGGGAAACCTAACCACCCTTGAATTAAAATCAATGCTAGACGTGTCCAGTTGGCTTCTGTCATCCATGGCTGCGGATCTAACCCTAGAGCTGGTAATATCATTTTATTAATCGCACCAAAAGTTTCATTGAACATTCCAGAGAAAATCATAATGGATACGAAAGCTGGTACCGCCCAAGGTAAAATTAATATGGTACGAATAATTGCTTTACCTTTAAGATCTTTCTGGTTAACAATAATTGCAAGGAACATTCCTAAAGCAATTTGGAACGTTGTCGCACCAAATGTCCAAACAATTGTCCAACCTAATACTTTAAAGAAAGTATTTCGCCAGATATCAATTTTAAAGATATCGATAAAGTTCTGTATCCCAATCCAATCAACTAGCTTAGCTGGTGGTGAGTGGTATAAATCGTAGTTTGTAAACGCCAATAAGATGACGAAAATAATCGGAAAGATTACAACAAATATTAATAACAAGAACCCTGGTGAAATCATTAAATATGGAAAACCACCGTCAATTAAGTTGTGGTATTGTTCTCTAACTGAATTTAGTTTTAAACCTAGATCACGTTTTTTTCCATTAGTGTGTGCATCGTAAAGGTTAAATGCATACACCCCTAACCCTAGCACTGTAACAATCAATGCGATAATTCCATCAATCAAAAGAAAGATCGAATGGTCAACTTTAGGTATTTCACCTAGTGTAAACAATCCCCAAAATCCCATGTTCAATATGTCGCCAAACACAATACCGAATGAAGCTGCTAATACAAGAAAGATTATTCCTTTTAAAAACTGACGATTATATAATTGCCCTAATCCTGGGACAATTGAAAGCAATGCAGCAGTCTTTGCATGCTTGGTTGTTCCTACTTTTTCCGCTTCCATTTGACTTCTATCCCCTTTCTAACTTGAGGAGGAATGTATTTTTTATTGCGCAACCGTTTGCCTAAATGAATGTAATGATAGGCAATACCGGAGGTACTGCCTATCGATTGTACCACAAATTATTTTGCGTGGTTCGTCTCAATCTGCTTCTTAATCGTGTCTACTGCCGAATCAAGAGCTGCCTTTGGCTCTGATTTTTGAGTAGCAATTTGTTGTAATGCTGATGCCATTGGAGACCAAACCTCAGCCATTTCTGGAATATTAGGCATTGGAATCGCATAGGAAGACTGAACAGCTACTGCTTTTGCAGCTTCGTTATCAGCAATAATTGGATCCTCGATTAAAGTTTTAACTGGTGGAATTTCTCCAGTTGTTTCAAAACGAGTTTTTGCACTTTCTTCATTTGTTAAGAATTCAACAAGCTTTGTAGCCCAATATTGATTTTCAGTGAATGCTGTTACATGCCATCCTTTAACGCCCATGAATGTTTTTACATTTTCACCATTTGGTAAAGTTGGTAGCGGTGCAACACCGTAGTCAATTCCAGCATCCTTCATTGCTTGGAATGCCCAAGGACCGTTCATAACAGAAGCAACTTTCCCTTCGTTAAATAGCCCGTCCATAGCTGATCCACCAGATTCACCGATGATTCCTTTAGGGAAAAGTCCTTCTTTATACCATTGTTGAATGTACGCAGCACCTGTTACAGAACCTTCGTTATTTAGACCGATATCATCGCGGTTTAACGCACCATTTTCATCTTTAAATACGTAAGCACCGTTTCCACCCATAATACCATGAGCGAAGTAATAGTTATCCCAAAGAGCTAGGAAACCGTACTTATCACCTTTAGTGAAATCCTTTGAGAAAGCATATAACTCATCAAAAGTTTCAGGAGCTTTTTCCATTAACGCTTTGTTGTAAATGAAGACTGGTGTTTCTGTAGCTTTTGGTAGTCCATAAAGCTTCCCATCATACATTTGAGCTGAAATAGAAGATTCAGTGAACGTATCAAGTACTTCTTGCTCTACTTCGATTTCTGAGATTAATCCCTCAACAACTACTTGACCGATTTGGTCATGTGGTAGAGTTACAACGTCTGGAGCATTTCCAGCTGGACCATCTAGTCGAAGTTGGTCACGAATTTTGTCTGCCATTCCTAATGTTTTATACTCAACCTTAATGCCATATTCTTTTTCGAAAGCTTCGATAGCAGGCTCTAATGCAACCTCTTTATCTGTATCTTCCCATACTACTAATTTCTCTGGCTTTGCTGGTTCTTCTCCAGCCGTATTGCCACCTTCATTTTCTGTTGAAGTACCTTCCTCACGATTTGGTCCACATGCAGCAAGGACTCCTAGTACTAACATGATCATCATGAAAAGCGAAAATGCTTTTTTCATTATTGACCCCTCCAAAAATGTATGTTTTTAATTTCTGCTAGATGTACAAACGATTGCACAAATCTATAAAAACAGCACTCTATGAAAACGTTGCCACAATTAGTTAAAAACAAGTAATTCATTGGTCTTATACGTTCGACTGAAAGAATAGAGTTGTGAAAACGATTGCACAAACTATATTTTTTATTATACCTAGTTTTTTCGTTTTGACAACTATTTTCACATAAAAGACAAAGAAAAAAATTTATAAATGTTTTGCGATGTATTTGTTGAAGGGTTTTCACATATCTGCTAACGTAAAGAAAGTAGAATTAAATGCAATCGATTGCACAAGGAGGAAATATTATGATTACTCGTTCTTCTATCTATCATCGTCCGACAGATGAATACGCATATCCCATTGATGAACTTACATTACATATAAAATTGCGTACTCGTAAAGAAGAGGTACAAACGGTTCAGCTTTTATTTGGGGATCAATATGAGTGGAAAGAAGGGGCTTGGATTTCTCAGCAAATGGAAATGGAGAAAGTCGCAACAGATGCTCTTTTTGATTACTGGCTTCTAAGCATACAACCTGCCTATAAGCGAATTCGCTACGGTTTCTTTATTAGTGATGGAGAGGAAACCATTTTATATACAGAAAAAGGGGTTTATGAGAAGGCTCCTGAGGATCCGGGCTATTACTTCTCTTTTCCCTTCCTTCATGCGAACGAAGTATTTCGTGCTCCAAGCTGGGTAAAGGATACAGTCTGGTATCAAATATTCCCAGAAAGATTCGCCAATGGTGATCTTACCAATGATCCGGAAGGTGCACTACCTTGGGCAAGTGAACCTCCATCACCGAAGAACTTTTTTGGTGGGGACTTTAAAGGTATCATCGATCATATTGATTATTTAGTGGATTTAGGGATCACTGGAATTTACTTTACTCCTATTTTCAAGGCATACTCGAATCATAAATACGATACGATTGATTATATGGAGATTGATCCTCAGTTTGGGGATAAGGAAACCTTTAAGGAGCTTGTAAAAACTTGTCACAAAAATGGAATAAAAGTGATGCTTGATGCTGTGTTTAATCATAGCGGATACCACTTCCCTCCCTTTCAAGATGTTCTTAAGAATGGAGAGAAATCAAAGTACGCAAGCTGGTTCCATGCAAAGGTATTTCCTTTAAAAGGTGGCGAGCTTCCAAACTACTCTACATTTGCCTTTGAGCAAACGATGCCTAAGCTTAATACACAAAACGAAGAAGTAAAGCAATACCTGCTCGAGGTGGGAAGGTACTGGGTTCGAGAGTTTGATATAGATGGCTGGCGATTAGACGTAGCTAATGAAATTGACCATCAGTTTTGGAGAGAGTTCCGCCATGCCGTTAAGGAACTCAAGCCTGACCTTTATATTCTAGGTGAAATTTGGCATGATTCGATGCCATGGCTTCGAGGAGACCAATTTGATGCAGTTATGAACTATCCTTTCCTAACAAATGTATTAAATTTCTTTGCAAAGGACCAGATTTCAAAGCAGCAGTTTATCGAGAACATGACATCTGTTATACAAATGTATCCTAGCAATGTTAATGAAGCTGCTTTTAACCTCGTTGGAAGTCATGATACACCACGTATTTTGACAGAATGTAATGACAGCACAGATAGAATGAAGCTCATCTACACCTTTATGATGACATTTATCGGGACACCTTGTATATATTATGGAGATGAAGTTGGCTTAAGTGGAGTCATGGACCCTGGTTGTAGAGAATGCATGCCGTGGGAGGAAGAAAAGTGGAATAGAGAGATGCGACAACATATCCAAACTTTAATTAAGCTAAGAAAAGAAGAAAAGCTTCTCGCTAACTCAGGAACCTTCTCCTTCCTTGCTAATTCCGATGAAGATGTGTGTATTGCCTATTCCAAAAAGGATGAAAACAAAACAATTGTAGTTATTTTAAACCCTACGTCCAAAGAGGCTACGCATTCATTGCCATTTCATTTAAAAGGGAGAAAACTTATAGACTTATTAAAAAATAGTGAATTTGCTGCTGAGTCTGATCAACTTTTAGTTACAGTTGCTCCTTTCGGCTTTGAAATCATCTCCTTTTAAATTAACACTTCATCTGTTAAAATGAATTGTTTACTAAATAGTCTTAAGCATTCTGCTTAAGACTATTTCCTTTTATTATGTTAGGGGGTCAATTAGTCATGAGCACGAAAAGCAAAAAACAAAAGATGACCCTTGTTGCTTTAACATGGCCCATCTTTATTGAAATCTTATTGTATATGCTTATGGGGAATGCAGATACATTAATGCTCTCTCAATACTCTGATGAGTCCGTTGCCGCTGTTGGCGTATCAAACCAAGTCCTTTCGCTAATCATCGTTATGTTTGGTTTTGTTGCAACAGGAACAGCTATTCTTGTCACACAGAATTTAGGAGCGAAACAGGAAAATACAGCTGCAGAAATTTCAATCGTTTCCCTTGGAGCAAATCTTGTTTTTGGAATCCTTTTAAGTATAGGAATTTTTCTCTTTAGTAAACCTATTTTATTAATGATGGATTTACCTCCCGAACTATTGGATGAGGCGAACTCTTACCTGTTAATTGTCGGAGGATTTTCTTTTGTTCAAGCGTTTATTATGACGATTGGTGCAGTGATTCGTAGTTATGGGTTTACGAAAGATGTGATGTACATCACGATTGGCATGAATATTATTAATGTGATTGGTAACTACTTTTTCATTTTTGGTCCTTTTGGTTTTCCGGTTCTCGGCGTGGAAGGAGTAGCTATCTCAACTACTGTTAGTAGATTCATAGGTTTGGGTATAGCCATCATCGTGATGATTAAAAGAATTCCTGTTCAGCTGCCGTTTCACCTGCTGTTCCGTTTTCCAAAGGTGCATGTTAGAAACTTGCTTAAAATTGGTATTCCTTCCGCTGGTGAGCAGCTTTCCTATAATGCTTCCCAGATGGTCATTACGTTCTTTATTGCCACACTAGGTACGGAAGCACTAACTTCCAAAGTATACGCTCAAAATCTTATGATGTTTATCTTCCTTTTTAGCATTGCTATAAGTCAAGGTACACAAATATTAATAGGTTATTTGATTGGTGCAAAGAAGTATGAGGATGCCTATCATCGGTGCTTAAAAAGTCTACGTCTAGCTATTATTATTTCCTTAAGCGCAGCCATACTCTTCTCGTTTTTTGCAAAAGATTTAATGAAGTTATTTACAAGCAATGAGGACATCATTGCACTGGGTAGTACGTTGATTCTGTTAACGATCATTTTAGAACCAGGCCGCTCGTTTAACTTAGTAATTATCAATTCTTTAAGAGCGACTGGTGATGTGAAATTCCCAGTATATATGGGGATTCTTTCTATGTGGGGGGTAGCTGTCACCTTGTCTTATTTGCTAGGAATTACCTTTGGGCTTGGACTCATTGGCATTTGGATTGCTTTCATTGCAGATGAATGGCTTAGAGGCTTACTCATGCTCTGGCGATGGCGTTCAAAGGTTTGGGTCCGCCATTCCTTTATAGAAGAAAAAGCAGTTTAATAGGATATAAAGAAGCAAGGCATTTCGCCTTGCTTCTTTATAATGTTGCAAGAATTTGCTCCTTTGTGTCTGACCCGATAAAACTCCGATATTTAAAAATATTATATCCATTTTTTCTAACTTGATCGAGAATGGCTTTATACATTAAAGCCGCACCCTTTACGGGAATCCTTGAGTATTCTGGATAATAATTGATCGTTAATAACGCTTGTTCATAGTAATACTCAGAAATTGCCGCAATATCTTCCCACATTCTAATAAATCGATCATTCACCTCGTAGTGAAGAAGCTCTTTATACGAGTAATGATGCTTTAAGAACATTTCTTTTGGTATATATATTCTACCCATGGAAAGGTCCTCACCAATATCTCTTAATATATTTGTTAGCTGCATCGCTAAGCCTAGTTGAATGGCACCTTCTCTTAAAGCGTGGATATTTTTTGGGGCCAAAACAGGCAACAGCATAATCCCCACAGTACTAGCCACATAATAGGAGTATTTTAACACTTCATCGAGAGTCTCGTATTTCGACCGTTGCAAATCCATCCTTTGACCTTTTATCATATCTTCAAAAGGAGTTACTTCCATCTCAAATTTCTCGAACACATCTGATAAAGCAATCCACATAAACTCGAACTGACTGCCTATTTGTTTCCTTTTAAACAATTCAAATTCCTTTTCGAATTGTTGTATACCTTCCTCTGGAACTCTTTCTTCGTCAATGATATCATCGATTATCCGACAAAAAGAATAGATGGCCCAAACCGCTTTTTTTTGATCTTTCGGCAAATATGAAAATGCTTTATAAAAGGTTTCTGAATGTGCTTGAATCACTCTCTCGCATTGTAAATACGCCTCTTCAATAGTTATCAACACTCTTCACTTCCTTTCCTATTTTTTCATTCATTTCATCACATATATAATCAACAAGTAACTTGGCTCCTTGCATAACTATGGGAATTCCACCCCCTGGATGTATCGATGCTCCAACTGCAAAAATATTCTTCTCATGAAAAGGCTTAACCTGTGGTCGATACATGCCTGATTGAAAAAGCGTAGGAGCAATACCAAAACTTCCTCCTTTATACAATCCTTCCCGCATTGCATCTGCTGGAGTTCGAACCTTTGACCATTCAATATGTGCCCTTATACCAGGAAAGCCTTTGTGATTCATTTTCTCAATAATTCTATCAACTAATTTCGAAGCTTCTATATCCCAATCAATATGATCACCAGCCGGTACTGGAACAAGCGTATACAGAACACTCTTCCCTAAAGGTGCAAGGGTTGAGTCAATTGCTGAAGGATAGAAGGTGTAGAAGGATGGTGAGTGTGGAATAGTTTCTTCCTCAAAAATCTCCTTCATCGATCGAGCAAAGTCATCACCGATAAAGAATTGGTGAAGGGATGAAGGCTCAAACGTTTTGCTAAGACCCAAATAGATTAATAGACATGCTGAAGACGGTGTAAATGATCGTTCTCTATTTAATAACTTCTTTTGTTCCACCGGAAAATCACCGTTTATAATATACGAATCATAGATTTCCTTCCTTCCATTTACCACTAAATACTCTGCTTTGTTCCCGCTTGATATAATTTGCTCTACATGACAGGAGGTATAGATGTTCACCTTACGCTTTCTAAGCTCCTCCACAAGTACCGCTACCAAACTTGCGTATCCCCCTTGTAAATAATAAATCCCATGATCATGTTCGCTAAACGATACTAAACTATAAATGGCAGGTGTCGTAAATGGATTTCCACCGATATAAAGCGTTTGTAAGGCATAAGAAATTCGCAATTTTTCATTTGTAAAGTATGTTGAGAGTTCCTTATATACACTTCTATAAGTCTTTAATTTTGCTAGAAGCATAATCGTTCGATAGTTCCAAAACTCTTGAAAACTTAGAAAAGGCTTTTCTAAAAAATGAATTTTACCTAGTTGAAATCTAGTTTTCATATCAGTAATAAATTGGTTGAATCCCTCTACATCCTCAGGGAACATCTTCGCAATTTCCTTCTCCTGCTTCAAACGGTCGCTATACTTTGTGTATGTAGATCCATCTGAAAAATGAATCTTATACAATGGATCACATTTTAAGAGCTTGTAAGCAGAAGGGGAAATACCGCCCTCTGATAAAATGGTTTTTATCATATCAGGTAAAAGGACAATAGTAGGACCTTGATCAATCCGAAACTCATCGTTCCCTTCAAATGCTAATCTTCCCCCTAATTTGTCGGACTTTTCATATATAGTCACATTGATTCCTTTTTGGGATAACAGTAGAGCGGTTGTAAGACCTCCAATCCCTCCACCAATAATCGCTACTCTCATTACGCATTCCCCCAGGCAATTTCAGAATGAGCTGGAAACTTAATTCCGTCGGCTTGTGACATCAATTTTGCCGTAATTCTCGCAGATTCCAATATGGTCGGGAGTCCGCTACCTGGGTGGGTACCACCGCCAACTAACCAAGTATTCTGTAATTCTTCAAACTTATTATGTGGTCTAAATACCATCATTTGCGAAAGCTGATGCCCTAAATTAAAGGTTGCCCCTTGAAACACATTCATTTCGCTTTCCCACTGTACAGGTGAAATAACCTTTTCGAATTCTATATATCTTTTTATGTCTTTAAAATCTGTCCGATCTTCCAAAGTCGAATAAACAAGCTCCTTAAATGCTTGTTCATTTAATTCCCAGTCAATCTGGCTCATATTATTTGGTACAGGTGCGAGTATATATAGAGTAGATTTTCCTTCTGGCGCTAAGGTTGGGTCAGTTACACAGGCATTCTGAATATAAATGGACGAATCTTCTGATAAAACCATCTCTTTCGTAATTTCTTCTACATTTTTCTTATAGTCTTTTGCGAAACAAATCGTATGATGAGAGGTATCGTATCGCTTATTTAAACCTAGATAAATCATAAATGTAGAACATGAATATTTCTTTTTACTCAGTTTTTCTTTGCTATACTTCTTCAATATCCCCTCAGGCACTAAATGGGTCATTACATGAGCAAAATCCCCATTAATAATGACTTCATCCGCCTGAATCTGTTCTCCCGTTTTTAATATGATTCCTTTTGTCTTTTTTCCTTCTAACCAAAGCTTGTCGACCTCAGCCCCCAAGTGAATGACTCCTCCTAATTCCACTGTAACCTTCGCCATTGCTTGAGACAGCTGATTTAGCCCTCCAATCGGATGATACACTCCATATGCGTGTTCCATATAGGAAAGAATAGAAAATGCTCCTGGACATTCCCACGGAGACATACCTAAATACTTGGATTGAAAGGTAAATGCAAGCAAAAGCTCCTTATTAGAAAAATAATCACTTAAGACATCGTATAAGCTCCTCCCTAGAGAGAGATGTGGTAATGCCTGTAAAACTCTCCACGAAACATAATCTAGATATCGGTCCATTTTGTTTTGTAAAAGCGGTGTTAACATCTCAAACTTTCTTTTTGTATCACTCATAAATCGAATGTATCCTTCTCCATCGCCCGGATAATATTTTTCTATTTCTTTAATCATTAGATCACTGTTTCGGTACATACGTAATCGCCTATTATCAAATAAAAGTTCGTACATGTTTGTAAGTTCAATGAGGGTTACATAGTCATGAAGATTTCTACCTGCCGCTTGAAAAAGCTCTTCAGCAATATGGGGCATACTTAAAAAAGTTGGGCCAATATCAAAGGTAAAACCCTTTTCATGAATGGCTCCATTTCTCCCTCCCACCTTCCCATGTTTTTCAAAAACTTCTACATGGTAGCCAAGGCTAGACAAAAGCATAGAAATGGCTAAGCCTCCTGGACCAGCACCAATAACAACTACTTTTTTACGCATAAATTTGCTCCTCTTATAGTTATACAAAACTTATATATTATATATACAAACAATATACCACTTGTGTGCACCAAGAAACACTTTAAACTCTCTGAAATGCAAAAAGTCTATACGTCACACGTATAGACTTTTTTGCTCTCTTATTTACGATTCAACAATATTAATATTGTAATCTTTAAACCAGATATGAATTTGAGCTAGATGAGCAAGAAGCTGTGGTCCAGTCATTAATTGGCCGAACCAAGGTTCTTTAAAGGCTGCCCCCTCAGTAGTGATTATTTCCTTTAATTTTGCTTCATCAAAGAATTCATAAAGAACCGAACTTCTATCCGTCATAATCTCTCCAAGCATCTGCTGTACTGCTTTTGTATACTTAGGATTATGTGTTTTCGGATACGGACTTTTCTTTCGATACAATACTTCCTCTGGGAGAATTCCCTCTAATGCTTTTCGTAGCAATCCTTTTTCACGATTTTGATAATTCTTCATCTCCCAAGGGATATTCCAGACATATTCAACTAGTCGATGATCTGCAAAAGGAACCCTTACTTCAAGACTTGCTCCCATACTCATTCGATCCTTGCGATCAAGTAAGGTGGTCATAAACCAAATCATATTCAGATAAAATAACTCTCGTCTTTTTGCTTCTTCCCTCGTCTCCCCCTCTAATACAGGAGTCTCTTGAACAGTCTTATTGAACTGTTGAAGCATGTAGTCCTTTAGCTGTAACTTTTCCCGCCATTCTGTTCGAAGCAAACCTTGTCTTTCTTCAATCGATCTCATCCACGGAAAACCTTCACGTGATAAGTCAGCTTCACGTCGGAACCAAGGATATCCGCCAAAAATCTCATCTGCACATTCCCCGGATAAACTAACAACAAAATCTTTTTTAATTTCACGGCAGAACCATAGAAGAGATGAATCTACATCAGCCATTCCTGGTAAATCTCTCACATGAACGGCTTCAATTAAATGTTCAGCAAGGAGCTCTTGAGAAATAATGCTATTGTGATGAGTGGTCTGAAATTCATCAGACATTTTTTGTATATAGATTCCATCCGAATTCGGCTGAAATTCATTCGCCTTAAAGAATTGGTCATTTCCTTCATAATCAATTGAATACGTATGAAGGCTCCCTTTTCCTTCTTTTTGATATTCCATCGCAGCAATGGCTGTAATGGCACTAGAATCTACTCCGCCTGATAAAAATGTACAGAGAGGAACATCTGAAACCAACTGGCGTTTAACCGCATCCGTAAATAGGAAGCGAACTTTATCAACGGTATCATTCAAGCTGTCCGTATGCTTTTCACTTTTTACATTCCAGTATCGCCAAATTTTTAATCCTTTGCTTTTGGAGAGAGTAAGTGCATGAGCAGGCCTTAGCTCTGATATCCCTTTAAATACCCCATTTCCTGGTGATCTTGAGGGACCTAGAGCAAAAACTTCTGCTAACCCTTCTCGGTCAATTTCTGTTTTCACTTCTGGATGAGCAAGAATCGCTTTTAATTCAGAGCCAAACATAATTCCTTTTTCTGTTGATAAATAAAAAAGCGGCTTAACGCCAAGTCGATCCCGTCCTATAAAAAGCTGTTCCTTCTTCTCATCCCAAATGGCGAAAGCAAATATGCCATTTAAATGTTCAACACAATTTTCTTCCCATTCTATATATGCAGTTAATAGAACTTCTGTATCAGAATGACCGTTAAAGGAATATCCTTTTACTAACAGTTCTTTTCGAATATCTTCGGTATTATATAGTTCACCATTATAACAAATCGTATATTTGTGATTATTTTTTGATTTTGACATTGGTTGTTTTCCACCCTCAGGGTCAACAACAATTAAGCGTTTATGTCCGAATCCTGCATGAATATCCGTCCATACATTTGTATCATCTGGACCGCGCTTTGCCAAGGTTTCAGCCATTTTCGTAATAGAGTCACGTTCTTTTCTCATATCTCTTTGGAAGTCAATCCAGCCTGTTATGCCACACATATTTTTTTCATCCTTTCAAAGTAGTGCGTTTGTTTGGTCAGTCCGAACATATACCCATACTATGCTGGGCGCGAAAAATGGTTAATTGTCCAATTTTTAAGTGCGGGCGTTTAAAATATAAACAAGATGTCTAGAAAGAATGAAGATAGATCTAAAAAACTTTTATACCCTTTAGCCTTTAACGGAGGTCTTATCATGAATAGACAGCAACGACTAAAACTTTTTGAGTATCAAACGAGAGCATTTATTGAAGGTACGGTAGAACATATAAACAACCAGTGGATCTTTTTCGATGAGGAAACAGATGAAGCCTCCATTTTGGATGATTTTTTACACCAAGAAATTGAGGTATTTCGATTCAATCGATGGAAAAAGGGAATTTTATTTGAGGATGGGAAAGTAACATTTGGAAGTGAAACTCTTCATTTAAAAAATCAAGATGTAGTTAGAATCCGCAAACACTTAATGTATTCCCTTGAACGGTTGCTAGAAGAGATTAACGATGATTCGTTTTATCAGTTTATTTCTCATTTAAATTCGCTTGGTTTTTCAATCTTTGATTGTATTTATTGCTACAATCATCTAACTTTTTTAAAGGATGCGGAAAGAAAAAGTGGTGTGAATTTTATTATCTTTGATAATCAAGAGGATATTTGTAATGTTCAACATCATTTCTGTTATTATAAAAAGCAAACCGACCGTTTTGAATTTACACTTAATGCTGGTAAGAGAACGGTGATTGAAAAATTTGTATAATAAAACCTGCTCCGAGAGTAAGGAGCAGGTTTTATTTAAAATAGTTGAAATCCAAGTGGTAAGCGAAGTCCTAATAAGATTACTAGAACAACCGCAACATAAAATTGTATCCAAAGCGACTTTGTTTCTTTTCCTTTTACCGTACGAACGAGAACCATCTCCATCGCTGCAATAACCCAAAGTCCAATTAAAACTTTAGCTATATACTCAACTGGCTGCATTGAGAATAACGTATGTACGAGCATTCCACCTGTTGCAAACACAATGATATACAAAACTCTCAAAATCATATGAACGATTTTCGCAGCCTTTGCTTTTCCACTCTTATGTAATGAGTTTGCTACAAAAAATAGGACTAGTGCAAGAACCCATGCGGTAATATGGGCATGTGTGTTAATGGACATAAATTAGCCTCCCTATTAAATATCGACTTTATCATACCACAACAGTGTTAAAAAAACTAAAAAGAACGTCTCTATTGAATTTCTTGATTCATCATTTGTTCACAAAGTTTTCAAATTTCCTCACTGACATTATTCGTTAGAGTTCCAATACCCTCAATCGTAATTTCAATTTGATCGCCTGGCTTTAGAAAGCGCGGTGGGTGAAATCCTTTTCCTACACCTGCTGGAGTCCCTGTAGCAATCACATCTCCTGGTTCAAGTGTCATCCCCAATGAAAGTGTCGAAATCATTTCTTCCACTGAAAAGATAAAGTGCTTTGTATTGGAGCTTTGGCGAATCTCTCCACTTACTTTCGTTTCAATATGTAATTGATTGGGATTTGAAAGGCTCTCTTTATAAACAAGAAATGGTCCCATCGGGCAACTGGTATCTAGGCTTTTTCCAAGAAAGAACTGCTTATGCTTTGCCTGAAGATCACGTGCTGTTATATCGTTTACAATCGTATAACCAAACACAAAGTCAAGGGCATCTTCTTTTTGTATATTCCTTCCCTTCTTTCCAATCACGATCGCTAACTCTCCTTCATAGT
The DNA here is from genome assembly GCF_050971805.1 of Robertmurraya mesotrionivorans. Classification (NCBI taxonomy): domain Bacteria; kingdom Bacillati; phylum Bacillota; class Bacilli; order Caryophanales; family Bacillaceae; genus Robertmurraya; species Robertmurraya mesotrionivorans. Next base: position 111,804 of record NZ_JBPCCH010000010.1, on the reverse strand, counting down.
CTAACTGCTTCGTAATGGAAAGATGATTCTCAATTTGGTCATTTGGACCAATAATCGTAGTTGGAGCTTTTGTAAAAACCATCATATGCTCAGGAATGTCATCCTTACTTCCCATCTCAATCGCATGGTCCACGTAATTTTTCCCAACACACAAAATGTTTTTCGGAGGCTTTGTAATGGGCGAAAGCAAGGTAACCTCTTCTAATAGGAAATACTCCTCCTCGCTTGCTGCTTGGATTTTTTCATTTATCTCCTGAAGAAATTCATCTCCCTTTGCAATACATTCGACCATTGAATCCGTTTCGTTAACAGAAAGAACCTTTGTTTCTGTTGAATCTAAAACACCAATAAAAACTTTGTTTTCTCTTTTTCCGGTAAGAAGCTTCATAAGTTTTCTCCTTTTTTCATTAAGCTCTGCCATTTCCAGTACGAAACTGTTCTCCAAACCCACTCAAAGGGGCCTATATAAAAATACTTTATCCATATATGACTAAAAATTAATTGAAATAGAAATATCATTAAAGCTAGTACCGTTCCTTCGACAACTGATACTTGACCATACAGACCAAGACCGTAGGAATAAAATATCATCGTCGATACGATGGATTGAACTAAGTAATTTGTGAAACTAAGCTTCCCAACAGGTCCAAAGAATTTTAACACCTGTAAGCCTCGTTGATGATTCGTACCAATTGCGATTAGTAGAATGTATGATATAGATAAAAGAGGACCACCAAGCATATCTTGAGAATATTCTGTTGCCCAGTTTCTTGTTAACCAATAAGGAGCGCTCTTAATAAACAATCCAATGAGTAATGTTACCCCTACTGCTACTAGAAACGGTCTCTTTAATTCTTTTACTCTTCTTAACCAGTTCTCTTTCGCCGCTCCTCCCCCGATTAAAAACATCGGAAAGATTGAAAAGAGCATAAAGAATAGATTACCTGGATTATTGACTAAATACCAATCAATAAATCTTTGCTCCCGTACTTCCTCATAAGTACCATTTTGATAAGCTTTATACGACGCTAGAGAACTTGTCTCATCTGCAACCGTAAATTCCCCATTACCAGCAACCATTGAGGCTAAAATCATCATTACCGTAATGATCACATTAGGTACAAAATATAAAATCATCCCCAGTAACATAAGTACTTTTCCTCTAAGTCTGATAAAGAGTAGCAGGAGGACACCAAACACAGAGTAGGTAAAAAGAATATCTCCATGCCAAATATAGTTGGCATGTACCCAACCGATGAAGAACAAAAAAAGTAATCTCCTTATTGCTATGGCGGAAAATGTTCCACCCTTTGCAATGGTTCTCTCTCTTAAAATAACAAAACCATATCCAAAGAGAAAAGAGAATAAAGGATATATACTTCCTTGGATGAACAAATCAATCCACGAGTAAAACAAGCGGTCACTAGTTGTCGTCCATGTAACAAATGGGTCAATATAAAGGATTGGAGTATGAAAAGACAGCATGTTTACTAAGAAAATCCCCAATATGGATAAACCTCTCATTATATCAATGGAAACAATTCTCTCCTGATTATTCATTTCTTATATATATCCCTCCCAATTTCTACACTCCTCGAAACCTATTATACTTGAAACATTCCCAATAAACACCAAAACCGTTCCCTAAATGGGGAACGGCTACTACTTAATTAACAAATTTACCTGCTTTTCCATGAGACTCCCAATAATCATTTCTAAGATGCACTTTTTGAATCTTTCCTGATGCGGTTTTCGGTAATTCTTTAACAAAAGTAACACCGGTAACTGCTTTAAAATGAGCAAGCTTTTCACGAGAGAAAGAGATAAGATCCTTTTCTTCCACCGAATGACCAGATCTAACTACTACGAAAGCATGAGGTGTTTCTCCCCACTTCTCATGTGGAACAGCAATAACTGCTGCTTCTAATACACTCGGGTGCTCATAAAGTACTCCTTCAACTTCAATAGAAGAAATATTCTCCCCACCACTTATAATGATATCCTTTTTCCGATCAACAATATCAATATTTCCGTACGAGTCTACTGTTGCCATATCACCCGTATGAAGCCATCCATCCCTAATGGTCTCCATCGTAGCCTCTGGATTTTTCCAATACCCCTTCATGACGCCATTGCTTCGCGTGACCACTTCACCAATTTCCTTCCCGTTCTTTTCCACTTCCCGTCCCTTTTCATTAATAACACGCACTTCACATCCAATCATGCTCACCCCAGCCATAGCCTTCATACGGTATTGGTCCTTTAATGGAAGATCAGCCAGATGAGAACGAATAGTTGAGATTGTACTTAAAGGAGAGGATTCGGTCATTCCGTACACTTGAATAAACTCCCACCCGAGCTCTCTTTCGACCCTTGTCACAAATGCTGGAGGTGGAGCAGAGCCTGCTATGACCACCCTTACCTTATGATCAATTTGCGGGATGTTTTGCTCATAGAATTGAAGCAGGCTATTTAATACAGTTGGTGCCATATGCATGACGCTTACTTTATATTTTTCTATCGCCTTAAAAATAGCCTCTGGAGTAGCTTTTCGCAAGCATATTTGGGTAGATCCATTAGCTGTATAATAAAAAGGGGACCCCCAACCATTCACATGGAACATTGGGAGAATATGGAGCAGAACATCTTGATCACTTACCCGTAAATGGTGCATCGTCGTAAGAGCATGTATATAATTATTACGGTGTGTAAGCATCACTCCTTTTGGATGGCCTGTTGTACCACTTGTATATAACAAACTACAAACATCATCCTCATGTAGCTCAGCTCTAGGAAACGCTTTCTTTTCTTTGGTCGCTAACCATTCGTCGTACCCTATCTCTTGTGTCACCTCATTTTTGTAATGAACAATGATGGTCTCAACTGTGTCTAATTTTTCCTTAATAGGGAGAATTAGATCAAAAAGCTCTTGATCTACAAATAATACCTTTGATTCACTATGATTTAATATAAACATATAATCTTCTGGCTTTAACCGAATATTTAGTGGCACCATCACTCCACCCAACAAGAATACTCCATAAAAACCTTCTAGCATTTCAACACTGTTAGGAGCTAAATAGGCTACCCGATCACCTTTGTTCACTCCTAGTTCCTTTAATCCATGTGCTAACTGATTTACTCTTTCTCCCAATTGACCATATGTAAAGCTCCGATCTCCACAATATACTGCTTCTTTTTCACTATAAAGAGATACCGCACGGTCCAAAAACTGAGTTAACACCAAAGGTACATTCATTTCAACATCCCCTTTTGTCAAAATATTACTAATTATATAAATATTTTAACATAACACACACTAACATTGAAGAATTCTGTTATAGTACAAAACACATAATTCAACTTTTTTCATAAATAAATCACATCTAGTTTCTAGGCACATACAATGTAAGGAATCTTAAACAAAGGGTGTAGTGTATGCCAGCAATAGTCGGTGTAGCTCAAGTAATCTCGATTGGAAGTAGTTCCATTTTTCATATTGGAGATGTATATAAAATCATGCCTATTTCTACTGCCAAGACATACTCAGGGGCAGGTTCCTTTAATACAGGGGATGGGTTACGTGTTTATAACAAATTTAGTTCTACGAACACATATGACCATGACGGCATTGACCAAGGAAATATTTTAAATGCTTAATAAGCAGGTGATGATATGAATTTCTATATTCAACAAAATATATCTATTAATCTTCTACGTATTGATGCAATTACGAATTCATCCGTATTACAGATTGGCAGTGCTGGAGTTATTCGCCCAACCTCCCATCTATATAATACTGGAGGTTTCACAGGACCTGCACCTGAACCTATTCATCCCGGCGGCACAATCGTAACTACTCAGGATTCGGCTGAACTAACAGGAAGTGATACTGGATCGTATATAGATTCTCCAGCTGTTCCGTTATCCATTTCATAAAAGGAGGGAAGGTGTCAGTATGAATAATGAATTCTACGAATACTTAAGACAGCTTCACCAACTTGTTGAAAGCCAAGAACACCGGATTCGAGCTCTTGAACGAAGTGTATTACAAATGCAAAAAGAAATATCTCAACTCAAAGAAAGACCACCTGTTCATGTGGATCGAATTGAGTACAAATTTGATCAACTCAAGGTAGAATCCCTTGATGGTACTTTAAATATTGGACTAAATCCATCTGATCTACAAGGAATCGATGAGTTCTCTGTTCCAAATCAATCCATCAAGACTCCTTCCCCTCCAAAGCAAATGTTCCAAAGAACAATGGAACTCGAGGATATAGTATATGAATATATGGGGAATCATCTACCAGCTATATTTGAGAAAACCCAAGCAAAACTGCAAACAAATCTCGATGATTCGTACTATCACTTTATCGAGGAAGATATCAAAAAACAAATACCCAAAAGAGTAGAACATTATATACGCGAGTTTTCCGCAGGAGTTCGAGAAACCGAGGACCGTTCACGGTTAGAAAAAACGATAACTGACCAGTTTCACAAGGAAATGGAGCATGGAGTTGAGGCTTTTATTAAGAATTTACCGGAGAATGTGAAAGGGATGAAACAGGAATGATAAATTTTCAAGTATACAATCGGGATATACATGTGGGAGATATTCGAGTGGTCGGTGTATCGAGTTCTTCTATATTAATGGTAGGAGACGCGGAAACCATCCAACTAGCATCAGCGTTCGATACTCCTGCTGAATCTCTAATCATCGGCCCCTTTGTACCTTTAGCCGTGGAAGGTAGATAGCATGCTTCAACGATCAAGTTCTGTTAAACATATTCACATTACAAATGCAGCTCTATCATCCGTCATTCAACTTGGGGATTCAAAAATTATTAATGGTCTAAATAGAGCGATTGCTGTGCAACGGGAAAAGCAGTTGTTTATTGGTGATGAGGAGGATTTCTCAAAATATCCCATCTTTCAACGCCCCATTATTTTTCCTCAAGACAACGAAGAAGTGATGATAACTTCCTTTCATCAAAATCCGGTGATTCATGTGAATTGCATTAATGTGATTGCCTTTTCCTCCTCCTCAATTCTTCATGTTGGAAATACAGATTCAATCAATATGGAAGCAAGAATAAAGCATATTCGTCAGCTTTTACCAAGACATAATAGAAGCTGACTTCTTGAAAATATTATGCAAAGGATGTTTTTTGATGCCAGCTATTATCGGTCCTGTTCAAATTACAACGGTGAGTGGGGGAATTGTCCAATTTGGCGATGCACTCTACATCTCACCCAAAAGCAACGCTAAATCTGTCACTGGTGCTGGTGCTGTAAATACTGGCGGCATTATTATTACTAATAACGGATTGTCAGCTAGCAATGTGTTAGATACTAACTTAATTGACCAGCCAACATTAGGAAATAACTAGGTGGAACGCTGTTTCACCTAGTTATTTGCCTTCTCCCCATTTCCTTCCCTCCTAAAAAAATAGCCAGCAAGAGTAATGTCTCCTGCTGACTAACCATTTAGTCCATTTTCATGATATGTGCACCATCGAAGAAGAATAAATACGATTCATTTACTTTCTTCTTCCATATTTGCTCTAGTGCTCTTCTATATAACTCAATTTGCACTTTGTAACGATCTTCAAGAATCAATTTCGCTTCTTCATATCCACCCTTGTAACGATCATGAATTCCATCCGTTTTAAAATCAAGTAGGACAAGTCCCTTCTCATCTTCAAATACACAATCAATGATACCTTGAAGGAGAACGGTCTCCTCCTCTCCCTTCCAATCTGCATACACAACGCTAGCAGAAAGAGATAAACTGAAAGGAATTTCACGTAAGACCGTGTTTGCATTTAGTAATCTAACACCGAGCTCCGATTCAAGAAATTGTACCACCTGGTCAACATCTATTACCTCGAGCTGCTCAAGCGTTAACAGTTCACGTTGAACCATTTCATTCAATTGGCTCGTAATACTATCAAAGGTGATTGGTTTATTTAAATCAATCTGCTGCATCACCGCATGCATAGCCGTTCCTCGCTCTGCTGGTGTTAAGGATTTTTCCTGCATAAAACGTGGACGATTAATTAGTGGTTTCCTGAATTTTTTTTGCAATTCTATTCCACTTTCTTCATCCTGCAATTCTCTTTGCCTTTTCACTTCAGAGACAGACTGCTTGGAACGATGAGTGGAAGGTGCGAAGTATTCATACTTGAACTCTAATTGTGAAAGCACCTGTTCGTTCCGTTCTGATTTAACCGGAAGTTCTTTTCCCTCTATTACAAGCTCTAATAAATGATCCTTTTCTTCTAAAACCGTTTCCTTCATAGAAGCCAACTGTACTCCATCGATTACTTCTATCTTCCAGCACGATGAATGGTTCGAAATCTCTTCTGGGACTAGGTGTCCGATTTCCTTTCCATTTCGCAACTCCTGACAATCTTGATGTCTAATTAAGGATGGCCCAATCCAGTCTAGGTAGCCCTTCGCTGATTGACGGTCGTACTCTTTTAGCATCCATTCCGAATGGGTTGAGAACTGCTCCCAATCCTCAAGTTTCTTTTCTACATTCTTTACGGTTCCTAGTAAATATAAGTACTCTTTTGCGCGGGTTAATGCAACATACAAAACACGCATTTCTTCGGCCAGCATCTCAAGTTTCTTTTTGCGTTTAAAAGCAAGCTGGGGCAACGATGGATAAGATATTCTCTTTTTAGGGTCGACATACTTTGCAGAAAAGCCGAGTTCCTTGTCCAGCATATAGGATTTCCTGATATCCATCATATTGAACTGACGGCCCAATCCAGCCACAAACACGACTGGAAATTCTAATCCTTTGCTGCTGTGAATCGTCATGATTCGAACAACATCTTCACTTTCCCCGAGTGCGCGAGCAGCACCTAGGTCGTCCCCACGTTCTCTCATGCGCTCGATAAATCGAAGAAATCGGAACAACCCACGGAACGATGTTTCCTCATATTGTCGAGCACGGTCATACAGAGCACGTAAATTCGCTTGCCTCTGCTTCCCGCCTGGCAAACCGCCCACAAAGTCAAAGAATCCCGTTTCGCGAAATAACTGCCAAAGTAACTCTGATAAAGCACCTTGTCTAGCAGACGTCCGCCATTTTGATAAATTATCCATAAAAGGAACGATTTTCTCATGCGCCTCTTCATTCATTTCCGTTGGCGCTTTTCTATAAAAGGAACTTAGAGCTTCGTAAAAAGAACCTCTTCGATCCTCCATGCGAATTCGCGCAAGGTCTTCTTCTGTTAATCCCACAATCGGAGAACGAAGAACAGAAGCAAGTGGGATATCCTGATATGGGTTATCAATGACATGTAACAAAGACATCATAATAACGACTTCTGTTGCTTCAAAATAACCTGTTGATAGGTTCGCATAAACCGGAATTCCCTGATCTTTTAACTCCTCCATAATCTGCGGAGCCCACGTCATAGATCGAAGCAAAATGACAATATCTTTATATGAAGCCGGCTTAGAGCTTTTTGTTTTAGGATTGTAAACAGGCTTTCGCCCTTGAATCAGATCGTTTATTTTACTCGCAATAAGCTTAGCTTCAAGCTGAGATTGTGCCAGTTCTTCTTCATCAAAGGAGTCACCTTGGATCTCATTATCTCCTTCTTCACTCGAAATTTCCTCTTTACCATCATTATTAATAATCAACAACTCAACTGGAACAGGTTCCTCTGGGTAGGACGCACCAGTAATTAACTCAGCCGCTTCATCATAGTTGATTTCTCCGACTAATACACCCATGATCTGCTTGAATAGATAGTTGGTTCCATGAAGAACTTCCTTTCGGCTCCGGAAATTCCGAGCTAAATCAATTCGAAGCCCAGATTCTTCACCGTGTGAGGTAAATCGGTTATATTTACCCAAAAATAAATTCGGTTCTGCTAAGCGGAAGCGATAAATCGATTGCTTTACATCTCCCACCATAAACAAATTCCCTGTATTCTCTTCGTCTTTAGTTACTAAATTTAAAATCGCTTCCTGTACCATATTCGTGTCTTGGTATTCATCCACAAGAACTTCTTTAAACTGACGGCGATAGGACATTGCTTCCTCAGAAGGTTTGAAATCATGTTCCGTACTTTCTTCTGGATCTGATAAAATCTGGAGACAATAATGCTCTAAATCAGCAAAGTCGACGAGTCCTTTTTCCCTCTTTATAAAATCGAATCGTATAGAAAATTCCTCGACAAGTCTAACCAATGTTTGAATATACGACTTCATTTGTTTCATATCATGAATGAAACTTTGCGGTTTTCTCGAAAAAAGCTCAGCTTGTAAGGCTTGAACCATTTTCTTTCCTTTGTCTCGAAGTTTTTGAGATTTTTCTAGTAGAACCTCATCATACTCCGTTTTTTTACATGGTTTAAGCTTTGAAAAAGATTCACTTAGCAATGTGTTATATAACTCATCCCACGAGTGGTTACTAGCTTCAAGTAGTCGGTCAATTATTCTTATATCATCAGTAAAAGTTTCCGCTCGAGGACTTGGTCCTTCTGGAAGCTTCGTTATTTCAAGAGCTGCTTCAAATAAGCCCCTTGCTCCTTGAAGCTGGAGTTGAATATCGAAAAGAAGTGTCTGATAAAAGGGCAATGATTCGATCATTGTTTGTTCATCTACATCATACATATCAATAATTGATTGTAGATAGCTCTTGGGCGATGGATTTGAACGTGCAAAATCATAAAGCTCCCGGATAATCACCTGAAGGGCCGCATCACTCCGGTCATTTGAAAACATATCAACTAAATCAAAAAATTCAGTATTAGCTTCCTTCCCGTACTCTTCTTCGAATAAAGTATCTAAAACCTCATCTCTTAGAAGCTGTGCTTCCGTTTCGTCAGCGATTCTAAAACCGGGATCAACTTCAATTTTATAATAAAACTTCCGAATCACCTCTAAGCAAAAGGAATGAAGAGTTGATATGCTCGCCTTATTTAGTAAACTTAGTTGCTTTCGAAGATGTCTCGATGTGGGATTTTCATCAATCGCCTTCTCAAGTGCCTCTCCCATACGGTGCTTCATTTCTGCCGCGGAAGCATTTGTGAAGGTAACGACTAGCATCTCATCGACGTCCATCGGATGATCTTCCGAAACAATTTTCTTGATCATTCTCTCAACAAGAACGGCCGTTTTTCCTGACCCTGCTGCGGCAGCAACCAATATATCTTGTCCGTTCGCAACAATTGCTTTCCACTGGTCATCTGTCCAAGTCACATCACTCGGCTTCGGTGGAAGTTTCATGCTCGCCATTTTCAACACTCTCCTTTCGCATTTTTTCTATTACATTCTCCTTATCTTCAACCTTCAGCATCCTATATTTATTATCCTGTAATGACTCATCGAATTGACAAACAGACTTGAAAGAACAAAAAGTACAAGGTGTTTTCTCCTTCATTTTATAAGGAGAGATTTGAACGGCACCGTCGACTATACTATTTCCCGTTTTCACGTACATACCTCTAACATACGACCGCAACTGATTAAATTCTTCCTTACTAGCCACTTTTGATCTTTTCGTTAGCGACCCGTCTTTTTTAATTCCTGCAGAGATAATCGTCGATTCACCAGACTCCAATGTTTGATCCATGAGTTTGATCACATTTTCTTCGCCTAACAATAAACCATTCATCTTAAATTTTTTGAAAAGCTCTGCTTCAATCTCATCCAACGTAAGCATTTTGCTCGTACTTATCATCGGATTATGCACATGGAAGTACACAACACCTGCTGGGCTAGCCTTAGTACCAATCAAAGATTCAGAGTTTGAAATAATGATATCTAAATACGTAAGCATTTGCAGGGCCAAACCATAATAAATTTCGTTTACATTTACGTCTTTTGCACTGGATTTATAGTCGAGTATTCGCAGGAACACTTCACCGTTATGAGCGGCTTTGTCTACTCGGTCAATACGACCCACTAGCTCCATCTTTGTTCCATTTTTCAAGGTAAATGGTGCAGGCTTTATTTGTTCCATTGGTCCAAATGGTAATTCAAGCCCTACCGGTGCAAACCCACTTGCCTTCGCATGGTCACGTAAAATAAGCGAAGCCCGTTGAATAATTTGTTCTAGCTTTCGTTTAATATAATGGTGGCGATTCGAGCTTAATAGAATTTCATTTTGTAGTTTTGGTGCAAGTAAATCCACTGCTTGTTTTGCCAAATTTTCCATTTCATCCTTTGACACATCAGACCATGACAACTTGCTCGCCACAATTGTTTCGGTAATATATTTTAATGCCGCGTGAAAGAGCTCTCCAATATCCGGTGCTTCCAGCTTAAATACTTGTCGTTCTCTAAGCTTTAACCCATGCTGGGAGAAATGTGAAAAAGGGCAGCTATGGAACATTTCCATTCGGCTGACACTCGATTGGATTTCTTCTCCATACAAATCCTTGCTTGTCTCCTCGGACAGCTTAGATGTTCGATTTTCATAGGTTAAGCTGGAAAGTACTTTCCTTACATCCCTTTGAAAATGCGGTTTTGACTGGTAATAGTTATACACATCCCACCATAAGTCGTAGATAGGGTAATTTCTTTTCTTTAGCTGAAGCTGTGAAGTTAAATAAGCAAGAGCCGTATTTTCATGTGCAACAAATTTTAATTGTTCCAATTCACCAAGCTCCGAAGGCTCAGTCATGAACGATAGAGCTTCACCATCTGGGAACATATCAACCATTCTCTTAATATATGGTGAGGCTATTAATGCCTTTCCTTCAGAATTTGCTAGTGGATAAGAAACATACAATCGCTCAGACGGAGTGGTGAAAGCCTTGTAGGCGATAAACTCCTCATCCAATAAACGGGTTTTACTGCTCGCGGAAATCTTTAAACCATTTAGTAATAACTGCTCCCGGTCCTCATCGGCAAATATTCCATCCTCCGAAAATTTAGCAGGTAGAACCCCTTCTGTTATTCCAATAATAAAAGCTACTTTCACATCGGTTAGACGGGATTTTTCCAAATCTGCACCCAGCACTTGGTCCATTGCCGGGGGCACTAAAGAGAACTGCAGTGCTTCTAATCCTGCATCCAAAACATTTGAAAACTGCTTTGGAGAAACTTTTTCATCCCCTAACATTTCAACAAACTGATCCAAAAGCTCAATCACACCGTTCCATGCTTGATCATGCTCTCTTGCTTTTGTTAATTCTCCCTTTTCCTCTTCAGCAATTTTCCATCGCTCAAGCTTTGCAGGGATTTCTAATTCCTCCAGATAAAGAAAGAGTGCCTCCGCTAATTTGCTGCCATTCTCAGCTTTTTTCAATCTTCTTGATAAGCGAAGGATCGGTGCTGAGATCATCAGTCGAAGCTCGTTTAACATTTGTTCGAGGTCTTTTTCCTTATTCGTTTGGGCAACCGATTCTAATTCAAGTCCTCTCATTCGGCGATATACCCAACGATCACGTCTTGTCCACTTATCGCCTTGAATTCCAAACGCGAGGACAAAATTTTCAAGCTGGTCCATTTGCTCTCGCATTTTATTGGAATCGACATGAAGCGGATAAAGTAGCTCTGTTTTCACCGCTCGAAATACAGGTTCATACCGCCAGTATCCGTTGATCACTTCAAGCGTGGAGCGAATAAGTTCGATAACAGGATGATGAAGCATCGTACGTTTTTGATCCACAAAGAAAGGAATTTCGTAATCATCGAAGACCGTTTCAATTAAATCCTTGTATTCATGACCATTTCTCATCATAATGGCAATGTCTTTGTATCTATAATTATTTGTTCGAACGAGTGATAGAATTTCGCGTGCAATTCCTTCAATTTCCGCTCGACGATTAACTGCTTGTCCAATCGTAACAGCAGTTTCCCCTTTAAATACAGTTGTAGGACGCGTATCAAAAAATGTTTCCAAATGCTTGAGTGATGGATGCTGCCATCTCTTTTGCTCAGATAAAATGGTTTCTCTTATTTCTAATTTTTCTACTCTAGCAATCTCATAAAGACTTTGGCAAGTCTCAGCATTCATACGGAATAAATGCAATTCATCTGGATATTTTTCATTGTACGGCTCATCTAAAGTAAGAGTGATCGTTACTTTTTTACAATGCTTCATGAGCTGACTTATGATGAAATACTCTTGTGGTGTAAAACTATAAAATCCGTCAATATATATTTCTGCATCCTTAAGATAATGAGATAACGGAATTTTTTCAGCTAATAGTTTGAAATAATCCTCAGAGTCCACGTAAGAACCAAAAAGGGCATCTTCAAAATGTTTATAAATCAACTCTAAATCATGTAATTTATCACGAAGGACTTTATTCATTTGCTCAGATTGCTGCTGAATGAGCAACTCCTCTGGTCTGACTAAATATCTTTTAAATTCAACCAGCATTTGTTCGAGCTGCTGGATAAACCCATTTTTGTCAGCTGATAGATTAAAGAGCTTTAATTCTGCTTTTCTCTCCTCAACAATCTTACGAATCAACATATTAATACCAACACTATTTAAATGGTACCTAGTATTCCCACCAGTTTCCTGCAAGACTCGCCATGCTAGTCTTGAAAAACTAAAAACCTGAGTTCGAATCATTCCCCCAAGCCCAGGTGTTGTAATTAATTTATATTCAGAAGAAAATGTCATTTGGTCAGGTACTAAGTAAACAATTGGATCTCCCACTGGACGTTGCAGCATTTCTTCTCTTATCTCATCTAAACAAAATTGCGTTTTTCCAGTTCCAGATCTCCCGATAACTAAGTGTACTGCCATAAGAAAACCTCCCTCGTACGTTCCTTCTCTATCCTATTATCTTACCATAGGTACTCCTGAAAATAGGGTAATAACCTATTATCCGTGAAACGCTTTTTCTTTCCATTTTTAAAATTGAAATTAAGAAATGAAATAGGCCAACCGATATGGTTGACCTTTTATATCTTGGTTGTCACGCCTTGCGATCAAGTTACGCCAACCATGGATACCTATTTTTTTAGAAGACGATAGATAAAATGAGCAACTCCATGTTCATGATTTTCAAGAGTTACCTCATGTGCTTTTTCTTTTACTGCATCATCAGCATTTCCCATGGCAGCACTTCTTCCTACCATCGTTAACATGGATATATCATTGTAATTATCTCCCACTGCTGCCATTTTTAGAAGTGGAATTTGTATGATTTCTCCTAATTTTTCTAAAGCCTTTCCTTTTGAGGAGTTTTCATGTATAAATTCAAAATTATGTTTACCCGACGAAACAATATTCAATCCTTTTAATCCTCGGAAGTTTTCTTTTCCTCTATTTAATTTTTCATCATGAAAGGAAAAGGCAAGAATATTATAAATATCTGCATCGTTACTAATGATGTCTTGATAGGAGGGGACAAATTCAAATCCCGTTTGACTGTACTGAGTCGCTAATGCCCGCTGTATATCTTCTTCTTTGACAGAAGGATTTTCCGTTCTCAGTTTTTCTGCTTCCATTGCTAGTAGTTCTCTCCCATGCTGTGGTGTAAGCAATGAATTGTCGGCAAACACTTCATAATAGAAGCCTTCATCCTCTAGCCATTTCAAGATTGGTTCTGCTGCATCTTTATCAATGGGAACCGAGTGAACTTTCTCACCGTTCGGATGATGAATGGTTGATCCATTCGCTGAAATGATCCATGGAGTAATGGGAAAGTTATATTCATTAAGTATGTTTTTGACATCATGATAAGAACGTCCTGTTGCAATTACGACCATTACTCCTTGATTATGGGCAAAAGTCAACGCCTCCATGTTTTCAGCACTGATGGTATTTTCGTGGCTCAACAATGTACCATCTAAGTCAATTGCGATTAGATTAGTCATTTTCTTCTTCCTCCCCCTCGCCAGCTATGACTAACTCAACACCTTTCTCTTGTAAGAGTTGCATAAAGTCACCACTAGGCATACGATCTGTGATTAGTACATCTATATCTGTAAAACTTCCAAATTGAAAGAAACCATTGACTCCAAATTTTGTATGATCTGCTAATACAATCACTTGTCTAGCCTGCTGCATCATTTTTTTCTTTAACATTCCATCCTCTTCATGAGCACTTGTCAATCCCATTTCGGATATACCCACTGCTCCAATAAAAGCTTTATCAACAGAATACTGTGCCAATTTCTCAATTGCCTGCGATCCAAACAAATAACGATGCTTTTTGTGAAGCTCTCCTCCAACAAGATGAATGGAGATGAGTGGATGCTTTGATAAAATTTCTGCAGAGTTAATGGAATTGGTAATAATCGTACATTCCATATTTTCTACATGCTCGGCACATGCTTGAACTGTAGTCGAAGCATCTAAAATGATGGCATCTCCTGTTTTTAGGAATGTTGCGGCTTTTCCCCCAATCACCTGCTTTTCACTAGAAACCACCTTTAAGCGATGGTTATAGTCCATAACCATCTGATGTTCGGTTGGAAGCAATGCCCCTCCCCTCGTCCGGATAATTCGCCCTTCCTCTTCAAGGCGAACCAAGTCTCTTCTAGCGGTATCTCTTGAAACCTCTAATTCTGAACAAATTTCTTCAACAGTAATTCGTTTATGTTCTTTTAAATAACTAAGAATAGCTACTAAACGTTCTTCTTGATACATGGTTTTTTCATCTCTCATTAATTATTTATAAGTAATTATAAGTAATTACACGAATTTTTTCAATAAATTTAAGTATTTTTAATTACAATTAAGTAGTTAGGCAGTTTTTATATTTTTATCGACTGGTATTTTATTCCTACTTTGAACACCACTCATTTTTCACATACTATTCATAAAGAAACATGGATAGGAGATACTGCATGAAGAGCATCGTAAGTAATGATGAACGTATCTATTATGAAGATATCGGTGAAGGAATTCCTATTATTTTCCTTCATCCTCCAGGCATGGGAAGGAAAGTTTTTTACGAGCAAAAAGCTTTATCCAAGCATTTCCGCATTATTTTGCCTGATTTACCTGGACATGGGGACAGCTCATACAATGTGGAAAGAGAAGTGTCCGTTGAACGATTTGGCGAGGATATCATTGAGTTTATGAATCAGTTAAATATTACAGCGGCTGTTATTTTTGGTTATTCCTCTGGTGGAGCAATTGCTCAATATTTGGCTATACATCATCCAAGCAGAGTCCATACTCTCATCTTATCCGGTGGTTATCCTATTGTTGATCATTGGATGATAAAAAATGAGCATCGTTTAGGAGTATTTGCTGCAACAAAAGGTAAAAAGTTTTTAGCTAACGTTCTTGCCATTTCCCATACAAAGGATCGACAATTTCGAAAAGTTTTATCAGAGCATATGTACAAAGCAAACCATCATGTCTGGGCAAAATACTATTATGACGTTATGCATTTTAACTGCAAAGATGATTTAGCAAAAATCACTGCACCTGTTCTGCTAATGTACGGAAGCAGATCCGATTCGTTTAATACGTACATTAAAACGTATAAAAAAGTACTGGCTGATGTCGAGATCTTTGTTATAAAAGGAGAATCGCACCAGTTGCCAACCAGACAGCCTAGTTATGTTAATCAGATTATTACGGGGTATTTGTTGAATAGGCAGTAGGTGAGGAATGGGAAGGAGGTTGGCTGGCGGTTCTATTTGACCGTTCATGGGGAATTACCGTCCTAGTGGGCAATTAGAACTCTTCTATTTGACCGTTCATGGGGAATTACCGTCCTAGCGGGCAATTAGAACTGTTCTATTTGACCGTTCATGGGTAGTTGTCGTCCTAGCGGGCAGTTAGGGGCAACCTCGCTTCCCATCCAAGCACAGTTTCCCCAACTACCGGCACTGATCACACCCCTCACACAAAAAAGGAGAAAATCTCTATAAGAGATTCCTCCTCACCATCAAGCTTTAATCTTTTCACCGATCAATCTCAATTGTTGTTTGTCTATTTTTCCTACATGTGTTTTTGGGAGTTCGGATACGAAGAAGATATATTTTGGTATTTTATAAGAGCCCAAATTTCCTTTGCAGTAGTCATAGATGTTCTCTTTTGCCATTGTAGAATCCTTTTTTAAATAAAGGCTGTTACTACCTCTCCCCATTTAGGATCGGGTAACCCTACAACTGCGACTTCTTCTACCTCACTTAAGGAAGAAATCCAGTGCTCTATCTCTAGCGGATATACATTTTCTCCACCTGTGATGATAATATCTTTTTTCCGGCCAACAATATAATAATATCCTTCCTCGTCAACTCTTCCTAAATCCCCTGTATACAACCATTCACCCTTTTTTGCTTGGTCCGTTGCCTCTATGTTGTTCCAATAGTGGGAAAATGTGTGTTTACCAACGATCACAATCTCACCGACTTCTCCCTCCGACACTTCCTTTCCATCCTGACCCAACAGCTTCACATCGTTAAATAACTTTGGTTTTCCCACTGACCCCTTTTTCCTTCTTGCTTCTAATGGATGAATATAAAAGTTATTTGGTCCCGCCTCCGTTAAACCGTATCCTTCTTTAAAAAATAAATTCTTTTTTTGAAATGGCTCGTAAAGTTCTAACGGACACGGTGCACCACCAGATAAAAAAGTTTTCATACTTGGAAAATGGCTCGCTTGGAACTCTGGGGTTTGAACCATTAAGTGATACATCGTGGGGACAAACAGAGCAATCGTACAGCAGTATTCATTTAAAAACAAAACAGCTTCAACAGGATCAAAGTCTGAAGCAAGAACCACCTTTCCCCCTGCCATAAGGATGGGAATTGCCAGAGCATTAAGGCCACCTGTATGAAACAACGGTAGATAGTTTAAAGTGATATCTTCACTCGTTAATCCCCAGCTAGCCACTGTATTTATGCTATTCCAGAGAATGGACTTATGAGTTAAAACTACACCCTTAGGTTTGCCTGTTGTGCCACCAGTATAAATAATCGCCAACGGATCACTACCTTTTACTTCCTCTGACCAGTCAATGAATTCTTTCTTATTAAAAATACTACAATCTATCGTCATGCTCTTATTTTGTATGGGGGGTTAGTTCTCTTATGCAGTTAGTGTATTTACCATGAAACAGGATGACTTTAGGCGAGCAATCCTCGAGTATATATTCTATTTCACGTGAAGTAAGCCTCCAATTGATTGGTACGAATATGGCACCTAGTTTGCTGCATGCGAACAGGAGCTCAAAATACATTACACTATTCGGAGCAAGAAGTGCCACTCGATCTCCTTTTTGAATGCCTTTCGCTTTTAACCAACAGGCTAGTTTTCTACCATTTGATACTAATTCTCCATATGTTAACGAATAGTTGCCTTCTGCTTCTACAAGCGCGATCCTGTCTGGTGTTAATCTTGCCCGATTCTCAAGCCAGTCAACTTCCCACCTCACCATAAATCTCTCCCTCTATTATGATGATTTTATTTTAATGAGAAGAAGTTACACGGAAAAGATCGCAAAAAAACTAGCCCATATATTTGGACTAGCCCCTTAGTTACATCATGATTCCCCCATCAACATGCAGCACTGTTCCATTCACATAGTTTGATTCATCCGATGCTAAGAATAGGTAAGCATTCGCAATATCTTCCGGATTTCCCAGTCGACCAAGTGGGACCATTATCTTCATTTGCTCTAATACTTTTTCCGGTACTTTGGCTGTCATTCCTGTAGCGATAAAGCCTGGGGCCACTGCGTTTACATTGATTCCTTTACGTCCAAGCTCCTTGGCCCATGTTTTTGTCATACCAACCACGCCTGCTTTGGTGGCAGCATAATTGGTTTGACCAACATTGCCGTATACTCCAGAGACAGATGACGTGTTAATGATTCTCCCTTTTCCGTTAGAAACTAAAATAGGAAGCACTGCTTGTGTACAATGAAATACCCCAGTTAAATTTACATCAAGCACTTGCTGAAAATCTTCAATCGCTAGCTTCGACAGCATCGCATCACGAGTAATTCCAGCATTATTTACTAGAATATCAATTCCGCCAAAACGACCAACTACTCCCTCCACCATTGCATTTACACTATCACGATCAGCCACATTTACTTGAAAAAAAGCCACTTGATACCCCTGTGCCTTTAATTCTTCTGTCTTTGTTTCTCCTAAGCTGGTATTGTAATCCGCTAAAGCCACCTTTGCTCCTTCTTTCGCAAACAAACTCGCTGCGGCAAAGCCAATTCCATTTGCTGCCCCCGTAATGATTGCTACTTTCCCTTGTAATCTCATACTTTTCCTCCTCAGTTTAAAAACTCTATTATTTTGGCACCGCTTTCATTTTATTCGTGAGCTTTGCCCACCGAATTAGCCCTTCCTTTACTGTAGGGGGAAGTAGTTTTGTTTGTATAACAGGGGCAAACCTTTTCATCTTCATCCCTCCTTTTTGTTGATTATCGGTCCTTTATTTTGATCTTTTCCGGTTCACTTACTCTCGTTTCAACACGGTTGAGACGGGCCTCAATCCTTTTTCCTATAAACCAAAGCAATATAATAACAAAACCAACGATCGCTGTTCGAACGGGTTGAGTAATCAATGAATGTATATCGTAGCCAACAAAGCTAATCGTAAAGATCATCACCATTTTCCCGGTCAAAACAGCTAGCATATATTGAGCAATACTTATTTTAGATAGACCAGCTACAATGTTCACAACAGCTGATGGTGTAAAAGGAAAGCATAAAAGTAAAAACAGTGGTCCAAATCCATGGTTCTCCACCCAAACCATGAGTTTTTGTACTTGGGGATGCTTTTTTAAAAAGTTTAATATTCTCTTTTGACCAAACTTCCTAACTAAGAGAAAAACAATTAATGCTCCACCAGATGCACCTATCCAAGAAAATAAAAATCCAAACCATAATCCAAATGCACTTGCATTTGCCATCACAAAAAGGAAAAGTGGTAAAAACGGAAGGAACGCTTCTAGTAATGGAAGTAATATTCCCGGTAGTGGACCAAAGGAACGGTATTTTTCTATTAAGTCCATAATATTTTCAAGAGTAAACCAAGCTTTGATTAATTCTACATCCATTACTTAATCTCCTCACGTAAATAAGCTGCATATTATTCTAACATGGTCCTTTTTTTCATATTGTACACCTCCTAATTGAAAAAGAGAACGAATTCGTCCATTTTATGACAAATATACCCACAGGACTCGTTTCCCGTGGGTACTTACTAGATTATTGAATATACTCTTTAAACCATCCAAGAATATGGTTTAGTCTCTCGATTCGTAAATTAGGCTTCCCTCTTCTTGATAACTCATGATTCGATTCAGGGAAACGCACGAATTTTGTTTCTTTTTTTCGATGCTTTAACGCAATGTATAACTGCTCAGCCTGCTCGATTGGACAACGATAATCCTTTTCACTATGCAGAATAAGGAGAGGTGTTTCTATGCTTTTTACATAGGCGAGTGGGGAATGCTTCCACAATGTATCTAAGTCCTCAAGCTCCGCTTTTATTTGCCATGCGTTAAAATAATACCCAATATCACTTACTCCGTAAAAGCTAATCCAGTTCGAAATGGAGCGCTGAGTAACTGCCGCCTTAAATCGGTCCGTGTGTCCAACAATCCAGTTTGTCATAAAGCCGCCATAGCTTCCGCCAGTAACCCCTAATTTATTTTCATCTATAAAGTCAAACTTTTTCAATGTATAATCGACTGCATCCATTAAATCTGCATAATCTCTTCCACCATAATCTCCACGGACTGCATCAACAAATGACTGTCCGTACCCGTGACTGCCTCTTGGATTAATAAATAAAACAGCATACCCAGCAGCAGCTAACATTTGAAATTCATGAAAATACGTATTGGCATACATGGCGTGAGGTCCACCGTGTATTTCTAAAATACAAGGATACTTTTCACCCTCATTAAATGTAGCCGGCTTCATGATCCAACCATGTAACTGCCAGTCATCGGTGGATGTAAATTCAATTTCTTCCACTTCAGCGAGGACGACCTCCTCAAGAAATTCTTTATTTACATTTGTCAGTTGCTTAAGCTCTCCCGTTGGTACATCCAGTAGGTAAAGATCTCCTGGCTCCGTTGGTTTACTGATTGCAACGACTGCTCGATTCACTTGTCCACCCGTAGTTGCATCGTATACATGCTGCTTATCAAGCAATGCTGGATACAGCTCGCCTTCTACCGAACCGTAGTATAGAACTGTATTTCCATGATCAGTTGCCAAGAAATAAAAACTCGTACTGTTTTCTCCCCAAAGCAGGCCTGGAGTGACTACCCCTTGATGAAAATCCCCGATTGCAAAGTCTCCGACAAGCAAGTCTGTTCCTTCCGTTAAGCAAGATAATGTTTCTCCCTCAACATCATAAATCCAAAGCTTGGTCAAAGTCGCATTCTCAAATTCTCTTTCGTGACCAAACAGTCCGATATATTTTCCATCCGGAGAAAAGCTTGCACTGCCAAAATAACCTGTCCCTTCTGTTACTTTTCTTAGCTCTTTTGTTTTTATATCTAATAAAAAGAAGTCACTTATGAACGAAAAATCTGTATCTTCGCTTAGATCAGCTGATACTGCAAGTGTATTCCCATCTAGTGACCAGCTTTGTAAATGGATATCCGTATCGCCCGAAGTAATCAGCTGTACTTCTCCAGTTTCGACGTTCACGATAGCAATCTGTTTTACTTTCTCATCTAGGAATCCGGCTGCATCCGATTTATACTTCATCTTCTCTACTACTAATGGTTTTAGCAGTTTTGGATTTTCCTCACTTTTCTCTTCTTTCTCACTAAGCTCTTCCCCTGGTTTTAACCCGGTAGTAAAAGCGATTTGTTTTCCATCAGGTGACCAAACCAGATCGCTAACCCCATTAGCGATGTTTGTAAGCTGCCTTGCTTCCCCACCCTTTTTATGCAGTATGTATATTTGTCCCTTTCCGCTTCTCGTTGAAACGAACGCTACCTTCTCTCCACATGGTGACCATCTTGGAGAAAAATTTCGCTCCGTACCAAAAGTCCATTGAACAGGTTCCGATTTCTCCTCTACATTCATGTAATAAATATTGGAGACATACTCATTTTTCTTTTCATCGATTGACGTTTGAATATACACAAGGTCTTGTCCATTGCTAGCTAGCTGCGGGTCTGCTACTGATTTTAGTAGATATAAATCTTCTGCCACTAACGTTCTTTTATTCACCCATATCATCTCCTTCATATTTACTTATGTATTTCGATAACAGAAATATGATTCCTTCTAAAAAACTTATTTTTTCTTTTTTCTTTTCGCAAACTAACGCACAACAACATTCCAATAAATCGTTAAAGGTAGCATCTTGCCTTTCCCTCTTGAATCGTATAAAATGAAAGAGAACAAATGTTCCTATTTTAGTCTGAAAGGTTCGATAAATATGACTAGAATTCCACCGGAAGAAAGAAATATGATTGAGCAGGCCATCTACTTACCAATGGTACTTACCGTTCTAAATCGTGACATTCAAAGTGTTAACACAAGTACGATTAAGTTAAAGGAACCATATCTTCATTTAATTGAAGAAACCATGAAAGTCGTCCAAAAGGAGCTTAGTGAGATTAAGCGCTATATGAGTAAAAATAAAATGAAAGTATACCAGTCCAATCACGACGAAGCATTTACAATGTTCACCTTTCTTTATAAAGGATACGAAGAGCATCATAATTATTTTAATCCAAGAATTCGAAACAAAGTCCAAGAACTGCTTGAGTATTATTTATATAAGCGACAAAATAACAAAACAGAAGCATAGAGCTGCTCCTGTTCATGTTAACTTAATGGCCGTAATTTCCATAATCCAGTTGGTTTTCTGACGCCCTCATCTTTTTCCCAAAATTCACATACATGGTCCTTGTATCCTCTAGACGCTTTCCTAACTTGGATCGTACTAGCAAGGTTCTTGAGATTTGGTTGTGAAAAGAGTTGTAGGAAATTGGAATATTCATGACTTCCTTGTTCGTGAACATGACCGTCGTCTCACTCTTATCACCCTTTTTATAATCGACGATATGCTCATGAGCAAGCCAAATACATTCCGAATTATCGGGGGAAGTGGTTGGAAAAAAATAGATGAAATTTGTAGGGGAAACAGGAATGGGGACCTTATGTGTAATTCCAGTTAGCTGTCTTACTCCGTCCTTTCTACCTTCATAACTTGATCCAAAAAACTGACAGCTTTTTTTTATGATTTCAATGGGCTTAAAAGGGGAAAGGCAGGTATCTTCTGTTTCATATACCTTTGAATATGTTTTGCACCCATACGTAGTAGGCATAATCACCATCGTAAATGGGTTAATTTCGTACTCCTCTACCAGATTTCTTTGATGCTGCATTCTCATTCTTTCATCTCCTTATCACAATTTTGATTCACCTCCTATCATATCAGCTTGAATAAAAACAATATTAGATTTTGTAAAAAATTCGGAATTAGTTCACAATTGAAACTCAAACTTTCTAAATTTTTTAAAAATTCTGTTGATATTTTCTATATTGTTAAATATAATATGAAAAAGACATCAGAGGTGATTTCAATGAAAGAAAAATCTTATACAGAGCTAATGAAATCCAGTGCCATGAATCGTAAAAAAGCGAAGGAATCATTTGTGTTAGATTTGTACGTTGAGATGCTGCTGTCAGAATCATTGTTAAAAGTGGAAAAAGAAAAACTAACAAAACGAATTGATCAAGCCATTGACGAAAGAAACAGACAAGAGTTTTTTAAGCTATCAAATGAATACAAGCTGTTGACGAAACGATTTGGAACATAATAAAAAAATGGGGCTCCTTATAAAGGGCCCCATTTTCTTATTGCTGATTTCTTTGCTCAAGTTCATATTCTTCAATTCTTGTAATACGCTCAAGCATGGTTGGATGACCATAACGGAAGATTTTTACAAGTAGAGGTGGATTTACCTGACTAAGCCCCGCTTTCGTAAGCTCCTGGAATGTTCCAATCGCTGCCTCAGAATTCTGTGTCATTTCAATTGCATAGTGATCTGCACGCATCTCTTGGTATCGTGACACCGTATTTGAAAATGGACTTGATACATACATCAGCAGCGATAACAGCAAAAGAAACAGTGGGAGCGATCCAATATCGTTAACCGCAGAAATTTTTAATGCCTCTCCCCATCTGCTCACAATCACTCTCATTAACCTCGAGATGATAAAAAGTCCTAGCAAGGAGAACACCAAATACCCAGCAATTCCAATATACAAATGCTTTTCCACATAATGTGCCATTTCATGAGCCATGATAAATAGAATTTGGTCTTCGGTTAATCGATTAAGAGTCGTATCCCATAAAACAATTCTAGAATTAGATCCAATCCCTGTTACATACGCATTGAGGGCATTCGTCTTTTCTGCCATATTCACTTCGAATACATGCTCCGCAGGAATTCCAGCTGAGTCCGCTATATCAAGGATTTTAGACTCAAGCTCCTTATTTTTAAGAGGATAGAAATCATTGTACAATGGATCAATCACTACTGGCTGTAAAAACATCATAAATAAAGTGAACGGTATGGAAATTAACCACGCATAAAACCACCACTTCTTACCGCTCTTTCTCATCAGCCAATACAGAACAGTCACAATGAGAAACAAAGTACCATAATTAATCCAAAAATCGATCAACTCATCCTTCATCCAAGACGAAAAGGATTGGGTTGAAATATTGTATTTCTTTGAGAGTGAATAGCTAACATAGCTTAATGGAGTCGTAGCTATAAAGGCAGCTACCGACAACCAAATTAAATAAATTGCCTGCTGGAGAATCCGATATTTAGCCGATTGTTCCGACCATCGCTTAAACGCCTTAGATAGACCAAACAATAGAATAAGCAAATAAAATAACCATTCAATTGGGGTCGAGATAAAAAACAAGAAGTTGCGAATTTTCGAGTATTCTTCTGTTAACATTAACTCTCTTTCATTTAAAAAAGTAGCAGGATCTGCCTTCGTTCCCTGGTATTCAAAAGGCAAGCTTGATTGAGAAAAATAAAATAAATACCAGTAAAAAAAGAGTACATATAAACAAAAGGCAAGCACACCGTACAAGCCAATTTTCTTAGCCAAAAAATATCTCCCCTTTCCACCTTGTCCAATCCTTTTGTACTTATTTTAGTTATAAAAATAGGATTTAGAACCAGTAATTACTATATCCCAAAAGATATTAAAAAAACTGTTCCTCCAGGAGAAACAGCTTAGAAAAAATAAGAATACACCGTAAGTACCGTGATTGAGCCAATAACGACTATTATTACATTAGCACCGAGAAAAGCAGCGATAAACGCGGCTGCAGCCCCAAGAACGCCATACCAAAGATCATCTTGAATAAATAATATGCCAGGGAATATTAGTGCCCCAAGCGTTGCATATGGTACATTTTTCAGAATTCCTTGCAAAAATGAGGGTAATTCTTTTCCTTTAAAAAGGACGAACGGAAGCATCCTTGGAATATAAGTGACTAATCCCATTCCGATAATCATCCATAGAATCTCACTTTTCATGTACCTGCTCTCCCTCCCGCCCCCTTAGAGTTTGAACAACTTCCACTATAATAGCTGATAGCAAAGTGGAAGCGACAATGGACCAGCCAGTAGAAATGACTTCTGTCATCGTAAATATCGTATTAAAACTCGCGGCTATTACCGCTAAAAAGACCACCTTCACGCTCTTTTTCATCGAAGGAACCAAAAGTCCGATAAACATCGCATAAAGAGCAACCGACATACTTTCTTGAAGAGTCTGTGGTAGAGAAGCACCAATAATATGGCCTAAACCCGAATTAATTACCCAGCTCGAATATGAAACGGTAATGACTCCAAACAGAAATCCAGTCGAAACCTTTCCATCTTTTAATGCGGCAACAGAAAACGTCTCGTCTGTTATTCCAAATGAATAGAGCATTTTAAGTGAAGTCCCTTCCTTTTCAACTTTTTCATTCAAGGAAGCTGACATGAGAAAATGTCTGATGTTTACAATAAATGTTGTTAATACAATCTCAAATACTCCTGTACCAAGCGTGAGCAAGCTAAGTGAAATATATTGAGAAGCACCAGCGAATACAATGATACTCATTAGTACGGTTTCAGTAACAGTAAGTCCTGTTGTTTTTGCTAGCAATCCAAATGTTAACGCAATCGGAAAATAGCCAATGCCAATCGACAACCCTGCTTGTATTCCCTTTCGAAACTCACTGTTACTTCTAACAGAAACTACTTCTTCCAAAAAAATTCACCACCATGTTGTCTATCCTCTACGAATCTAACAAAATACATAAAACTGGAAACTCAATATCGAATATTATACCTGGACAGATAATATCCAGCAAGAGACACAAAAAAAGAAAACACACAGAGAGTCTCTCTGATGTGTTCTCTATACAAGTACCGAACGGTCACTACTCATTTTAGAACCACGAATACGCTGGAATTCCTCTAGAAGCTTTTCGACAGTTAGCTTTGATTTTTCCTCTTCATTTGCTTCAAAAATGATTTGCCCACTATCCATCATAATCAGTCGGTTACCAAGATCAAGTGCCTGTTGCATATTATGGGTGACCATTAAAGTAGTTAAATTCGTTTCATTCACGATATCTCTAGTTAAGTTTGTAATAAGCTCCGCTCGTGATGGATCAAGAGCAGCTGTATGCTCATCTAAAAGAAGGATTTTTGGATCAGTAAAGGTTGCCATCAATAAGGATAATGCTTGGCGCTCCCCTCCTGATAAAAGTCCAACCTTCGCCTGAAGACGATTTTCAAGTCCAAGATGAAGTGACTCTAATTTTTCGATAAAAAACTCACGGCGTTTTTTGGTTACTCCTCTGCTCAACCCTCGTGAGGATGCTCTTGAGTAGGCGATTGCTAAATTTTCTTCTATCGTCATAGAAGGAGCTGTTCCTGCCATTGGATCCTGAAACACCCGACCAATGAGACGGGAACGTTTATGCTCTTTCATTGTAGTAACATCCTGGCCATCTACCTTCACCTGACCAATATCAGGAAACATTTTCCCAGAGATAAGGTTCATAAGAGTTGATTTCCCAGCTCCGTTACTTCCAATCACAGTGACAAAGTCTCCCTTATTCAAAGACAAATTGACATGATTAATGGCAATCTTTTCATCCGGTGTGCCTTCATTGAACACTTTATAAATCTGATTTAGCTGCAGCAAGCTGTTCACCACTCTTCTCTAAGGAGTTATTTTCTCTTAATGCTGATTCAAGCAGGCGTTTTTTCTTACGTTGTCTTTCTTTTTGCTGATTAACCAGCTTAGGAACAACAAGGGCAGAAACAACAATAATCGCAGTAATTAACTTCATATCTCCCGTTTCTAAAAACTCTACTCGTAACGCCAACGTAACAATAATTCGATACACGATCGCACCACCGATTACAGCGAAGGTCGCACGAACAATATTTTTCGCCCCAAAGATTGCTTCCCCGATAATTACCGATGCCAAACCAATGATAATCATACCAATACCCATTCCAACATCACTAAATCCATTGTACTGAGCAATCAGTGCCCCAGCAAAGGCAACGAGGGCATTTGATAGACCTAAACCGATTACCTTTAACGTATCTGTGTTAGCAGAAAAGCTTCGAATCATCGTTTCATTGTCACCTGTCGCGCGCAACGCAAGGCCGATATCTGTCTTTAAAAAGGCATCGATCAATCCTTTAATAATAAATGCAAGGATGATCATAAAAAGCAAAATTCCCCATGTTTTTGGAGTATAGTCAGCTAACCCTATGGAAGCAAACAACGAGCCGATTGTCTGATCAATATTTAAATTCGTCCAAAAATCCGAAATCTTTGTAATAACCGTTTCCTCTGATAAAAGTGGAACGTTCGATTTCCCCATAATTCGTAGGTTGATCGAATAAAGAGCAATCATCATTAATATCCCAGACAATAAGGGATTGATTCCTCCTTTGGTGTGAAGAAGCCCCGTCATGCAACCGGCAATAAACCCTGCGACAAGTGCCGCTATGGTTGCGATAAAAGGATTGGTACCTGACACAATTAATATAGCAGCAACTGATGCTCCGGTTACAAAGCTACCATCCACCGTTAAATCGGGGAAGTCTAGTATTCTAAAAGACAAGTACACGCCAAGCGCCATAAGGGCGTAAATGGCACCTGCCTCCACTGATGAAAAAATCGCTGTAAACATAGATGCTTCTCCTTTCTTACATACGGAAGGGCTTCAAGGAATAAATCCAGAAGCCCAAACCAATATTCATTAGTCTACAAGTTCCGCAAGTTCTTTCCATTCATCCTTTATTTCAATACCCATTTCCTTTGCAGCTGTTTGGTTGATTAATAGCTTTAGGTTTTGTGGATACTGAACAGGTAAGTCTGATGCCTTCTTTTCACCTTTTAGGATTTGTGCAGCCATAACTCCTGCTTCATAACCGATATCACCGTAGTCAAAGCCAAATCCTGCAAAACCACCGCGTTTTACTGAATCTAGCTCTCCTACAAACAACGGTAAATCTTCATCATTAGCTACTTGAATAACAGACTCTAAAGCTGAAACAACTGTGTTATCAGTAATGATATAGAACATATCAGCCTTACCGATTAATGATTCAGCTGCTTGCTTTACTTCAGAAGAAGTAGAAACCGTAGCTTCAGCAAGCTTCAAGTCTGTCCCTTTTATCGCTTCCTTCACAAGATCAATTTGGGCAACTGAATTTTGTTCACCTGAATTATAAATAACTCCAACCGTACTACCACTAAAGTTCTCGTTCATAAAATTAACCATATTCGGAATCGCATCTGGATGTGTATCTGTTGTACCTGTAATATTTTCTCCTGGCTGATCCATAGCCGTTACAAGAGCAGCACCTACAGGATCAGTAACAGATGTAAACACAATTGGAATTTCCTTCGTTGCGTTTAACGCACTCAATGCACTTGGTGTTGAGTTAGCAAAAATCAGGTCCACTTTATCACCAACAAAGTTGTTAGCAATCGATTGGTTATTATTTTGGTCTCCTTGTGCAATTTGCACATCATATTCCACTTCAAGCCCTTCCTCTTCAAGCGCTTTTTGGAAGCCTTCAAGAGCAGCATCTAACGACGGATGCTCCACAATCTGAGTTACACCGACTTTAAGTGTCTTTACTTCTGAGTCTCCGTTTGCATTATCTGTTTCTGAGCTGCCACAGCCACTTAAGAATAATGCTCCTGCAACCGAAATGGCAGCGAGTGATTTCATTTTTCTTAGCATAATATTTCCCCCTCTTACTCTCTCTCTATCACTTTTTTACTTTTATGCTTTTATGCACTAAAATATCTACCTATAATTATATAAGGAGCCGTTCTTTTCTACAAGTCTTTTTTATAAATTTTCTAAATATTTATTATACTACAAAAAAGAACCAATCGATTCCGACTGGTCCTTTTATCTACTTTCCCTGAAAATTCGGTTTTCTCTTTTCACTAAAGGCTTGTAACGCTTCTTTACGATCCTCAGTTGGTATCGTTACCTCATAAGCTTTCCTTTCAATTTTTAATGCCGTATTCAAATCTACACACATCCCTTGACGAACAGCAAATTTCGCTTGCTGAAGGGCAACAGGTGCATTAGCCAGCATTTCCTTAGCCAGCTCTAAGGACTCATTCATAAGAGCATCCGATTCAGTTACTTTGTTCACGAGCCCTAATTGTTCTGCTTGTTCAGCTGTTATTTTTCTAGCAGTTAAAATAAGCTCCAATGCTTTTGTTTCACCTATTAAACGTGGCAAACGCTGTGTACCACCTGCACCAGGTATGATTCCAAGACTCGTTTCGGTCAACCCCATTTTAGTGCCTTTTACCGCAAGACGGAAATCACAAGCTAGAGCCAGCTCCATTCCACCACCAAATGCGTATCCATTAATTGCTGCTATCGTTGGTTGAGGAAGCTCACTTATTTCTGAAAATACTTCTCCGATTTTGTGTACATTTCTCATCACATCATCTGAAGAGAGATGTTTCCGTTCTTTTAAATCAGCACCTACACTAAAGGCTTTATCACCTGAACCGGTGATTAGGACAGCACGCACTTCCCGGTCATGACGAACTTTTTGCACAATTTCCTGAAGTTGCTGCAAGGAATCATAATTGAAAGCGTTCATGACATCCGGACGATGCAAGGTAACAAAACCGATGAAGTCCTTTTTTTCAAAAAGAATAAGGCTCACAGATCATTCCTCCTTCAATCAAAAAGCAGACATATTTCAGCCTGTTTTTTTTCTAATCCTATGCTTGAATGATTTGTTGTTTTAACGCTCTTCGTAAAATTTTCCCGGTTGTATTCTTTGGAAGCTCTTCAAGAAAATCTACAGAACTAGGAATCTTGTATTTTGCTAACCGCTCACGACAATAAGCAAGAACGTCCTCTTCTGTTAGCTCTGTATTCTTTGTTACAATATAGCTTTTCACCGCTTCCCCTTGTTCCGGATCAGGAACTCCAAGCACTGCCACCTCGATAATATCTGGATGACTATAAAGCACTTCCTCTACTTCTCTCGGATACACATTGTAGCCACCGACAAGAATAAGATCCTTTTTCCGGTCAACAATATAAAAATAACCTTCCTCATCCTTTCTAGCTAAATCACCGGTGTATAACCAACCATTACGAATGGCCGCCTGTGTTTCCTCGGGCATTTTATAATATCCCTTCATCACATTCGGACCGGAAACGATAAGCTCCCCAACCTGCCCGACAGGAACCTCTTCTCCTAACTCATTCACAATCTTGTTTTCCACATGAATAATGGACTGACCAATCGAACCTGCCTTTCGTGGACGATCGAGCGGATTAAAGCAAGTAACCGGTGAAGCTTCTGAAAGCCCGTACCCTTCAGAAATAAGCACGTTGAACTTCCTCTCAAAGTTTTCCAGCAAGGAAACCGGCATCGAGGCACCACCGGAAATACATAATCGTAATGATTGTAAGTCCTTTGGATCTCCTGCTTCGTATTGGTAAAGGAAGTTATACATTGTAGGTACACCAGCAAAAACAGTCGGTTGATATTTTTTTGATAAGCGGAAAATTTCAGCCGGACTAAATTTTGGATCAATTAAAATGGTTGCCCCACTCAATAAAGGTGCATTGAGCGCCACCGTTAAGCAAAACACATGAAACATTGGAAGAGTGGTAATGACACGGTCATCCTCGTTCATTTTCAGATAATCGCCTGTATCTTTTGCATTGCTGTATAAATTTTTGTGTGTGAGCATGGCACCCTTTGGCTTTCCAGTTGTACCTGATGTGTACAAAATCACTGCCATATCATCTTCATTAAGCTCAGGTCCCTGATAACTTAAGTCACCGGATGCGAGTATGCTTGTAAATGTATGTAGCTTATCTCCAACCGTTAAGTTGTTATTATTGAGCCCCCGTTCCTTACCTTGAGGTGTTTCACAGATGATATAATTTTCAACCTCAGGCAGTAAATGATGCATTTTTTCTGCAAGTGGAAGTAATAGATCCAGTGCAACAACTGTTTTAACATCCCCATTTTTAATAATATAGCCAATTTCATCCGGAGTATAAATCGGATTGACCGGAATCACTGTAGCCCCTAATCGCAGTGCTCCGTACAAACTAACAACAAAATATGGTGAATTCCCCAAAAGTAACGCAATATGATCCCCTTTTTTGACCCCAAGTGACTCTAGCCCTGACGCAAACTTCGTAATTGCCCCATCCAATTCAGCATACGTGCTAGCCTCGTCATTAAAATAATACGCTGTTTTTTGAGGCAATGCTTTTGCCGTCTCGTGTAACTGAGCAGATAAATTCATCGCTCCATCCCCTTTATTTGGTTGTTTTGGTTTGTTCGTATGGTGGTCTGAGTTGTTGTGTTTGTTGTGTGATTTGTTCATGAATTTGTTCAAGTACTCTTTATGAATGAGTGTTCATTCATAAAGAGTGATAAACCCCTACTTCCATTATATTGGTTGCTAATTAGGCTTACAAGTGTAAACGCATACATTTATGAATTTTTAGACAAATCATTTGAGAAGATATACACTGAAAAGGAAAGGATGTGGAAGATGTTACTTAAACCGAGAAAAGAGTCAGAAAACCTATTGTTATATCGCAGTTTATTTTTACGTATGAGCCTATGTGAAAAAGATGTAACGCATTACCAACATCTTGAAAAAGGCTACGCTGGCGAATTGTTGTTTGATCGATATGTTAGTACATTGACGAATGAGTTTCTACTGTTAAATGACGTTCTGCTTGATTTCGGTAATAACCTTTTTCAAATGGATTCCCTAGCAATTTTTCAAGAATCCGTTTTGTTGTTTGAGATAAAAAATTTTGAAGGGGATTTCTGTGTTAGAGGAGATCGTTGGTATACTTTATCAGATAAGGAAATTAAAAACCCCCTGGAACAGTTGCAAAGAAGCGAATCCTTGCTGCGACGCTTTTTACAGGAACATGGCTGTATGCTTCCTATCGAACCATTTTTAGTGTTTGTAAACCCTGAGTTCACCCTCTATCAAGCCCCCATGAAAACACCAATTATCCACCCTACTCAAATCCAGCGTCTACTAAGAAAACTTGCCAACAAACCCACCAAAGCCACTCATCTACATGAGAAAATAGCAAATAAACTTCTCTCTCATCATTTGACGACATCTCCTATAAAAAGAAAACCTGATTATTCTTATGAGATGCTGCAAAAGGGAATTTATTGTTCCCACTGCTATACATTTTTCAAAGAAGCTACAGAAACGAGATTAGTCTGTGCATGCGGAACAATTGAAAGTACTGACGATGCAATCGTTAGAATCGTTCATGAGTTTATGCTGCTGTTTCCGGATCGGTTAGTAACAACGAATGCTATTTATGAGTGGTGCGGGGGTGTGGTGAAGTCGAAGAAGACTGTGAGGCGGGTGTTGTCATCCCACTTTGTATTAAAGGGCCATAGTAGAAGAGCACATTTTGTTCTAAAAAGTTAAATTGTAAAAAATTCAGTTCCATAAAGCCTTTATTGATGAATTTGAAACTACACTTATGCTTTGCTTACTGCTTTAGGATTTACCCGTACTCATGGGAACCTAACTCCTACTTTTATTACAGCTACGCTCTTTTTTCTTTGTTCACGGGAACCTAACTCACACTTTGGTTACCCCTACGCTCTTTTTTCCGTACTCATGGGAACCTTACTCCATTTTGATTACCGCTAAGCTCTTTTTTCTATGCGCACGAGAACCTTACTCACACTTTGATTACCGTTACGCTCTTTTTTCTTTGCTCACGGGAACCTTACTCACACTTTGATTACCGTTACGCTCTTTTTTCTTTGCTCACGGGAACCTAACTCACACTTTG
Organism: Robertmurraya mesotrionivorans; assembly: GCF_050971805.1. Lineage (NCBI taxonomy): Bacteria > Bacillati > Bacillota > Bacilli > Caryophanales > Bacillaceae > Robertmurraya > Robertmurraya mesotrionivorans. The sequence goes on along the minus strand of NZ_JBPCCH010000010.1, from coordinate 79,499 downwards.
GTTACCCCTACGCTCTTTTTTCTTTGCTCACGGGAACCTAACTCACACTTTGGTTACCCCTACGCTCTTTTTTCTTTGCTCACGGGAACCTAACTCACACTTTGGTTACCCCTACGCTCTTTTTTCTTTGCTCACGGGAACCTAACTCACACTTTGGTTACCCCTACGCTCTTTTTTCTTTGCTCACGGGAACCTAACTCACACTTTGGTTACCCCTACGCTCTTTTTTCCGTACTCATGGGAACCTAACTCCATTTTGATTACCGCTAAGCTCTTTTTTCTCGGCTCATGGAACCTAATTCCTACTTTGATTACCGCTACGCTCTTTTTTCCATACTCACGGGGACCTAACTCCATTTTGGTTCCCACTTAGCTCATTTTTAAGCTTCTAGGATAACCTAACTACCATTTTTCCCAAATTTTCACCCCGTATGCTCGCCCGCATCTTTCACCATAATAGACACGTACGGTATTTAGCTGTACAAATCCGAAAGTGGGGGTTGAGACGGATGATAACACAACAACAGCAAAACAATATGCAAACTGCTTCTACAAATAATATGATGGCTTCACCGAATATGGCAAGAACAGTGAATCACGGGGCACATGAGATTCTTGATGTGCATGAGGTGATTTCGGGAACTCTTGGTACGATTGATCAGTATTTAATGTTCGAACAACAGATTAAGGATCCAGAGTTAAAGGATATTGTCGTTCGACAACGTCAATTTATTACGGATCAATATAATGTGTTGGTCGAGTGTTTTAAAACTGGACAAGATCCAAGTCACCCAACTTCTAGCTATATGATGAAGCAATCCAATGATGTTGTTTATGGTATGAAATCCTCCCAACCGACTAAACCGAAACAATCTGCAGCTGAAATTGATGATAAGTGTTTATCTTCTCTCATGCTTGGCTGCATGAAGTCATCTGCACAAACGATGACGATGGCTGCTGGTGAAGCAACGAATCCGATTGTTCGACGCGTGCTTCAGGATAGTATCCCTAACTATTTGGAAATGGCGTACGAAATCTTCTTATATCAAAACAAAAAGGAATATTATCAAGTTCCTCAGCTAAAAGAAGAAGATACACAACAGCTGCTTAATTCGTTCGCTACAGGTGGTACACAAGGTACGCAAGGCATGCAAAATATGCAAGGCATGCAGAGCAATCAGCAAAACCGCATCCTTCAATAACACACAAAAGGGGCTCCATCCCACGGAGCCCCTCACCTACATACTATTTCTCATAACCACCAGGATTGTTCTGATGCCAGTTCCATGCTGTTTCAATTATTGTTTCTAACTGGTTATACTTTGGCTTCCAGCCTAATGTTTGCTGGGCTTTTTCAGATGATGCAATTAATACAGCTGGATCTCCCGCTCGACGTGGACTAACTATAGCTGGAATTTCATGCTTTGTAACTGTTCTTGCTGTTTCGATTACCTCTTTTACAGAAAAGCCTCGTCCATTTCCTAAGTTGAACACATCACTTACTTCATTTTTACGCAAATATTCTAAAGCTAACCAGTGAGCGTTAGCAAGGTCCATGACATGAATATAATCGCGGATACATGTTCCGTCCTCAGTCGGATAATCGTCACCATAGATACCAATATGCTCTCTCTGCCCTAATGCTACCTGCAAAATAATAGGGATCAAATGAGTTTCAGGTGTGTGGTCCTCTCCAATAATTCCCTCCGGGTGAGCGCCAGCTGCATTAAAATAGCGCAGTGAAATCGACTTTAAGCCGTAAGCCCCATCACACCAACGGAACAGCTTTTCCATAGCAAGCTTTGTTTCTCCATATGGATTCGTTGGAGACGTTTCTGACTCCTCTGAAATCGGAACCTCTTTCGGTTCCCCATATGTTGCGGCTGTTGATGAAAATACAATTTTCTTCACATTATGCTCCACCATAACAGAGACTAATGAGTGTGAAGCAATAAGATTATTTTCGTAATACATGAGCGGCTTCTCTACACTTTCTCCTACTAGAGAACTCGCCGCAAAATGAATCACCGCTTCAATGGAGTGCTTTGATAATACATCACTTAATGCTTTCGAATCGCGTAAATCCACTTGATAGTAAGTTGCCCCCTTTACCGCTGGGAGATGACCGGTTTGTAAATTGTCTACAACCACTACTTCTTCTCCATGATTCAAAAGCTCTACCACTGTGTGGCTCCCAATATAGCCGGCTCCACCTGTTACTAAAATTGCCATTCATAGTCCCCCAACATGTTAATAAATTAATTGTAAGAAATCTTCTTTTGTCACATTACCAAAATAATGTTTAATATTTACATCGTCCAACGCTAATTGTATCACAGCTTTATCGTAACGAATTCCCGTTAGTTTTTCTTCTATATCGGTGACATCTCCAACTCCAAAGAAATCACCATAAATTTTGCAGCTTTCAATAACCCCTTTATTCACTTCTAACCTGACATCAATATGTCCCACTGGGAAACGGTGCGAATGCTGGAGGTTAAACTTCGGAGATCTCCCGTAATTCCAATCCCAATTTTGATAGCGTTCTTTTGAAAGCTCGTGTATATTCTTCCAGTCTTCTTCTGTTAACATATACTCATTTACATTCTCTGTACCACCAAAGATCTTCTCAAGAAGCAAGGAACGAAACTCTTCCATTGAAACCTTTTCTGTTAAAAATTCCGAAATATTGGCGACTCGGCTTCGAATCGACTTGATTCCTTTTGACTCAATTTTATCCTTACGCACCTTTAATGCTGATACAACATGGTCGATTTCTGAATCAAGCATAAGCGTTCCATGACTGAACATTCGTCCCTTTGTGGAAAACTGTGCATTCCCAGAAATTTTTCTACCTTCAACCACAATGTCGTTTCTCCCACTTAATTCCGCCTGTACTCCTAGCTCACGCAAAGCTTCAACGACCGGATCCGTAAACTTTTTAAAATTATGAAAGCTTTCTCCATCGTCCTTGGTAATAAAGCTAAAATTTAAATTTCCTAAGTCATGATAAACAGCTCCACCACCTGAAAGCCTACGGACTACATGAATCCCGTTTTCCTCTACGTAATCCGTATTTATTTCTTCAATCGTATTTTGATTTTTGCCAATGATAATGGATGGTTCATTTATGTAGAAAAGTAGATACGTTTCATCTATGTTTAAATTTTTCAAGCAATATTCTTCAATCGCTAAATTTACTCTTGGATCTGTGATCCCTTTATTATCAATAAATAACATACTTCTCTCTCCTTATAATTCAATCACTTGTCCGGTGTGGGCCAAGCCTGTTGGGCCATTATAATGTTGCTTTGCTTCGTCAACTAATTGCTCTAGATCTCCATAGTGAGGAAGATGCGTTAACACGAGCTGCTTAACATTTGCTCTAGCTGCAAGCTTTCCAGCATCAATGCTGTTCATATGCCCTGCTCCACTTCCGTCCTGATTTCCATAGAAATTACATTCACACAAAAGAACGTCCGCTCCCTCACTAAATGAAACAAACTCCTCAATAAACGAAGTATCTGCTGTGTATACAAGCGCGTTGCCATCAGCCTCAAATCTCATCGCATAGCAAGGAACCGGATGCTTTGTTAATAAAAATCGAATAGTAAATGGACCTACTTTCAATTCAGCATTGGCATCATATGCAATCCCTTTTGTTATGGTTTTGTACGTTAACTTAGAAAATTCATGGGCATCCGCTTCATGGGCATAAATCGGTAATGTATTCATCTGACCCCCTAAAAACCCTTGAATCAATCGAGCATGCTGCAAGGCACCAATGTCTGCGATATGATCGGCATGATAATGAGATAATACAACCGCATCTAGTTCTTCAGGCTGGTAATAATTTTGTAACTTAGACAAAACCGCGCTTCCACAATCTATCAATAATTGAAAACCGTTATGTTCTAACACATAACCTGAGCTAGCTTCATTTGCTTTGGGATAACCACCCCAAAAACCTATCGTTGTGAGCTTCATTGAACGATTCCCTCCGCTTTTTATTATATCTATCGTTTATTATAGCTTTTTTATTTATTTATGAAAAATAGGTAAAACAACGATTGACACACTTTAACTGTTATAATACAATTTAATTAATAATTAATCTGTTTCAAACACCATAATAGGGGGAACTTATATGTTTGAGAGCATTGTTGAATTTTTCAGAAACTTACCACCAAAGGAATGTGTACAATGTGGGAATAAAATTGAAGAACAACATGAATGTTATGGCAATAAGTGCGAGCATTGCATGGATGTAACAAACATATAGATTCGTAGTTTACAATAAAGGCCCCAGTCAGCTGACTGGGGCTATTTTTTATTCTGCCATTACATGGAACTGGCGCTTATGCATTTTTGAAAAATAAAGAATGGTACCAACCGCACATACAACAGCGAACGACAATAGGATATATGCGTTATGCCACATAAATGAGTAATCACCACTTGAAATAACCGCTTTAAATCCTTGAACCGAATAAGTCATTGGCAATAATGAATTAAACGGCTGTAATGCGCTTGGAATAAGCTCTAATGGAAATGTTCCTGCACTTGTTGTTAATTGCAAAATGAGAATGATAATGGCGACAAAACGACCTGGATCTCCAAGTGTTGTGACCAATAATTGAATTAATGCCACAAACGTGATACTAGTGATGATGGTGAAGAGATAAAAGTAAACGGTACTTTCAACCTGTAATCCTAGACCTAGTAGTAACACGGTGGCTGCTACGATCCCCTGTAATACACCAACTACACCAATAATTGAAAATTTGCTTATGAACCAGTTCATTCCACTCTTAGGAATAGATGCTGGCTCCTTTAAAGGAAACACAATTGAGAGAAGTAAAGCACCTACGAACAATCCTAATGACAGGAAGTATGGAGCGAACCCTGTACCGTAGTTTGATACTTCATTCACTTTCTTTTCCTTCACTTCGACTGGCTGTGCCATCATATCAAATGTTTTATTCGTAGCATCAACGCTGGATGCTTTGTCTGCTCCTTCAGCTAGCTTAGTTGACAGTTCATTGCTACCGTCTAGTAGCTTATTGTTTCCATCGACAATTTTATCGCTACCTTCTTCTAACAGACTTGCACTTGACGCAATGGTTTTTGATGCCTCCGATAGCTCTGTAACCCCGGAAACTAACCCATTTGTACCCTCGCTAATTTTTTGGGCACCATTTGAGGCTTCAGAAAGCTTTTGTTGAAATAATTCCATGCCAGACTCGAACGTTGTTTGTCCCGCAGAAAGTTCTGAAGATCCTGTTACTAAAGCATTCGTACCTTCTTCTAATTGATGTAATCCACCTTGAAGTTCTTTTTGTCCTTCTAGTAAGGATCCCATGCCATTTTCAAGATTGCTTGCACCCGCGGACAAAAGAGCAGATTTTTCTGCGAGTATTTGGGTGTTTGAATCTAAAGAGGCGAGTGTTTGTTCAAGAACCGCTCTCTCCTGGCCTTCAGGCATTTGTGAGATCACGGCTTGTAAGGATTGAGTGAGCGCCTTTACGCCACCATTAACCGCCTCGGCACCCTTTTGCCATTCAGCAAGTGAGGTTTCAAGTGTTGCCGCCCCTTTCATTAACTCACTTGTTCCACCGATTAACGCCGGAACCTTATCATTCACCGTTTCTAATCCTGTGTTTACATTTGTAATTCCTTCATTTAAACTTCCTAGTCCCGATTGAATTCTCTTGGAGGCTGTAACAAGCTCGGTTTGGCCATTGGTTAATTGTCCTAAACCTGTTGATAAATCGGACGCACCTTTATTAAGGGCAATTGTCCCATTTGTGGCACTTATCATTCCTTCCGAAAACTTCTCTGTTCCAGTTGAAAATTGGGTCAGCTTTTCATGAAAGTTTGAAGTCCCTGCCAAAAGATCAGATGTTCCAGTGCTCAAATCATTTGCACCTTCACTTGCTTTCGTCATTCCATCCGCAAGTTCTCCTACTTTGTCAAACATACTTTCCGCATATGTTTCTGTTACTTTTGCTGAAAGAGACGCTTTAATCTTTTCAATTGCAGTACCGCCGATTTGTGCAGCTAAGAAGTTATAGCCTTCATTTGGTATATACGTAAGTGAAAGCTTCTCTGGGTTTTCATCTAAAAGTGTCGTCGCATTTTCAGAAAAATTATCAGGTATCTCGACGATCATATAATATTTTTGGTTTTCTAGGTCATCGTTTGCCACTGTACGATCAACAAACTCAAAATGAAAATCTTGACTTTCTTTTAACTTGGCGACTAAGTCATCACCTAGATGAAGTTCTTTTCCTTCATAAGTTGCACCATCATCTTCATTTACAATCGCTACTGGAAGGTCCTTCAAGTGATCATATGGATCCCAAAATGCCCATAAAAACATCCCACTATATAAAATAGGAATAAAAAGTACGGCGATAAGTGGGATCAATAGTTTCCGATTTCGAAACACCGCTGCGATCTCTTCTTTTAGAAGATTATTTTTCAATTGTTATTCTCCCCTTTATCAACATATTGACTAAAATGTTCATTTGGTCATTTTTTAACAAAAAAGAAGGGCTTATTTGGCTAAACCCTTAAATATATATTGTTCGAATAGCTTGGCTATCTCGTCTTTTTCAAGTGGTGGATTACTTTTTTCCCAATCGAAAATTAAAGCAATATAAAGCTTTAACATAACAAACGCTGTTACCTTTGGGTCACAAGATTGTATACTTCCTGTTTCAATGGCTTTGGCGACTCGTTCTTCAATATTTCTCAATATATTATTTTCCATCCTATTAATCACATCTACTACTGCAGGTGTACCAATTTCTCTTGCTTCCTGAAAAAGCTTAATTGAAAGCTGGTGGCTCATCCGAAATTCGAGGATTTGATACAATGCTTGATGCAGCTTTTCATGAAATGGTAAATCGCCTAAAAATGCCTCATCTGCTGTTACTTTTAACTCCTTAATCAAGCTAGATATAATCTCATCAAACAGCTCTTCCTTGTTTTTAAAAAAGGTATAGATCGTTCCTTTACCAACATTTGCAATTTTGGCCACTTGGTCTATGGTCGTAGCTTTATAGCCAAACTGTGAAAAAGACTTTGTCGCAGCCTCAACAATTAGCTTTTTTCGATCAATCCCCATATCTTCACCTCAATAACTGACCAAATGAACAAAATGGTCATTTTGTATAACCAGTAATTTAACACCTTATAGAGTTTATGTCAATAGTGAAAAAGAGACTCCTGGTTAAGAGTCCCTTTAAAAATTTTATTAAAGAAATTGTAATACCTTTTTTACTGCTGCCTCACCTTGATCAATACAATCAGGAATCCCTAAGCCTTCAAAAGAAGCTCCTGCTAAAAATACACCCGGCAATTCTTGAGCAACATGCTCATTGACCGTTTGAATTCTTTGTTTATGTCCAACAGTGTATTGAGGCATTGAGTCCTTCCACCTTGAAACAACAACAAAATCAGGATCCATCGTGATATTCATGGTCTTATTCAAGTCTTCTAGGACAATTCTAGTTAACTCATCATCAGATAAATCTACTATCGCCTCATCGCCAGGACGACCAACATAACAACGAAGCAGAACACTACCTTCTGGGCATGCATGTGGCCATTTTTTATGTGTCCACGTACAGGCAGTTATCGAATAATCGCTATTTCGTGACACGACAAATCCGGTCCCATTGATATCCTTTTCTACTGCTTCTTTTGGAAAAGCCAATGCAACGGTTGCCACTGAAGTCGATGGCATATATTCAAAAGAATCGAAGAAATCATACTGCTGAAACATCGCATGTGTCACATGATGTGGTACGGCTGAGACAATAGCATCAGCGGCAAGTTTGTCTCCATTGTTTAACTCAAGCTTGTAACCTTTGTCCACCTTTTTTATTCGATCAACACGGATTCCCTTCAACACCGACCCAGCCTCAAGTTTTACTTCAATTCCGTCCACTAAAGACTGCAATCCGGAAGTCAGTGTTAAGAAAATACCTTTACTCTTTGTTTCAGGCGATTTTTTCGGAGCTTGGGGTGTTGCTTTTTTCATTCCAAGAACTAAACTGCCATATTTTTGTTCTACCTGATAAAATTGTGGAAAGGTTGCCATGAGGCTCATTTGGTCAATATCCCCTGCGTAGATACCCGAAAGAAGTGGCTCAATTAAGTTTTCAACCACTTCATCTCCTAGTCTTCTTCTAAAGAAGGTACCTAATGATTGATCGTCAACTGGATTTGACTTTGGTAGTACAAAATCAGCAGCGGCTCTTAACTTTCCTTGAATAGAAAATAATCCAGTCGTAACAAATGGGGCCAGTTGTGTTGGGATACCCATAACAGAACCACCTGGCATCGGATGCAGCCTCTCTTGAACCAATACATACGATTTCCCAGCTGTATTGTTCACAAGCTTTGACTCCATTCCTGCTTCTTTTACAAGACGTGTCGCACTTTGCTTTCTCTCTAGGTAGGAGTCTGGACCTCTTTCAATGACAAAACCGTCACGAACAACAGTCTGTATTTTTCCACCTAGACGATGCGTTGCTTCAACAAGGCATACGTCAATCGGTAAGCCCTTTTCACGAGCTTCCTTTTGTAAGTAGTAAGCAGCTGTTATACCTGTTATGCCTCCCCCAATTATGACAACCTTCTTTTTTTCTTCCAACACGGTTAATCGCCTTCTTTTCTAAAAGTTGTTTACGTTATCTCATGTTTAACTTGTCCAGTACAACCGTTGCCATCGCATCAATAAATAATGGTTGTGAATTCGGCATTTCTGGTCGGTAATACGACACACCTAATTCTTCCGTAATAATCTTACACTCATAATCATTATCATAGAGAACCTCTAAATGGTCTGCTACAAAGCCAACTGGTGTGTATACGAATGCTTTATAACCATTCTTTTCGTATAACTCTCTCGTTAAATCCTGAACATCAGGTCCCAGCCATGGCTCTGGTGTATTCCCAGCACTTTGCCAGCCAACTGCATAGTTTTTTACACCGGCACTCTCAGCAATGTAATCAGCTGTTTTTTGAAGCTGATCCGGATATGGATCCCCCGATTGAAGGATTTTCTCAGGTAAGCTGTGCGCAGAAACAATTAAAACCGAATGATTCTTTTCTTCTACTGGCATAGAATCAAAAGTTGCCTTTACTTTCTCAGACCAATACTGAATAAACTTCGGCTCATCAAACCAGCTTTCAACTGATGTAATTTTAAGATTTCCAAGCTTCTCTGCTTCCTCATGAGCTCGTCCGTTGTATGATTTTACGCTAAAGGTAGAGAAATGCGGCGCAAGCACGATACTCACTGCTTCTTGAATGCCATCTTCATACATTTGTTTCACAGCATCTTCAACGAACGGTTCGATATGCTTTAAACCTAAGTAAAGCTTAAATTCCACTTGATCCTGAACTCTATTTAAATGCTCCTGTAATTTCTCTCCTTGTTCTTGCGTTATTTTTGCAAGTGGAGAAATACCACCGATTGCTTCATAGCGATTTTTTAAATCCTCTAGCATTTCAGGAGATGGCTTACGGCCATGGCGAATATGCGTATAATAACGTTCAATATCCTCCTCCTTGTAAGGAGTTCCATAGGCCATTACTAAAAGCCCCATTACTTTCTTTGTCATAATATCCCTCACATCCTGTTTATTCACGATTTTTCAGCAATTTTTCACTCATTCATTTATTTTGCCAAAAAAAACGTGAAAGTGCTAGTAATAATACTTAAAATATAATAATTATTATTACTTAAGAATTATTAACGCTTGTTTGCTGCTGTATATTCATGAACAAAAGTTGTTAGTCGCTTTAATGTTTCAGGATTAACGGAAGGAAACACACCATGTCCTAAGTTAAAAATATGCCCTGGATGTGCAAGTCCTTGATCAAGGATCGCTTTTGCACGCTCCTCTATTACTTCCCATGGAGCCAATAAAATAGCCGGATCTAAGTTTCCTTGAACCGTTTTATGTACTCCCATTTGGCGTGCTTCTTCAATTTGTAGACGCCAATCTAACCCAACAACATCTAGAGGAAGATCATTCCACTCTAGTGCCAAATGGCTTGCACCGACACCAAACATAATTAATGGGACGTTTTCTTCTCTAAGTGCACTAAAAATTTGGTTCATCACAGGCTTAATAAAATAGCGATAGTCCTGAACATTTAAGGCACCGACCCAAGAATCAAAGATCTGAATGGCACGTGCGCCAGCTTTTATTTGTGATTTCACATATGTAATAGTCATCTCTGCCAATTTATCCATTAGCGCAAACCATGCCTTTGGTTCTGAGTACATAAATGATTTGGTTTTATTATAGTTTTTTGATGGTCCACCTTCGATCATATAGCTAGCAAGTGTAAAAGGTGCACCAGCAAATCCGATGAGGGGCACGTTAAGTTGTTCCTCAGTTAGAAGCTTAATCGTATCCAGCACATATGGAACATCCTCTTCTGGATGAATCTCGCCTAATTTCTCTACATCAGCTAACGATTTTATAGGATTTGAAATGACCGGCCCGATTCCTGATTTTATTTCTACATCTACTCCAATAGCAGGTAGCGGCGACATAATATCTTTATATAAAATGGCTGCATCGACATCGTATTGCTCCACTGGAAGTCTTGTTACATAAGCACAAAGCTCAGGCTGATGAGTGATTTCAAATAAAGAATATTTTTCTTTAATTTCACGATATTCAGGTTGTGACCTTCCTGCCTGTCTCATATACCAAACAGGGGTATAATCTGTTTGTTCTCCTCTTGCTGCCTTTAAAAATGTTTCATTAATTTGTCTTACCATTATGTTGACCCCTTTCAAAAAAACAAGCTATCTCCCATTTTAATATACTTTACTCATAATTTAAAAATACTGCGCTTACATACACATCTTCTAATATAGCTTTTTCTACTATAGATGTATAGATAACCGCCTCATCTGTCAAAAAATCTTCTTTTTTTATAAAATGGTTTTTCTTTTATAACAAGTTAAAAATAGGATTAGCTAGCTCTTCTCGTTATAATAAGTCTATACATTGTAAGGGGTGAAAGAGTATGAATATCTTTATGACGAATGGGACGTATGAGTTTATGCACTCACTAAAGGAAAAGCATTTTCAGGAAAAGATGCTGCTTATGCAGGATAATGAAACAACACTTCTCATCCATGAAACAGATGGCAGTACAGTCTTCGCCTCCCCAAGGAAGTATGAAGCGATTGATCAATCAGGGGAATTGGCAAATGGAGCTTTTTTTGTGTTTAACAATATTCCTGTTAGCGAAGAAGGTAGGCCTGTGTTCGAGTATCGCTTCAAAAATCGGGCTAGGCTCATTGAACAGGAACCTGGATTTGCAGCAATTCGAGTGCTACGTCCCCTTTCTAACGATACATACATCATTTTGACTGCATGGAAAGAAGAAAAAGACTTTATAAATTGGCAGGAGTCTAAGGCTTATGAAAAGGCTCATGAGAAAAGAAGAACCGAGAAGGGGATTGATCAACAGCAACCACAAATCTTCGCTAGACCTTCGTTTGTGACAAAATACCACCTTGTCCTAGAGAAGGAGTAAGGAAAAGCCGGGAATGCTATCCATCCCGGCCCTCTTTTAATTTCATTAGTCCATTTCGATTTGCATATACCGCCGCCTGAGTTCGATCAGCCACTTGTAATTTACTCAAAATATTGCTCACATGAGTTTTCACCGTCTTCACACCGATGTATAGCTCATTACTAATTTCCTGATTCGTTTTTCCATCACCGATGCATATTAATACTTCCATCTCTCTATCAGTGAGCTCATCATGGGGTTTCTTTTCCTTTACTCTCAAACGACTCATCATCCGATTGGCTACTTTCGGTTCGATCACTGATTCACCTCGAGCAGCTTTCCTAATCGCTTGAACGATTTCATCAGCAGTTGCTGTTTTTAGCATATAGCTAAATACCCCAGCCTCAATCGCTGGAAATACTTGTTCATCATCATAAAAGCTAGTTATGATAATAATTTTACAATTGGGGTTAAAGGATAAAATTTCCTTGGTTGCATCAATTCCTGTGCCATCTTCCATAAGTAAATCCATCAGAACAACATCAGGTTTTTTATCAGCAACTAATATCACTGCATCTTTTCCACAATTGGCTTCTCCTACAATCTTGATATCTGGTTCTGTCTGTAAATATGAAATAATTCCTTTTCGTACAACTTCATGGTCATCAACGACAGCTAGTTTAATCATACAGTCCCCCTCCCTGTCACAGGTATTCTAATATCAATATATGTACCTTCCTTCTTTTTGGAGCGAATCGTAAAAATGCCACCGATCTCTTCACATCGTTCTCTCATTGTTTTCATTCCATAAGACGTCATACGAACAACCTCTGGGTCGAAGCCTTTTCCGTTATCCCCTATAAACAAATAAATATACGATTCTTTTTCTGTTAATGTAATGGTTATTTTTGTAGCTTCTGCATGTTTTAAAATATTGGACAGTGCTTCTTGAATAATTCGAAACAAATGCTCTTCCGTTGCTTTTGAAACACAATCAAGCTCATCAATGCTCGCTTGAAATTCAATTCCTGTTTTCCCTTTTAGCTCTTGAATTAACTTAATTACACCATCGCATAGGCTATCATCTTTTAACTGAACAGGTCGAAGATGAAGTAATAATGCTCTCATTTCACCTTGTGCTTTAACTGCAATGTCTGATATCTGTTCTAATTGTTCCTTCGCTTTTAACGGGTTATTGTCAAATGTCCGGATGGTAGCTGAGCTCATCATACTGAGCGCAAACAGCTGCTGACTAACCACATCATGAAGATCTCTTGCCAATCGTTGTCGCTCTTCCATGACCGCTGCAGCATGTGCAGTCTGTGCGAGTGCAGTCTTTTCATCAGCTAATCTTCTCGTGGAATATACTTGTTCCTGAATGTATTCAGCCAAATGATTTAATTCTTCTGTGATAAGGCCAATTTCATCCTTCTCGAATTCTGGTATTCTCTCAGAAAACTTCCCACTTCTTAGCGTAGAAATAAATAAGTAGATATCTGACAATCTTCCTTTAATTAAATAACTACCCTTTATCCCAAAGTACCCCCCAATAAGCAAAAGAATCAAAAAAACATAGAGGGTAAGCCAAAAGGTTGTATATATGGATAAGCTAGATGATTGCACATTAAATACATAGATTTGTAATCCCAGAAAGAAACAAAGAGAACTAATGAATGCCATCATAATAAAACTTTGTAAAAACCAGAAACGAATACCGACTCTCTTCTTCATAAGCTTCACCTATACCTTATCAATACGAACGGATCCAATTTTTAACTCAATCGATATCTTTAACTTTCGAACAGCTTCCTCGTAGCCTGGTGATTGATACGTTAACCCACGATTGATTGCATCGGTTTCCTTATCAAAGATACGAATATCTCCTACCTTTATATAAGATTGGACAAAAACAGGGACATCTTCTGGTATGATCATCTTGACATCTCCAATCCATCCTTGAACGATAATCGGAGTTTCTTTTTCCGGAATGTATGCTTGGCTAAAATCAATGAAATAGTCTCCAATTGTGTTATAGAGCTCCATCGGTTCTACTGACCAATTGGCTTGTTTGAAACTAACATCACCAATCGAAAAGCCTCTAGCTCTTTTTCTCTTTTTCTTCCCTTTTTCATCAATCGTTTTAAACGCATCTTTAGGCATATCCTCATTAAAATGAAACTTAATTTTATTTTTTCTAGTCAGTATGCTAACAGCAATATAAATAATCATATATGGCCAAAGCTTCCAAAACTCCCAAAATCCAAAATCTAATTTTTCAAACCGATCAAATATTAATATAGAAGAAAAAAGAAATAAGAATAAAGAAAAAAACAAATTTCCCCTTTCAACTAAGGCTTTTACACAGAGAATCGTCGCAATGACAAATAGCAGAAATGGATAAGAAACGACAAATAACTCTGTTATTTCCATGGAAATGACACCTATATTAACAAGGAGGAGCACACCTCCCACAAGTAAGAGCATTATTGCAAACAGCACTTGGTTTATAGTTTGATATCTCAAATCATTCGCCCACTTTCAATCAATAGCTTAATAATTCGATATTTTTCTATATTCTCCTTCATTCATTTTACCTCTTCTTTTGAAAACTTGAACCAAACTCTAGTTGTTCTTTTTCTCCGTCTAGAGACGGAAAGATTTTCTTTTCCCTCTCACATCTTTGCCCATTTTACATATTCTGTAGCAACCAACCATATTAGGGCAAAAGCCTAAAAAGGCATATCCCTCTTATAGGAGAAAGGAGTTTGTTCGATGGGTATTGAGTTAACAGCATTACATTGGATTTACCTTTCCTTTATCATTTTAATTATAGGCTTTATGGTCATGAGAAGAGATACTTCACTTGTATGTATTACGGGAATTTTTTTAATAGCGATTACCGCTACCGGTTCACTTAGCGCTTCTATTAGTGATATATTTTCTAGTTTTATATATGCTATTACTGAGCTGCTCCCAACTATTCTAGTCATTTCTATTATCGTAGCTATGAGTAGAAGTTTAACTACAACCGGTATTAATGATGTGATGATTTCTCCTTTTGCTAAAATCATACGTACACCAGCACTCGCATACTGGACGATCGGTATTTTGATGATGGTTATTTCTTGGTTTTTTTGGCCGTCTCCTGCCGTTGCACTCCTAGGTGCCGTATTACTACCTGTCGCAATCCGAGTCGGTTTACCTGCATTAGGTGTGGCAATGGCTATGAACTTATTTGGTCACGGAATTGCGCTATCTGGTGATTTTATTATTCAAGCTGCACCAAAATTAACTGCCGATGCTGCTGGATTACCAGTTAGTGAGGTCATTAGTGCTAGTGTTCCTCTTGTTATCGTCATGGGCGTTGTTACCACCATAACTGCTTTCTTCTTTTTAAAAAGAGATATGAAACTCGGCAAGCTAACCACAACTTCTTATATTCAATCTAAGTCTTCGAATGATAGTACAGAGAAAAACTTATTATCTCTTAAACAGAAAAGGTTTTTCTCGCTGCTAATCCCCGTTTTGTTTTTATTAGATGTTGTCGCTATGTTCTTACTCGATTTACAAGGTGGGGACGCAACGGCATTAGTTGGAGGAACATCGATCGTTATCCTCATACTAATCACAATCGTTGGGCATAAAAACAAAGGACTGGAAAAAACAACGAGCTATTTAATAGAAGGATTTCAATTTGGGTTTAAAGTCTTTGGGCCTGTTATTCCGATTGCCGCCTTCTTCTATCTTGGCGATGCTGGCTTTTCAGTCATCATTGGAGAATATTTACCGGAAGCATCACAAGGAATCGTCAATGACCTTAGTGTCTCCTTAGCTGGTATTGTTCCGTTAAGCAATGAGATTGCAGCGGTAACTCTTACAACAGTCGGAGCTATTACAGGGTTAGATGGGTCAGGTTTTTCAGGCATTTCACTGGCCGGTTCTGTTGCCAACCTGTTTGCTGAGGGAATTGGTGCAGGTGCTGCTACATTAACGGCTCTCGGCCAAATTTCGGCCATATGGGTTGGTGGTGGAACATTAGTTCCTTGGGCTCTTATTCCTGCTGCTGCCATTTGTAATGTCGATCCGTTTGAATTAGCCCGACGAAACCTGCTTCCTGTTTGTATTGGTCTCGTCGTTACCACGATTGTAGCCATCTTTTTAATATAGAAAAAAACCATCGTCAGATTCCTTTCTGACGATGGTTTTTCACTTCAGCAGCCCTACCAATTCTAATCCGTACGCAATGCCATCTTCATCCACATGCTTTGTTACGTATTTAGCAGCACTCTTCGCTTTTTCGTGTGCATTTCCCATAGCTACACTATTCTTAACAAATGAAAGCATCTCAATATCATTTAATCCATCTCCAAATGCATACACATGCTCAGGTGCAATGCCAAAATGATTCATAGCCGCTTGAATTCCTACCGCTTTTGATCCTCCAGCAGGTAACACATCAACCGCATATTCATGCCAGCGGATAAAATCTAATTGAGGAAATGCTGATTTATAATCCACTTGATCTTCATCTCTATATATTAAAAAGGATTGATATATTTCTCGTTCTCGGTGGTATAGAGGATCAAATCCAACCTTGCCACTAACATTTAAAGAACCAACAGCTTCTTCTAACAATGTATGCGATTCTACATTTCCTTTCATATCCTCGTGATCAAGATACACGATCGGGTGTTGATTTTTAGTTGAATAATTTGTAAGCTCATCTAAAACGGAGAGGTTGATTGGATTTTTGTATATCACTTGTCCATTTAATACAACATACTGACCATTAAAGCTTACATAATTATCTATTTCTAACTCTTTACGAATCTCGGTTATATTAAAAGGAGATCTCCCTGTCGCAATAGCAACCTCATGACCTTGATCCTTTAACTGCTGAATAGATTCCTTTGCCGATTGTGGTAATTTTTTTTCTTCATTATATAGTGTTCCATCAATATCAAAAAAGACCATTTTTTTGGACATGTAACTTCTCTCCCAATTAGAAACCCCATCCAAAAATTGAATGGGGCTCCTCGATTTTATTCAGCAAGTCCTTCTTTAGCTAATACATCAGTAAGACCTTTTAACGCTTCCTCTTCATCTGCACCCTCAGTTGTAATTGTAATTGATGCTCCTTTAGGAATTCCTAAAGACATTACACCCATAATGGACTTGAGGTTAACTTCTTTTTCCTTGTAAGCTAGCTTCACATCTGAGTTGTATTTACTTGCCGTGCTTACAAGAAGTGTCGCTGGTCTTGCGTGAATACCTGTTTCATCAATTACTGTAAAAGTTTTCTTTGCCATAATTAAAACCTCCTAATATGCTTATAGCTTCTCACCGTTTGACTCAATCACGGATTTGTACCATTCAAAGCTTTTTTTCTTGATCCGACGAAGGTCGTGTTCACCTTCTTCATGTTGATTCACATAAACGAATCCGTAACGTTTTTGGAATCCATTCAACCAGCTTAAAAGATCGGTAAATGACCATACGCAATATCCAAGCATCTCAACACCATCCGAAATGGCTTCCTGAATGGCTACTAGATGTGTTCGAATATAATCAATACGATAACCATCGTTTACCACATCATTTGCTTCAAGCTTATCATACTCCCCTAACCCGTTTTCACTGATTAAGATTGGCAGGCCGTATCTGCTTTGTATGCGACGAAGTCCAATTCGAAGTCCAACCGGATCTATATTCCAATCCCAGTTTGTTCTTTCTAAATTGTCATTCTTGACCGTTTTAAATACACCTGGAATTCCTCTGTCTTTCGTTGTTCCTTTTTTCCCAGATGTATTAAAATGACCCTCTGTTACTCCATCAAGCGGGTTTTCTTCGTATGTGGTTGTTTGGTAATAGTTTACACCCATGAAATCAGGTTTTCCAGCTTTTAATAATTCAAAATCGCCTTCTTCTACTTGAGGAGCCAATCCGTTCTTTTCTAGATAGTTCCAAGTTGCCTCCGGATATTTCCCCCACGCGTATACATCCATCCACCAATGGCTCGTAAATTCCTCTGCATTTTCGGCTGCTAAAATATCTGTTGGTTTTGATGTGGCAGCATAGGCAGGCGAATAAGCAAAGCTAGGACCGATTTTCCCATCTGGAACATATTTACGGAACTCTTTAATAACGCTTGCATTTGCTAAATTAGCATGGTGATTGACTTGGTAAAAGAGCTTATCATCCTTAACTCCTGGTGGATGAGCTGCCCACTGATATCCAAGCATCGTAAAAATATTTTGTTCATTTAAACTCACCCAATACTTAACACGATCACCAAATCGCTTGAATAAAATGGTACTGTAATTAGTAAAGTCTTCTATAATCTTTCTTGATTCCCAACCACCATATTCATCTTGTAACGCTTGAGGCAGATCCCAATGATATAGCGTAAGAACAGGTTCAATATTATGCTTTACGAGCTCATCTATAAGATTATCGTAAAACTCTAGACCTTTCTCATTAACTTCCCCTTTTCCTTGTGGAAGAATTCTTGTCCAAGCTACAGAAAAACGATATGCCTTCATTCCCATTTCTGCCATTAACTGCACATCTTCTTTATATCGATGGTAATGATCGACTGCTACATCTCCAGTTGTCCCTTTAAATGTTTTTCCTGGTATGCGAACGAATAAATCCCAGTTTGATGGTCCTTTTCCATCCTCATTCCATGCACCTTCTACTTGATAAGCTGCAGAAGCTGCCCCCCAGAGGAATTTTTCTGGAAACGGCTTTAATTGCTTATGTATCATTTCTATCTCTCCTTCACTTTTTCCCTTATTCCAAAAGTAATGAATATGGTCCTGATGCTTTCACACCAGAACCAATTCTTTGTTATTATGCTTCTTTCTCCAGCAATTACTGTACCAAGTTGTTAGCTAGAAACTTTCTCTAACTTAATCGTTTCGTACAGATCCACAAATTCTGTTGCTAAATCCTTTAGTGTGATTGCATTCATTAAGTGATCTTGCGCATGAACCATTAATAGAGAAATTTCTACCTTTTCTCCTCTAATTTCGCCTTGAATTAATGAAGTTTGAACATGATGTGCCTCGTTCAAAGCATCTGCTGCTTCTTGTAGTTTTGCTCGAGCTTCTGTGAAATCCCCTTGCTTCGCAGCCGCAATGGCTTCCATTGATGAGCTCTTTCCATTTCCACCATGTAAAATAATCTGAAATACTGTTTCTTCCATTGTTGCCATTGTAAGTCCCTCCGTATAAAAAGCATTCTCACATAAACTCCATGTGAGAATACTCCTTCTAATTTTGTTTAACGTTTAATTAGCTCACTTTTGATGAATTATTTACTCCGCCTTCTTCTTGTTGCTTCAACTTATCCCACATTCTAAAGAACGGGAAGTAGATAACTAATGCGATGACGATGTTAACAGCCTGCATGATTGCTCCTGAAATTTTACCTCCAGTTGCTAGGTATCCACCGATAATTGGCGGCGTTGTCCATGGAATCGCGATACCTGCTGGCTTCGCAACTAAACCTAACTTCATTGAGTAGTACGTAACAATGATTAAAACAACCGGTGTTAAGAAGAATGGTACAATTAGTAGTGGATTCATTACGATTGGTGTACCGAAAATGATTGGTTCATTGATCATGAATGTTCCAGGACCAGCCGATAACTTACCAAGCGCCTTCATTTGTTGGCTTCGTGCCCAGAAAAGCATGAGCATTGCAAGTCCAAATGTAGCACCTGTACCACCGATATTGATGAATATTTCAAAGAATTGTGCTGTGAAAATGTTAGGTAATTCCTCACCTGCACGAAATGCAATTTGGTTTTCTTCTGTTGCCATTAGCCAGACTGGGTTTAGAACCCCTCCAACAATGTTTGTCCCGTGAAGTCCTGCTGACCAAAGCATCATAATGAGCATATAGGCAAAAATAGATCCGATTAAGCTTCCACCTAATAATCCAAGTGGTTTACCAAGTACTAATTGAACCACATCATGTATACTGTTGATTCCAAAGTATTCAATCACTAATCGAATAAGGAAGATAGTAGTAATAACGATAAAACCAGGAACAAGTGCAACAAACGATTTACTTACTGCCGGTGGAACGCTATCTGGCATTTTAATAACAATATTTTTCTTAAGAATAAGGTTATACACTTCTGTTGAGAATAAAGCGATTAAGATCGCTACGAAAAGTCCTTTACTTCCCATTAATGCGACAGGAATTGCTCCTCCAACTGCGATTGCTTCCGTTGCTCCGTCTGGAGTAAACGGTACATTGAATGGTGTAGCTAGTAAGAACGCACACAGTGAGATAACCCCTGCTGTAATCGCATCGATGCCATACCGCTCAGCTAGACGATACGCAATACCGAATGCGGCAATTAGCCCCATCATGTTAAACGTTGCATCCGTAGGATACATCAGTTTTGCTAACCATTGATCTCCGAACACGCTTGCCATGAAATCAGCATAACCCGGGATCGGCAGGAAACCTAAGATTAGGAATACAGAACCGATAATAATCATTGGCATCGCTAGGATAATTCCATCCTTTAAGGCACCTAAGTGTCTTTGCGCGGCTAGTTTCCCAGCAAAAGGCATAAACTTTGATTCAAGGAAACCTAAAAACTTATTCATCACGTTTCATTCCCTTCTCTAAACAGCGATATTTAGTTTTTTAGTGCAACAGCTGTTTTTAACACTTCTGCCCCATTACACATTCCGTAGTGGATTGGGTTAATAGAATCAACCGGGATATTCTTTTCTTTTCCTAGTTGTTGCATTTGAGGTAATAGATAACGTACTTGTGGTCCAAGAAGCAGTACATCCGCTTGATCGATATTCGCTTTTACTTGGTCTGCACTTACTGCCCAAATTTTTGACTCAAGGCCTTGTTCCTTTGCAGCCGCTTCCATTTTTGTTACTAGTAAACTTGTAGACATACCTGCCGCACAGCATAATAAGATGTTCATCATAAATTCCTCCTAATATTCTGAGTTACTCTCTTAACAATTGAGAGCGTATAATTGAATGATTGAATTATATCAAGAAGTCTTGCTTTGTTATTGTTTCGCTTTGTTGTCTCTTCTTGATGTCTTTATTGTAATTGTAAAACGCTTTCACTTACATCTATCGTTTTTCCGTTTCTCAAAGGAAATGGCTATTGAAGAAAATGAACGGTTTTGACAAAAAAAAACAGGGGACTCTCTCCCTGTTTTTCACTTTATTTATTTTTTAATAGTTTTGCATATTTTAAAACTTCAACACCATTACAAGTTCCATAATGAACAGTGTTGATTACATCTACTGGAATTCCTTTTTCTTCTCCAAGCTTTTTAAGTTCAGGAAGTAAATGACGAACTTGTGGGCCTAGTAGGATAACGTCTGCGTCTTTAATATGTTTATAAACAACGTCCCCGGGTACTGCCCAGATTTTATTGTTTTCACCCTGATCCATTGAAGTTTGATTCATTTTTCTTACTAGTAAGCTTGTTGACATTCCAGCTGCACAGCATAATAAAATATTCATTACAAATCCTCCTTTACTAACACGTGAAAGTATCCGCTTACAATCAGGTTCCTCTATTAAAAGAAAAGACACCACCTTCTACAGCTTTAAGAAGGTGTCTTTAAATTCATGGTAGGACTTTGCCTTTATTAATTGTTGTACCAACTCACGATCATCAATCACTTTACCCAGCATATCGTACATTCTTTGTAAATCTCCACTACTATCCTTTTCAACACTAAGCAAACAAACAAATTGTACAAGTTTATCGTCCCACTCTATCGGCTTTTGTAATGTACAAATTGACCAAAATGTCTCGTCTGTTAATGGATTTAATGGATGTGGAATAGCAACAAAATTTCCAAAGGAGGTGGAAGAAAGAGATTCTCTCTCCTTCACTGATTCAATGAAAACATCATCTATCAAACCCATTTCTTTCAAATTCGAAAACATATAAGATAACACTTCTTCTTTTGTTAAAAGTGCTTGTTGTAAGAAAACTAGTTCTTCCCTCGTATACTCAAGGGTTGTCGTTTGCTCTGACACAGCCGACCTAATTTTATTTAAATCTTGATCACCTAAAAATGTGTTCACATGGATGACAGGAATGGACATTTTCTGCTGAATAGGTACTGTACTAATAATGAAATCAATATCATGTAGATCCATCTGCTGAAGCTTATAAAATTCGGTTGTATCGACAATATCAAGCTTTGGTCCAAAGGTTGACTGAAGCTTATAGTAAAGCAATCTCGCACTACCTACTCCTGATGCACATACAATTAAGCATCTTTTCGGACCATGGTGGATTTGCTTCCGCTCCATGGCTACTCCTATATGGAGGGCTAGGTAGCCAATTTCATTCTCATCTATATCTATGCTAAGCTGTTTTTTCAACTCTTTACCAGCAATGAGCCCTGCTTGGAACGCTACTGGATAATTGGCCTTGATTTCATCAATCATTGGATTTCTCAAGTTCATTCCATAACGGTAACGATTGATTGCTGGCTTAATATGTAGACACATTTGCTCAAAGAGTTCTTTATCTTCGCTAATTCCTAATGACAGCTTTTCATCGATTTTTGCAAGAATGTCAGATACTAACTGAGCAATTTTTTTATCAATCACTTTCTCCACTTGCTCACCAGGTGATTTTTCAATCATTTTCGTACCTAAAAGATGAATGGCTATATAGGCGATCTCATTTTGTGGAAAATCAACCATGAGGGTTTCACTTAGGTTTTTTACAATTTTTTCTGCAACAGAATATTCTTTTTGCCCAATGATTTCATTTAACTCATCTGAATACAATAAAACATGATTCCCTTCACGGATACGCTTACAAGCTATTGCTACATGGATAATCAAATTATTTAATCCCACATCAGAAAGGGTAATATGATGTTCCCTAATAAGCGCTAATATAACGTTTCGAATCACTAGAATTTCTTCCTTGGTTAGGATATTCAGTTGTTCATTAACAATATCAAGTTCGTCCCTTTTTTTATTAAAAATATAATCCGACATACAAAAGCGGACCTTGACTTCATCACCTTTAATCCTTAAACCATAATTAGGTTTCTTTTCTAAACTTAATCCATACCGTGAGAGGATTTTCTTAATATCCTTTACGTCATTTAAGATCGTTGAGCGACTAACAAATATTTCATCAGCTAAATGATCAAGCTTTACAAATTTATTCGTTAGAAGTAGCCTCGTAATAATATACCTTATCCGTTCTTCAGGTGAGTCGGGTCTACCAACGCTCGTTTCAGCCGTATCTTGAAACACTTCATTTATAAAGGTGATGAACTGTTGATTGCTATTTACGACTAGTTCATATCCCGTTCCTCTTACTGATTTAATATCTGCACCGTTCTTTTCAAGGATTGCCTGAAGGTCTTTCATATCATTACGAATGGTTCTTGATGTTACTTTAATAACACTGGCTAAATACTCGCTCGTAATAGGCACCTTCGCTCCCATTAGTTCTCCGAGTATCATCGTGAGACGAGAAATAATCATTTCGAACCTACTCCCCTGGAATCTATTTCTTTCTAAATATGTTTGGTTTCGTTCTACGGACTTTTCTGAAAAGTTAACATTTCTCTCTATTTCTTGTCAAGTTGATAATTAAAATAAGACTTCCTTCTTGATTTTCAATGACTGTAAGAATAGGATAACATTGTATATTAATTTATTGGAGGGAATGCCTTGAGTAGCGCTGATAAAGTAATTGGATATGTAGGTACGTACACAAAAGGTGATAGTGAAGGGATTTATCGCTTTGTTTTAGACACCAAAGCTGGAAAAATTGAAGAGGTTGAACTTGCAGGTAAGGTAGAAAACCCTACCTATGTTTCTATTACAGGAGATAACAAGTTTCTTTATTCCGTTTCAAAAAACGGTGATCTTGGTGGGGTAACTTCTTTTTCGATTGAAGAAGGTACGGGAAAGCTTCAAAAAATTAATGATCAAGGGTCGGCTGGTTCTCCTCCTTGTCATTTAGAAATAAACCCTAGCAATACGGCACTATTCACCGCGAACTACCATAAAGGAACGGTTGAAGTGCATAAAGTAAACCCAGAAACGGGTGAAATCCAACCTGCTTCTTCAAGCGTTACCCACACTGGAAGCGGTCCAGATCCTAGACAAGAGAAGGCTCATACTCACTACTCTGGCCTAACTCCTGATGGAAAATACGTGGTGGCAGTTGAACTTGGAATTGATAAAATCTTTACATATGAACTGAAAGAAGATCAATTATCCCTAGTTTATGAACTTTCTGTGAAACCTGGAAGTGGCCCAAGACATATTGTGTTTCATCCAACAAAACCACTCGCTTATGTGATGACAGAATTTAGTGGAGAAGTACTCGTCCTTCAATACGATTCAACTAACGGTAGCTTAAAACAAATTCAAGCCATTTCTACACTTCCTTCAAGTTTTACCGAAAACAACCAAGGAAGCGCGATTCACATCAGCTCCGATGGGCGTTATGTGTACGCTGGAAATCGAGGACATAATAGTATTGCAAGCTTTGTTGCCGACGAAAATGGCTCCCTTTCATTTTTAGAACATACACCAACAGAAGGTGATTGGCCACGTGACTTTGCACTAGACCCTACAGAATCGTATATTGTTGCATCTAATCAAGAGTCAGGCAACCTTGTCCTTTTTGCTAGAGACAAGGAGTCAGGAAAGTTAAGTCTCCTTCAATCCGACATTACAGTACCTTATGCAGTTTGCGTTAAGTTTTTATCTATTTAACGAACGAAAGACTACCTTCAGGTAGTCTTTCGTTTTTTCATATCAAAGATAACCATTTTTTAGTGAAAAAGATGTTATAATTATCTGAAATTAGTAAAAGGAGTGGGGATTAATTTGCTTACGACACTGTTTACAAAGCTAGAAGATTATTATCCTGAAATGGTTGATATCCGAAGATACTTGCATCAGCATCCAGAGCTTTCTTTTCAGGAAGTGAACACAGCTAACTTTATCGCATCTTATTATGAAAAACTCGGTGTGGAAGTACAAAGAGGTGTCGGTGGCAATGGGGTAGTAGCAAAGATACAAGGAAACTATCCTGGAAAAACAATTGCCTTACGTGCAGACTTTGATGCACTTCCTATTCAGGATGAAAAGGATGTTCCGTACAAATCAACTGTTCCTGGTGTTATGCATGCTTGTGGGCACGATGGTCATACTGCGTCCCTACTTGTCCTAGCTAAAGTACTCCATGAATTGAAAGATGGACTTCACGGTACATATATTATGATTCATCAACATGCAGAAGAGTATGCTCCTGGAGGCGCGGCGTCCATGATTGAAGCGGGTTGCCTTAAAGGAGTAGATGCTATTTTTGGTACGCATTTATGGGCAAGCGAGCCTACAGGGAAAATTCAATACCGAACAGGACCTATTATGGCAGCAGCAGATCGATTTGTAATTACCATCCAAGGTAAGGGAGGACATGGAGCACAGCCACATAAAACAAAGGATTCCATTGTTGTTGGTGCCCAACTCGTATCCAATTTACAACAAATCGTAAGCAGACGTGTCAGCCCAGTAGAGTCCGCTGTCGTAACCGTTGGATCCTTTGTCGCAGAAAATGCCTTCAACGTAATTGCAGATAAAGCAAAATTAATCGGAACCGTCCGCACATTTAACGAAGACCTTCGTGATTTTATTGCAGACGAAATCGAGCGCATTGTGAAAGGTACCTGCATTGCCTCTGATTGCTCGTATTCCTATGAGTATGTAAAAGGATATCCGGCTGTTGTTAACCATAAAGAGGAAACTGAGTATCTTGTTCAACTTGCAAATGATATGGAAGACATCAAAGTAGTGGAAGAAGCAGAGCTGCAAATGGGTGGAGAGGATTTCGCTTATTATCTACAGCATGTGAAAGGAACCTTCTTCTTTACTGGAGCGAAGCCTGTTGGTGTGGAAGTAGCTTACCCGCATCATCACCCGAAATTTGACATTGATGAACAAGCCCTACTTGTAGCTGCTAAAACGCTCGGGTCAGCTGCCATTAACTATAAATAATGCTTATCGGCCCCTACTACTCAGGCAGTGGGGGCCATTTTAAGTAAACGAAGTCGATAACAGTTCATTGCCACTTCTCCTAAAGAGTCTAGAAGATTATAGTTCGCATATGCTCCTACGACGGCTCCAATTCCAGGGACAAGCTGAAGCATTTTTATAAAGTCAATATGATCTCGGTACTCTTGTTGAAAAGATTGCCAGTCCACATCCTCATAATCTTGTTTTCTTTCCTCCCAATTTTCAATTACCTCAAATGTTTCCAGTCTTTTTTCATCACTTGAGAAGGCTAGTGAGAACACATGTAAAATAAATATTCGTTCCTCAAGCTTTTCGGGATTAAAACCGTATATCGTAGCCGTTTCACTTAAGTACTTCATTTTAATGGACAATAGTAGCGGAAAGTCAGCTAAACCTAAAAAAATTCCTCCCGCTCCTGTACCCGCCCCTTCTAATGTAGCTGTTTTTCGGTAAAAGGAAAGTTTTTCAGCAGCCATTTTATCTTTTTCCATTAAAGATGAACCTGCCCGATTTTCTTTTTTTGTAGTGACATACGACCCTACTAGTAGAGCTTTAACCATTTGTTTAATACTATCAGTAATGATTTGATGCGCCTTAGCAGGGATCAACTCGTTTATTTTCCCTTGTGCTTTTTTAGATACACGCTGAAGGAAAGGTGATTTTTTTAATAATTTCCGTTTCCATAAAACGATTTCATGATAAATCTTTAATTCGTATTCATTCATTAAAATTCCCCCCTCCTTTCCTTTATACGTTTGAACAAGACACTTTGTTTCAAAAAAAGAAGAAGGCTGTCGCCTTCTTCAACTTAATGCTGCTTATTCGGAAGCCTTTTCTCTGGGTGATTATTTCCACTCTTCTTATTTTTTAGTTCCTTTTTTTTATCTTCTGCCAGTTTTTCAACAAATTGACTTGTATTTTCCATCATGACTCCCCTTTCTTTTCTGGGTAGTCATAGTGTAACCAGCTTTGTAAAAATTACGTCAGCTTTTTATGACTATACTGATATACGAACAAATAACTGAATGCAATCCCTGTGAGCAATGCAAGAGCACTGATAACCAAGTCACCCTTCAAGACGATTGGTATGGATAGTAACAAGGATTGAATGCTTAATAAGACAAAAAGAAGCTTCTGAAATGATATTTTTTTCGTTATTTCTTTTACTGGATATAATTGTATCCATAGCTTATTTTGATGGTGATTCCATAATGGAAGCAATTGAAAGCCTGTTAAGTAAATAAACAAGACAACGAAAAGTATTTGTCCATATCCAAAAGTGACAAAATATAGGACAAGTCCTCCAATAACGGTTAGACGTATCCACAAGCCTAGATAATCTCCACCTCGGATAAAAGTTTGAAGAAATAAATGTAAAAATGTAGCATCCTGTTGATATGGCAAACTTGAGGTAATCCAATCCAGCCACCTGCGTCTCTTTACCTCATCCTTTAATTTCGGAACATCTGTAAACAAATTGGCTAAGCGATAAAATGACATCATTCTTCTTTCTTCCAGCTGAATAAGACGCTCCCATTTTAATCCCTTTTTCTTTGTTTGATTATAGTATGTAAAGACAAGAAGAAGTAATAAAAAAGCGACAACCCCAATTAACCAAATAGCTGCTTGCTTAAACAAAAGATATAAAAATACTCCGTTCACCACAAATCGAATAACCGTATCTAGTCTTTGAGTGGACTCCTCCACATAATATTGTACTCTCCATCTAATATACAGATTTAACAGTTTTAACCCAGCTAGTACGACAAGAAACGGAAGGAAATGTTGAAAACCACTTCCTGTTACTTGAGCGTATATTGGCATTAGGACACCTAGAAAAAGTACTAATAAATATAAGCCGATAAAAAAACTCAAAAGAATGCTGCGATTAAAATATGATTCAAGTCTCTCCTCAAGGGCAAGAAGAAATACTTTATCCGGATCAACTACAAAAGTAAAAATGGGACTAATGGTAACCACTAGGGATAAAATGATTGCCATTAACAGGGCAACGGGAAAATCGCCTGATAATGTCATTACCCATTCTTGATAGTAGAAAGCAGCAGTTCCTAATAAAAAAACAAGGACAATGACGATATGCCCGTTAAAAATGTATCGAGAATAACGACCAATTTCTTTACTTGCTGTTCCGAGTCGCTCCCTCCACAGCTTATGTGCATCAAACATAGTCTTCTTCCTTTGTGAGTTGAATATAAAGATCATCAAGTGTAGCATCCTGCATAGAAAATTGCTCCCTTAATTCTGCTAACGTGCCCTTCGCACGAACCTTACCTTCATGAAGAATAACAAACCGATCACAATATCTTTCCGCCGTTGCAAGTATGTGGGTAGACATTAATATCCCTGCACCGCTTTCCTTCATCTTCTTCATAAGATCTAACAAAGATTGAATTCCAAGGGGATCTAGTCCTACAAAGGGTTCATCCACAATGTAAAGGGAGGGCTGTACTAAAAAAGCACACATAATCATCACCTTTTGTTTCATTCCTTTTGAGAAATGGGCAGGAAACCATTTTAGCCTCTTACTCATTCGAAATTCCTTCAACAGGGTTTCTTTTCTCTCCTGAAAGGTCTTTTCGTCTAAACCGTATGCCATAGCTGTTAAACGTAAATGCTCATCTAATGTTAACTCATCATAAAGAATTGGTGTTTCTGGTACAAACGTAAATTCTCTTCTATATTCCTCTTTGTTTGTATGTATCGCTTTTCCATTAATCGTAATTTCACCCGATTGTGGCTCCATCAAGCCAATAATATGTTTAATGGTTGTGCTTTTGCCTGCCCCGTTAAGTCCAATTAGACCAACAATTTCATTCGCTTTCACATCAAAAGAAATGTCTTTTAAAACAGGGTTTCTAGTATATCCACCGGTTATATTTGAAAGCTGCAAAAGTGTCATTTATCTTCCTCCATTAGTTGTTAGCACCATTTTAACAAAATGTCATCCTAAAAAATAGAAATAGGCATTTTAAAAAAAAATCATTCTTTTTTGTATAGAACCTCTTAATGCGGGCATGATAATATTCGAAGGGGAACAACAGTAGATGTTCAATCATCGAAATGAGGTGTCAGTGGGCGATAATAATCAATCACGATACGTTTAACGTTCCTATATGCTTTGATCTAACCACATTTTTATAAATGAGGTGTTCGCAAAAGACCAATCTGCTATGCTTTATAAGTTGTAAAACATATAAAGATAAGGGGATGGTTCGCTTGAACAAAGGATCGAAATCTCTATAGACAAATCATTTTTAAATGAGGTGTTTATCAAAGAGAATTTATTGCTATAGAACGATTAAAAAGCTTTCCCCTTCAAGAACGGGCGGGATTCCTTGCGAATCCTGCCCTCTTATTTGTTTAAATAATATGGTAAAATATACATATATATGAATTGGAGGGACAAATAATGAGCGATTGTATTTTTTGCAAAATTGTGAATGGAGATATTCCCGCAGCGAAAGTATTTGAAAATGACCATGTGGTAGCGTTTTTAGATATTAGCCAAGTAACAAAGGGGCATACATTGATCATTCCAAAGGTACATAAGGAAAATCTATACGAATTGACTCCCGAGATTTCTAGCGAATTATTCAAAGTGGCTCCGAAAATTGCCAATGCCATTAAAGATGCGTATCACCCAGTTGGTCTAAATCTTGTTAATAATAATGGTGAAAAAGCTGGACAATCAGTGTTCCACTTCCATATGCATCTAATTCCTCGATACGGTGAAGGAGATGGATTTGGAGCAGTTTGGAAGTCAAATCAAAGCAACTACACGCCAGACGATCTTCGTAAAATCGCGGATTCTATCAGCAGCGTATTGTAAGACTGTTCTTTTAGGACAGTCTTTTTTCTATTCCTTTTTAAAATTTTCATAATGTTCAAATTCTCATCTTTACATAGTACGATTTTCTGTTAGGATAAATATATCTTTTTTCTTTGCTGCTTTAAACCGTAAACATCTAATTGGAGGTATGTATTGTATGAATCGTGCACTAAATTTTAATGCAGGACCAGCTGCTCTTCCAGCGGAGGTTCTAATCGAAGCTCAAAAGCATTTGCTTAATTTTAACGGTACCGGCATGTCGGTAATGGAGTTAAGCCATAGAAGTAAGCCCTATGAGGAGGTTCACGATGGTGCCATCTCGAAGCTTAGAAAGCTGATGAACATTCCTGACGATTATGAAGTCCTTTTCTTACAAGGTGGTGCTAGCACTCAGTTTTCTATGATCCCGATGAACTTACTCCAGGAAGGTAAAACAGCTTCCTACATCCTTTCTGGTGCTTGGTCTGAAAAAGCGTTAAAGGAAGCAAAAAAAGTTGGACAAACGAGCATTCTCGCTTCAAGTAAAGATAGCAATTATAACTCTATTCCAGAGTTTGCGCTCTCAGATCTTTCACCTGAAACTGCCTACCTTCATATTACTAGTAACAACACGATTTTCGGTACGCAATGGCAAAGCTTCCCAGATTCACCTGTTCCTTTAATTGCAGATATGTCTAGTGATATTTTAAGCAAAAATTTACAAGTTGAAAAATTTGATTTGATTTATGCTGGAGCACAGAAAAATCTAGGACCATCAGGAGTTACTGTTGTTATTATGAAGAAAAGCTTGTTAGAACGCTCTACAGATGCGTTACCAACCATGCTTAATTACAAAACTTATGCAGAGAACAATTCCTTATATAACACACCTCCTACAATCGCTATTTATTTATTGAAGCTTGTACTTGATTGGGTTGAAAATCAAGGCGGTGTGACAGCAATTGAAAAAATAAACGATCAAAAGGCTAAGCTTCTATACGATGCCATCGATGAGAGTGAAGGTTTTTATAACGGGCATGCCACACCTAATAGCCGTTCAAAGATGAATGTGACTTTCACTTTACAAAGTGAAGAAGCAACAAAAGCTTTCCTTCAACAGGCAAAAGAAGAAGGCTTTGTTGGATTAAATGGTCACCGTTCAGTCGGTGGTTGCCGTGCATCCATTTATAATGCTGTTCCTCTTGAGAATGTTGAGAAGCTAGCTGAGTTCATGAAGAAATTTTCGCAAAAATAAATACCATAATAGTCAACTTTTTTAATAATTAGTAGTGTGATATAATAAGAGCAAGTTTTTTCGCTATAGGCAAAGAGTGCACTATAGGAGGAACGAAAATGAGAGTAGAACAGACGAGGAGAGATGAGAAATGAATACGAAAAATCTTGTTGCACTATCATTACTAGTGGGTATGGGTGCGGTATTACATGCAGTTGTTCCACCAATTCTTTTTGGAATGAAGCCTGACATGATGTTAACGATGATGTTTTTAGGAATTATGCTATTCCCAGAAAAGAAAAATGTGCTGCTTGTTTCATTAGTTACAGGCATTATTTCTGGCTTAACTACGAGCTTTCCTGGAGGACTATTCCCGAATATTATCGATAAGCCAATCACTGCTTTTGTTTTCTTTGGTCTATTTCTAGCTCTTAAGAAATTTAGAAACAATATGATCAGTGTTGGCGTATTAACTGCTGTTGGTACAGTTGTGTCCGGACTTGTATTCTTAGGTGCAGCTAGTGTAATTGCTGGGTTACCAGGCCCATTTGCAGCATTATTTGCTGGTGTGGTCTTACCTGCTACTGTGGTTAACACAATTGCTATGATTGTGCTTTACCCAATTGCCTATGTAATTGTTAAAAGAACAAAACTTAACCAGCAAGTTATTTCTGGTTAATAGAAAAGAACCCTTCAAGGGTTCTTTTCTATTTTATGCTGGATAAAAGAATGGCAGCTAACAAAAGGACGATCCCAGTCCCTAAAAATGCGCTTGCTCTTTTTTTCAACAGCTTTTTTGGAGGATAAAAACCCGGTTTCATTAGGGATAAGATATAGAAAACTGCGGCTACAAAACAAATAATGCTTATTAGAAATAATAAGCTAACCACTCATACCACCTTCTTGTTCGTGAAATATTTATATATATGCTTGGATAAGAGAATCTATGTGAGACAACATGTTTACCCATGATGAATCATGTTAATATAAGTCCTATAAACGTTTATTTAGGGGTGAGTTTATGAATGCAAAGAAAGTCTTTCTTGGAATGGTAGTTGGAGGAATTGCTAGTGGTGTTGCTACATTACTAACAACTCCTCGATCTGGCGAAACACTTTGGAAAAATTTAGTACGTTCTGAAGAGGAATGGAGACAAAATCTGACCACTCTAAGCACTTCTATACGAGATGTGAGCAATGAGATCGCTTCAGTTACTAAAGAAGGGAAAGTTGTCCTTTCAAGCTTGATTAAGGATATAAAAATTAGTGTACAAGCCTGGAAGGAGTCTACGGCCGACAACCAAAATGCGATAAAAATGGAGCTTGATTCAATTCAAGAAGCGTTAAGAAAACTTGAAAATGATTTACAAAAAAAATAGTCACTATTGAAACAAAAGCTTTTGTTGGTCCTTTTTTTCAAAAGAAAAGAAGGATTTCTTTCATTTGAGAAGAAATATTCAACTTAATCATTTACGTTTGTTGCCATTAATCCAATAATTCTGTCGGTATCATTCTTAATTGGAAATAAATTTTTATCTAATTTCTAAAAATTTTGTAAATTACATCTTTATTAATTTTTGTTTTATTGGCATAATGAAAATAATAGACAAAAAAAAAAGTGGGTGACTAATAGGGATGACGGGAAAAGATTATACGATGAAAGAAGCAATGCTATTTAGTCAGAGAATTGCGCAACTAAGCAAAGCTCTCTGGAAAGCCATTGAAAAGGATTGGCAGCAGTGGATTAAGCCACATGATCTGAACATTAATGAACATCATATTTTATGGATTGCTTACCATCTAAATGGTGCATCCATCTCTGATGTGGCGAAATTTGGGGTCATGCATGTTTCAACAGCTTTTAACTTTTCAAAGAAACTAGAGGAGCGAGGACTTTTACAATTCTCTAAAAAGGAAAATGATAAGCGAAACACGTATGTGCAAATTACGGAAAAAGGAGAAAGCATACTTCTAGACTTAATGGAACATTATGAGCCATCAGGAAATGCAGCTTTCTCAGGTGCTTTGCCATTAAAGGAACTATACGGCAAGTTTCCAGATATCATTGAGGTAATGGCCATTGTCCGAAATATTTATGGGGACGACTTTATGGAGATTTTCGAAACATCATTTAGAAACATTGAACAGGATTTTGAAGAAAAAGAAGGAAAGCTTACAAAGAAAAAATCATCGTCTGAGTATGTATAATCATAAGTACCTTTTAAGCTCATCCATTAGTGGTAGAAACAGTCTTTGAAGGATACACGCATGAATTACTTCTTCTACTTGTAAGCGTGGGTGTAATTCTTCTTTAAACTTTTTAAAAAGCGGATGAAAATAGACAAACCCTTCCGCTTTCTGTTCTTCCAATTCTATGCTCATTCGTTCACAATTCGTACAAAATACCTGTACGTCACTTTCAGATAAACCTCTTTCAATTACTAACATATCAAATTTTGCTTTATTGCTACCAATCATCTTTAAAAGCAAGGATTGATGGTACTCTAAGCGCTTTATTCTCTCTAATAATTCCTTGTCAAACATCCCTCTACCTCTTTTCTATTCTTCATAAATTCTATTGTATAAAATGTAAAATGATATGACAAAAAATTTATCGAAAATTGTTTGCTGTTTTCCTATTGATTTTTTCATCTGTTCATCGTAAAGTATCTAAAGTAAGTGGAACATATGAAGCTTACAAAATACTTATATCTCCATTTGGAGGCTGATTCGCTTGAATTGCTGGAAAACAATAAACTTTACGAGACAATATGGATCGCAGCGACTTTTTATACTGTCTGCCTTAACTATGTTATTTACTTTTATTCTACTTTATATTCCGGCAACATACTTATTTGTTGCAACAACCTTTTATGACAATCATTTTATTTATTTTATTTTAGCATTATTTTTACTGTATCCAGCTCATAAACTTCTACATTTTTTACCAATTGCTCATTTGAATGAGAAGGTCAGAAAAAATGTAGATATAAAATTTGGTTTTTTACCAACAATCAAAATTCAAATTACAGAACCTATTAAAAAGTATCAGTTTTTAATCGCTCTACTATCGCCATTTGTCATTATTAATTCAGTATTGTTGGCAGCTTGCTTCATATTTCCGCATTACGCACACTATTTTACGATTTTAATAGCTTACCATATTGGAATGTCTGTTTCTGATCTTATTTGCGGGAAAGATGTAATTAGCGCTCCTAAGAATGCATTTATTGAAGAAAACGAAGATGGTTATGAAATTTTAATTATCAATAAGGAAGGGACATCTTACTGATGTCCTCTTTCTCTAATAGTTGCTAAATCAATTTTTCTTTTAACTTAAAAATTGATTATGATACAATACAAGAAAACACCTTCCCATAGGAGGGATTTATCGATGATTTATCTTTTTATAGTACTTTCCGTTTTCATTTTATTCCAAATTAACAAACTTACAAACTCTCTCTGCTTACAGAAAGAGATTCCTGAAGAAAGACAGCCACAAATTTTCAGGACAATTAATATATTAATAACGATCCTTCTAATATCTTCCTATGTAGAAATCCTATTTACATAGAACAATAAGGAGCGGTGGACATTCATCCACCGCTCTTTTTTCTTTAATCATTTATTCGCTTATAGCCAAGCAGCACCAACGATGATTAAAAGGATGAACAATACTACAATTAGCGCGAAACCTCCACCATATGAGTGACCCATTCTAACACCTCCTCTCAAGGAAAGTTAATATATCCTATTCAAGTACAGCTACATCCGTTAAAAGGATTCGTGTTATTTCATATGGAGCTTAACAATAAGCTGCCCCCACAATAATCAATAAGATGAATAATACAACAAGTAGCGCAAAGCCATTGTATCCCATCATTAAAACCTCCCTTTCTCTCTAATTTTAATGGTGGCATTCCAATAAACTTGAAGGATGCCCGATTTTTTTGTTGAACTAATTGCTAGTTCCCTTTATATTATGTAACCCATTCCATAATGGGATGGGCTATTTACTTATTTTTGAAGATTTACCATTGTGGAACAGATATTTTTTTTTGCTCTTCCCATAAGGTATGGTATAGTAATGTTTGTGACCGAATGATACGAAATAATTTTGTAGGAGTGTTCAAGATGAAAAAATGGATGTTATCCCTATCAGTCATTGCTGGCATCGTTACGTTAACTGCCTGTAACAATGCCAATGATTCTGCATCGGTTGTAGAAACGTCTGCAGGGGATATTACGAAGGACGAGCTTTACGAGGCAATGAAAGAAAAATACGGAGAAGCTACTTTACGTGAGCTTGTTTATGAAAAAGTTCTTTCTGACAACTATGAAGTAAGCGATGAAGAGTTAGATGAAAAAATTGCCGAATTAAAAGAGCAACTAGGGGACAATTTTGAAGTTGCTTTAGCTCAATATGGATACGATAGCGAAGATGATCTTCGTGAAACGTTTAGAATTGGTATGCTACAAGAAAAAGCTGCTGTGAAGGATATTGAGGCTACAGAAGAAGAAATGAAGGAATACTACGAAAACTATAAGCCACAAATCAAAGCTCGTCACATTTTAGTTGAAGATGAAGCAAAAGCAAAAGAAGTAAAAGGCAAGCTTGATGCTGGAGAAAAATTTGAAGATGTAGCAAAAGAATTCTCAACAGATACAGCTTCTGCAGCAAACGGTGGAGACCTTGGCTGGTTTGGAGCTGGACAAATGGTTGCTGAGTTTGAAGAGGCTGCCTATGCACTTGAAGTCAACAAAATCAGTGATCCTGTAAAAACAGAACATGGCTACCATATTATCCAGGTAACTGAGAAGAAAGAAAAGCAATCATATGAAGATATGAAAGCTGAAATTGAACATCAAGTAAAAGTGTCCAAGCTAGACGAAGCATCGATTACTGAAGCAATGGAACGTGAACTTAAGGATGCAAAAGTAGAAATCAAAGATAAAGATTTAGAAAAAGCATTGGACAGTGAAGAAACAACAACACAAGGCTAATAGTAGCCTTCTAAGTAAAAAGGGTTCCAGAGTATCTGGAACCTTTTTTATTGAGCTGAGCGGCCTTCTCTGGCTCTCTCAACCCTCTTCATATAAATTTCTCCTTCTCGTTCGATACTTTGCATTTCTTCCTCTCTCTCTTTCCTCCCAGTACGAAGTGCCATCATTGCACTTATAAAAATACCAGCAACTACAAAGTAAACCCAAATCGGTATCATAGAACGTCCTCCTTTTTCTTTAATGGTTGTCCAAGTCTTTATAAACCATATGAGATAAAAAACAAAAAAATGCCCATTAAGAGCATTTTTCGCAAGGTATTATTTATGAAAAGTTGGCTTATAAAATGACCTTTGCTCTAGAGGGAAAATTCTTTCGGTAAACTCACCAGGTTTCACTCTCTCTAATGCACGGTCTAGCATATTCATTTTTGCATCTAAATTATCAATATAATGAAGTATTTCTGCTTCTTTAATTAATGGTGGTTTTGGACTCCCCCACTCAGCCTTCCCATGATGGCTCAATACAAGATGCTGGAGGATAACGACTTCTTCACCAGCAATATGAAGCTCATCTGCCGCTTTACCAATTTCGTTCACCATAATAGAGATATGACCTAAAAGATTTCCTTCGACGGTATATGAAGTCGAAATCGGTCCAGATAGTTCCGTTACTTTACCTAGGTCATGAAGAATGATTCCAGCGTATAATAAATCTTTATCCAAGCTAGGGTATAGCTCAGCTATTGCCTTAGCTAAGTCAAGCATACTAACTACATGGTAAGCTAGTCCTGAAACAAACTCATGGTGGTTCTTTGTTGCAGCTGGATACTCCAAAAACTCATTTAAATGTTTCTTTAATAAATGCCTTGTAATTCTCTGGATATTAGGGTTTTTCATTTCAAAAATATATTGTGTAATTTTACTAGACATTTCATCCTTACTAACAGGTGCTGTTTCCAGGAAGTCAGCTAACTTCACAGAATCTGTGGGAGCTGCAGGCCGGATTTGTCTTAGCTTTAATTGATTACGTCCACGGTAGTTCTGTATTTCCCCAACGATTCTCACGATTTTTTGTGCTGCATATATTTTCTCATCTTCATCAGATGCATCCCAAAGTTTCGCTTCTATTTCACCACTTTGATCTTGGAAAATAATCGTTAAAAAGGGCTTACCATTACTAGCGATCCCTTTTACAGAATTTTTTATTAGTAGAAACTGTTCTATAGCTTCTCCTACTTCATAATCAAGGATACCTTTTGACATCAAATACGCCCCTTTCTATGATTCTAGTATAGCATATTTAATCAGCATAGAAGTCAATATTCATAGACGGTGATTATGGTAATTCTTTCGGCTGTAAAAGAAATCCCGTCCTCACTTCAACTGAGGAACGGGATTTTCTTCGAGACGGATGATATGGCTATTTTGTAAATCCTTCAATAAATGACGGTGGCAAGTGAAGAATAAAACTTGGTTATTTGTTATTTCCTTTAATAATTGAAGAACACGGCTCGTTCGAACGTGATCAAAGTTGACAAAGCTATCATCAATCATAATAGGGAAGGGTCTTTTTTTATAAATGGTCGTCACAAGGGCAAGTCTTATCGCAACATACACCTGCTCCATTGTCGCTTGACTTAGTTCATTAGCTTCGAATACGGAATAATCTTTGCGATGAATATGAAACCCACTTTCATTTTCCTTCGGAACGATGCGCTGATAGTAGCCATCCGTTAAAAATGATAAGTATTCCTCGGCTTTTCCTAAAACGGCCGGCAGCTTTTCTTCATTAAATACCCTCATGGTTTTGTTCAATAGCTCTTTAGCTAGAGCAATGCGTGCCCAGTCTTTTGCCTCATCCTCTAGCTCAGCTTTCAATTGCGTATACTTATGAAGGAGTTCTGAATATTTTCCTCCTTCTTCTAGAATTGAAATTTGATGATTTGTTTCAGAAAGAGTCTTTAGAGCTTCCTCACGTCTTTTATGATTATCCTCAATGTCCGCACTCTTTTCTTTTATTACTTGTTCAATATC
The DNA here is from genome assembly GCF_050971805.1 of Robertmurraya mesotrionivorans. Lineage (NCBI taxonomy): Bacteria > Bacillati > Bacillota > Bacilli > Caryophanales > Bacillaceae > Robertmurraya > Robertmurraya mesotrionivorans. Next base: position 41,771 of record NZ_JBPCCH010000010.1, on the reverse strand, counting down.
AGTAATCTTAATCAATTTTCCGATTACTTCCTTTGTTAATGATGAAAAAGCGATTTGCTTTTGAAGTTCTTCTACTTTATTTCTTTCCTCAGTTTGTTTGTCCATTTCAAGCCCTGCACTACGGTACTCTTCTTCATTTTTTACTTCAGCTAAAACAAATAGTTCTTTCATTTCAGTAACAAACTGTTTCAGCTCACTTTTGACCCTCTCCAGCTCATCTGTACTTTCTTCGAGTTTCTCGTTTTTTCCACTGAATATTATATACTTTTGCTTTTCTTCTCTTAATCGATTTCTTAGTTCCATTGCAAGTTGTGGCACTGGTATATGTTTCTCAATAAATAACCTTCCGAGCTCTTCGATACGATTTGAAATCCTTTGAATAGCGTCCATCTTTTTATCTATTTGTAATTGAAGGGCGTTCTGCTCATGGATTATGCGTTTGATACGTTCTAAGAGGTCAAATGCGTCTATTAAATATGACTTTGTGACTTCTTCTGATAAACATAGTTTTTGGGCAATTGATTTCAGTTCTGATTCCATTCCTGCAGACTCAGTTTCCCATTTTTCAAACTCTGAAATAATTCGTTCATAATGGTTATTTTGTTGCTCCCATTTAACGTGAAGGATTTTGAACTCTTCCGCTTTTTGTTTCTCCTTTTCCAACCGACCGCTATTCTCGTGAAATTTCTCAGTATTTAATGCTTGAATTTGTACATCTAGTTCTTTTTTCTTTTTTATTAATTCTTCTAACTGCGTTCGAACATTTTTCTTTGTTTTCTTCGTTTTCGTAAAAAGTGAAGAAAACAACACAATAAGAAAAAGACTGATACTAAAAAGAATTAATAAAGATTCTGATTTTAGAAGACCAAACACACCAAGGAATATACATACAAATGTAAATGTAAGTAATTGAAAGGAGCGATTCCTCGATTCCTTGTTTGCCTCCTCTTCATATCCCATTAACATATCGATTGTTTGTTTCACTTGTAACAGCTCACTTTTTAAGCTAGATGGACTTGAGTGCTTTACCTTTTCCTCAAGCTCACGAAATTCCTTCTCCGAAAGTAACTCACTCTTACAAGATGCTATTCTTTTCTCGAGTAACTCTAAGTCCAACTTTTCTTGCTCAAATAACGCATCAAGTTCTTCCTTTTTTTCATTGAGCTTCCATTGTTTTTTCTGCGCTACGTTCACACGTTCCTTCATAAACATACTCGTATCAATATTCAAGAGTGTATCATTGTTTAGAGGAATATGTAATTTGCTTAGGCACTCTCTTTTCTGCCCCTGTAGATGTTCAAGCTGAATGCGCAAACTTTTTTCTTCCTCACTGAGTGTTTCAAGTAAAGGAAGTCTGTCCAATGCTTCTTGAATGTCTACTTCCTTTTCTAGAAGTTCGAGATTGGGTTGAGAATTTCTTATCTCCTCATTTAGCTCTAGAATTTTCCTATCTAGCCTTTCTTTTTGGGCTTCCAACGGCTTCATCCATTGAATGATTTGATCTAGTCTTTTTATTCCATCTACAGGAAACTTAATAGGAGGTTTTTCCTTTATTTTCTCTTTTACATATTCAAACTCTTTTACAACTGGTTCAAGCTTTTTCCATTCATGTAGCTGGTGTAGCTCTTGCATTAAGTCTTCTTCTATTCGAGCTAGTTGGGAGATTTCCTCCACTAGCTCATTGCGTTGCCGTACCAACTGCCAATAGCCTTCATTTTTATTTTCTGAACTCTTTAACTGACTATAAACTTCTTTTAGCTTTTTTAATTTTTCATTAATAACAGGTTTTTTTCCACTTGGTTTAAACCTTTCATCCAACTCTTTCTGAAGGGTCGAGTTTATCGACACCAAACGGTCTGTACCGACAGCACCCGTAGAAAATAAAAACCTGCCCAAATCCTCTTTTTTCAGTTGATGGATATTTTGAAGCCCCTGCAGATTAAATGAAAAGATAGATTGGTAAAGAGATTTATCCATTCGGGATAAAAGCTCTTTAAGGAGATCCTCTCCCCCCCTTGTACCATCTTCTAAAGTAACGGTAACATCACCTGTGGCTTTACCTTTCGTTCGTTCAATAACGATGCATTCTTTATCACTTGTTTCAAGAAGGAGCTTCCCTCCATACCTTATTCCTGATTTCGGCTCATACCTCTGCTCTGCCTGGACTTTTGTTGGAAACCCAAACAACATACTATGAATAAAGGACATGATCGTTGATTTGCCCGCTTCGTTTTCTCCATAAAAAACGGAAAAGGAATTTAGATTAGAAATCGTAACATTTTCTAATTTACCATAACCATAAATTTGTATTTCTTTAATTATCATGTCTTTCACCTCCTACTCCTTTAACAATTGTTCCACTAGAAAACTCTCCGCATATCGTATCATTTCTTTTTTTTCCTCTTCGGTTAACGGGTTCAAAAATTTTCTTGCTTGCGGATGCTGATATAGTAAGTGTAAACCACTTTCAAGTTCCCCTGGTTCCTCTGATAGGCGAAATAACTCCCCATAGAAATCCGTTTGGTTTGCCAATGTCTCCCTATCCCAGATGCATTGTTCTTCAGCAATAACAGCATATGGCCAAACAAAGGAAGCTTCTTCTCTTTCATCTTCTTGAAGGGCTTCCAATAAATCATTTAAAATGTCTCTTTCATTTGGATTATTTTCCTTTAAAAGCTTGGTTAGATGGAGTTTAAGCAGAATTCCTATCTTATTTTCCCTCTCAGCATCAATCACGCTTTTACAAGTTAAGTAAAGTTGTTCAAACCCATTTACTTCACTTACATTGATCTCCTTTTCTATCCACACACAATCTGAGGTAGGAAAGAACTCAAAACTCTTCTTCCCTTCCTCTAACACAATCAGATAACCTCCTTTTATCCCTGTTTCCTTTCTATTTCGCCCTTGCGTATTGCCCGGATAAATGACTGGAGGATCTTGTGAGAGGATCATGCGCTTATGAATATGTCCAAGTGCCCAATAATCAAAATCCTTGTCTTGTAATTCCTTTAATGAAAAAGGGGCATAATTTCCATGATCATGGTTTCCTTCCATGTTTCCATGTAAAATCCCAATATGAAAATCTGCATCTCCCTCTTTCTGATAATCAACTATTTTTCTTTCAAAAACATGCCGGCTAGGGTAACTAAAACCGTATAAGTGAATATGGCTCCCACTTGCCGTTTTATATAATTTTCTTTCAACATCTGTGGAAAAGATATGTACATTCTCAGGCATATCAAGATGAGCCCAACTCCCATCTAGGTGATCATGGTTTCCATGAATAGCAAATACAGGTATTCCATGGGTTTGAAGCCGCTTCATTTCATTACGAAGTCTTGTTTGGGCTTTAATACTTCTATCCTCACTATCAAATAGGTCGCCAGCTAAAATAACAAAATCGACCTTTTCCTCAATCGCCATATTCACGATTCTTTCAAGTGCGACAAATGTACTTTCCTTTAGGCGTGAGAAAATGGATGGAGGCAAAGACTTCAGACCCACCATCGGACTATCTAAATGCAAATCAGCAGCATGAATAAATTTTACTCGCTTCATAATGGTTCCTCATTTGGTTTTCTATTTTTCTATATTTTAGCATCTTAAAAATACGAATGCACGTTCTTATACTAAATGAAAAAAAACAAGCTTCAAAATCGAAGCTTGCTTATTCATTTTTTGTTAGTTGGAGGGCTTTTTTAATGTCTTTAAAAGAAGTTGATCGTCCATACATTAATACGCCACCTCTATATACTCTTGCGCCGAAGATTGCTAGAAGAATAATAGTGACGATAAGAATCGCAATCGCTAGAATTGGCTCCCAAATTGGTAACGATAACATACCAACCCTCATAAACATTAGCATTGGAGCAAAGAACGGTATATATGACGAGATAGTGATGAAAGGTGTTTCTGGTTGACTTAATCCAAACATAGCAATCATAAAACCAGCAACAATCAACATCGTCATTGGTGTAATCATCTGCTGAATGTCTTCAATTCTACTAACAAGTGACCCTAGAAAGGCAGCAAGAGTTGAATAAAGGAAATATCCCAAAATAAAGAATACAACGGCATATACAATGGTGGCTAACGGTATATCTCCAAAACCAAAGAAGCTAAAAAATCCCCCTTGCATCGTATCAAGATTTTGCTTAATGGAAGCATAACCTACACCAAGTAAAACAGCCATTTGTGTAATACTTAACAAACCGATACCAAGAATCTTAGCAAACATCTGCTTAATTGGGGATACACTTGAAATAAGTATCTCCATAACACGAGAAGATTTTTCCGTCGCAACCTCCATTGCAATCATGTTTGCATATAGAATCACAGAGAAATAGATGACAAATAAAAGTACATAAACAAGGCCTCTAGCTTGGTTTAGTTCTTCCTCTGTTTTTGCGTTTTTTTCTAAGGCTAGTTGTTCGAAGTCAACAGGCTCATACAGTTTAGCTAGCTCCTCTGATGAGAGTTCCATCTGTGTGGCGGCTAACTGTGTTTTCAATTGCTGAAGGCTATTTTTTACCTCATTTGCAATGGTTGTATCAGCAATAGTCATTGCATGATAGGTTGCTTCAGGTAAGTTCACGTTGTTCAAACGTACAAGAAGTAGTCCATCATATTCACCTTCTCTAATCGCATCCTTTGCTGCTTTCTCGTCCCCGGTAAATTCGATTAGTTTAATATCTTTATTGACTGCTTCAACTTGCTGCTTTAATGGAGAAAAAAGTGCTCCACTCTCATCAACAACTGCAATTTCCTCTCCTGATTCTCCTTTATTAAAATACTCCATCACGTTTGAGAGATTCGTAAGACCTAAAATAAGCAATAAAGTAACAGCTGTTGTAATAATAAATGATTTCGATTTCACTTTACTCATGTAAGTATGAGCCAGGATGATCCAAAACTTATTCATACGAGGCACCTACCTTCTCGATAAAAATATCATTTAAACTCGGCTCCTCAAGGGCAAACTTTCGTATAAACCCATAAGGTACAATTTCCTTAAGTATGTTTGCCGCTACTTCTTCCCCCGTTATTTGAAGATGAATTCCTTCTGCGGTCTTTTTATGCTTTATTACTCCAGGAAATTCTTTTAAAAAGTCGAGTGAAAAATCAGCATGAATCACGACATTTTTCTTACCAAAGCTTTTCTTTATATCCCTAAGAGAGCCATGTACAACAGGGCTTCCTTTATGCATGATACATAAATGTTCACACATCTCTTCTACATGCTCCATTCGGTGACTTGAAAAGACAATCGTTGTTCCATTTTTCTTTAAGTCCAGTACGGCCTCTTTTAACAGCTCGACATTTACAGGGTCAAGTCCACTAAAAGGTTCATCAAGAATAAGCAATTCTGGCTTGTGTAGAACGGCTGCGATAAACTGAATTTTTTGCTGATTTCCCTTAGAAAGCTCTTCCACCTTTTTGTTTGCATATTCAGGAACTTTAAATCGTTCGAGCCAATTTTCTAATTCCTTTTGTGCCTCTCCCTTTTCCATTCCTCTTAGCCTTGCCAAGTACACAATTTGTTCCTTTACCTTTAGTTTAGGATACAGTCCACGTTCTTCTGGTAAGTAGCCAATATATCTGCTCGTTGAATAATTAATGGGTTTTCCGTTCCATGTGATTTGTCCGTCACTACTATCCATTAAGCCTAAGACCATCCGAAAAGTCGTTGTCTTCCCTGCTCCATTTGCCCCAAGAAAACCAAACATCTCTCTCTCTGGTATGGTTATAGAAAGATTGTTCACTGCCGTAAACGTTCCAAAACGTTTCGTGATATTTTCGATTTTTAACACCATGTCCTTCCCTCCTCTTCCATAAGGTAGTACGTACGAAAATGGAAAAGGTTACATTTTTTTGTATTTCTATTTTGCAAGAACCTCCTTATCTATGTAAAAATAAAACTAAGTATAATTAAAAGGGGGAAAAGGGATGAAGGTCTACAAATTAACTTGCTTTGAAGCTACTGGAGAAAAAATTATTGACGAAGCTATCGAGGCGAAGAATGATATGGCCGCAAAAGATAAGGCTGAGGTTCTCTTAAAAGAAAAGGAGCTAAACAAAAAAACATATCGTCTCGTATCCCCTGATGGAAATCTAATCCTTTTTAAAGCCTAAGAAACTCAGCCAGTAACTATTGGCTGAGTTTCTCTTTACTTCCCTTTAAACTGAGGTTTTCGTTTTTCTACAAAGGCACGGATTCCTTCTTTGTGGTCTTCCGTTTGTCTCATTTTATGCTGTGCATATTTCTCAAGCTCAAGAATTTTTAATAATTGTGGACGGTTCTTTTCAACCAATATTTTCTTTGTTTTAATCATAGCTTGAACTGGTTTCTTTAAATACTCCTCCAGCTTATGATTTAATGCATCCAAATAATTGGGAGTTACCTGATGAATGAGGCCTTTTTGTAATGCCTCATTTGCAGTCATTACTTTTCCTTCCCAAATTAGCTGTTTTGCTTGATCCTCACCCAACTTTTTCTCAAGGAAGAAGTGAGCTCCGCCATCAGGTACGAGACCAATTCCAATAAAATTCATGGCAAGCTTGCTTTTTTCATCAGCTAGAATATAGTCTGTCGCTAAAGCTATACTTAGACCTAGACCAGCAGCAGAACCTGATACAGCACTAATAGTTAGCTTTGGTAACGAATAAAGAGTCATGACCAATTCGCTAATGCTGTCCATCACATTAAAGAAATCGCTTTCATTTGTTTCCTGTAACATCATTTTTATATCGCCACCTGAAGAAAAGGCACGTTCGTTTCCAGTTAAAACCACAACATCAATATCATCTGTAATACTTATTTCCTTTAATTTTGTCGTCAATCCTTTGATTAGCTCAATATTTAGTGAATTTAAGCTTTCTGGTCGATTCAATTGTATCGTTGCCACTCGGCCATTCACATTTACTAACACTATATTGGACTCAGTATTCGTTTTCATCCTTCTCCCCTCCCAATGACTTCTCTTCTATTATTATATCGGTATTCCATCGGATAAAAAACTAATTATTTTAAATTATTCCAAAAATCGGTATAGTTAAGAAGGAAAGGAGTGTTCTTCTTGAAATCAATCTACTCATATAATCAATTTTTTATTACAACTAACAAAGATCTTTTAAATCTCGATGTAATTGAACAATTTATCTGTCACGAATCCTATTGGGGAAAGGGAATGACTCGCGATTTAGTAGTAAAATCAATAGAGAACTCTAATGTATGTTTTGGACTGTTTGATGGTAATCCACAAGAAAACTCTTCAGCCAAGCAAATTGGCTTTGCTCGTGTAATAACTGATTTTGTTAGATTTGCTTATTTAGCAGATGTGTTTGTGATAAAAGAATACCGTGGCCAGGGATTAAGCAAATGGTTAATCGAGACGATTGTTAGTGAGCCAACGTTAAAGGGAGCTGCCTTTCATTTAACCACCAGGGATGCACACAGCCTGTATGAAAAATTCGGATTTCGTCCAATCGATCAACCAGAAAACCGAATGCTGCGACCGTTAAATATAGAACAAATATACGAAGCATACAAAAAAGCCACGGATAACTAAATATCCGTGGCTTTTTGTCAATTTTTTGATATGTATAGTAGGAAGAAAGGCTGATTTCCGCTCCAGGCGCTTGCTTTCCGGGGGGCATTCGCCGAGCCTCCTCGTCGCGAGCTCCTGCGGGGTCTCGCCTGTAATGCTAATCCCCAGGAGTCAAGCGCCTTCCGCTCCAATCAACTAGTATACTTTAATAATTAATAGTCGTCAGGAACCAATTGATCGATATCCAGCATTTTCATGGACGGTCGCTTAGTAGTTTAATACTAAGTTCATCGATTGCTTATTAATAGATTGGAGCGGAGGGTGGCGACTCCTGCGGGAAAAGCGGCTCGGCCCCGCCCGCGGAAAGCGCCACCCGCAGCGCAAATCAAACCAAACTGTTTTTACTATCTTCTAAAATTAAGTACTTTCCTTACTTTATAGAGGAGCCTGGGGTTGAGAATAAGCTAGTGAGTATTTCCAGTTTATCATTTGTATATTTCTCATATGAGTCATTGTATGTCTTTGGGTCTTTAGGATTTGAAAATTGCGTAATCTTTCCTGTTGAAGGATCAATAAATTTACTTGCAGCGCCACAGCCTAAACCAATGATCGTCTGCTGTTCTTCCATAATCATAATATTATAAATGCTCTCTTGATTAGGAAGCGCGTATCCTACATTCTCCAGATTTCCTAGAATATTCTTTTGGCGATACAAGTAATAAGGGGCATAATTATGTTCTTTCGTCCAGTTTTCGGCAAGCCCCATCATTTCTTCGATTTCACTTCTTTCCGCAACCTTGTATTTTTCTTTGTTTTTCGTCATCTCGGAAGCACGTTTAAAGGAAAGGGTATGAACGGTTAACGATTCTGGCATAAGCTTCTCAGTCTCTTGAAGAGTATAAGAAAACTCCTCAACACCTTCTCCAGGCAGACCAATAATTAAGTCCATATTAATATTATTCATGTCCATTTTTCGTGCAAGCTTAAATTTCTCAATCGTTTCCTCTACCGTGTGATGACGGCCTATCGCTTTTAATGTTTCTTGAATATATGATTGTGGATTAATACTAATTCGATCAATATTCCACTTTTTTAATACTTCTAGCTTTTCAGGTGTGATGGTATCAGGACGACCTGCTTCTACCGTTACTTCACGAATATTTGCCACATCAGGAAAAGACTCGTACATTTCTTCATAGAGCATGTCCATTTCTTCGGCAGTAATACTTGTTGGAGTTCCGCCACCATAATATACAGTGGTGATTTTCACGTTATTTTCTTTCAACCACTGTCCGATCTTTTTCATTTCAAAATGAAGGCCACCTAAAAATGAATTCACAGATCCTTGTCTACCATTAATAGCATAGGCAGGGAACGTACAATACGCACATTTCGTTGGACAAAATGGAATACCAATATAAATGCTCACTTCGTTTTGCAGTTGATACAAGTCCGGAACAACGGATAATTGACGATCAATGATGTTCTGCATTAATTGAATCTTTTCATCAGAAATCATATACTCCGTTTGAAGCTTTTGGTGAGCTTTCTCTTTCGACATCCCTTCATGTAGCATCTTGTGGAGAAGTTTCGTTGGTCTTATCCCTGTTAAAATCCCCCACTTCTGTGTCATTCCTGTATAAGTTTGTAGGACAGATAAATATACATAAGAAATCGCATGTTTAATCATTCTCTCTTTTTCTTTTTGATAAAGATCATCTGGGAGAGCTTTTTCATAATTTGCATGTAGTGGTTCAGAACCTGGTATTTCAGCTTGGACATGAAGCCAATCCGATACTCGCAAATCAAAAATTACCGTTAACTCAGCGTGTTCCGAATGGTTTTCCATGAATACTTTCGTTTCTTCAAAAAATAGGTTAGCTATATTTGTAAGTGGGCGGTGGAATTTCTCTTCCTTTAATCCATGTATATTAATCTGCAAAACAATCACCTTTTAGTTAAATTTATATCATTGCCTTAAAAGTGTACAAAAATGAAAGGTATGGGTCAACTTTCAATCGTTGATCCATACCTTCCAATTACTTGATAATATTCATTTTCTTTAAGAACTCAATCGGCTGTTGCTTACGAAAGTGTTCCTTTACTACATATCCGACTCCATTTTCATTATTTGATCGAGTGACCCAATCTGCTGCCTTTTTTACCTCAACGGGTGCATTCCCCATGGCAACACCTAACCCAACCTTTTCAATCATATCAATATCATCTATCGCATCGGCAATAACAACCATTTCTGAACGCTTCACACCGAGTCTTTCTCCTAGGTATAAAAGACCCGTTAACTTTGATACACCCTTTGGTACAATTTCTAATCGAAGATCATCAAGCTGCAATGTATCCACTTCATCATACATCGTGTAGATAGCTTTCTTTGCGTCCTGAAGGTCTTCCTTTCTCTCAAAATAAATTTCAATTTTTGGTGGACTACATGGTTCGTCTGAAATTGCATCGCTTAGTGTATCAACATATTGTTGTGAGTAAAAGACAGGATCCCCTGAGGAAAACACTGTTTTTGCTAGTAAATTATTGCTAACTCTTGAGCGATTGGCCAGTGAATACCGATCATCTACTAAACGAATTTGACAGTGAAAGGCTTCTAATAAACGAACCAGCTCAAAGGTGACATCCTCCGAAATTCTTCTTACTAATACCGGTTGATCCATCGAGCTTGCGATATAAGCCCCTCGGTGTGTGACTAAATAGGAATCGAGCTTTAATGCCTTTGCCACTTTCTTTGCTGATGCAAAGCTTCTAGATGTCACTAACGTAACATAAATCCCCTTTCCCTGGACATATTCAACGGCTTCCTTGGTTGACCTTTGGATTCGCCCGTTTGATTGAAGAAGTGTTCCGTCTATATTTATAGCAAGCAGACGATAAATCATAGTTAGTGCCCCCCACCTTCATCATTTCCCTTTATATCACATGTATGAAAACAGCGAGGTAATTAGAACAATTAGAAGGCAGAGTTTGCAGTTCAAAAAGAAAAAACACTTTATCAAAATAGATAAAGTGCCAGCTTGTCGACAAAAGGATTGGCGAGAGAAAATGCTTATTTCCACTCCAGGCGCTTGCTTTCCGGGGGGCAGGCGGTGAGCCTCCTCGTCGCTAACCGCTCCTGTGGGGTCTCACCTGTCCTGCTAATCCCCCAGGAGTCAAGCACCTTCCGCTCCAATCAGCAAGTATACTCCTTTGAAAATTGACTTTAAAAACCTGTAAAAAACATTTGAGTCATCTTTAAACAATTAGCCAATTCTAAGTGTTCAATTTTTTCAAATTCATGGAAAAAATGTTGATAATGATAAGAATAGTATGCGAGGTACAACCTTAGGAGTTCTTAATATATTGACCATACAGGCGATGCTTATTTATAGATTTTTAGTTTATTGGAGCGGAGGGTGGCGACTCCTGCGGGAAAAGCGGGAAAGTCGAGACCCTGGACTGAGCGAAGCGAGGGAAGCGGCTCGGCCCCGCCCGCGGAAAGCGTCCACCCGCAGCGGAAATACACTTTATTAAGTATCTATTTCAATTTTAAAAGAAAAAACACTTTATCAAAATAGATAAAGTGCTTTAGATGCTATTGTCCCATAGCTCCATAGAGTTCTTCTAGTGGCTTCATAATAATTTGATTTAATTCACCAATAATCATGCTCATTCTTTGTTCAGCTTCCATTAGCTGAGCAATTTTTTCATGTTGTTGAACAAGTGCTACTGTTTTTTGTGCCTGCTCAACTTCCTCTTGAGTAATTTCTTGGCCCATCATTTGCTTTTGCTGTAATTCAAGCTGTAAGTTACGAAAATTCTCAAACATTTGTTTTGCAGATGGGTCAGCGTTTACTTCATCATAGATTCTTTTTAAACTCGCATATTCATTACTTGAGCGAATCGCCTTTTCTAATTCATAAGCTGCATCATGTAAATTAACCGCCATATTTATACACTCCTTTTCAAGAAATCCTTCCAACTATACCAAACAATTCAATAAAAAGCGAATAATCCCTATCCAATGAATAGAACAACAATGCCTTGGAATAGTCCGATAACTCCTCCTAACAATGCTCCTAAGTACGTGATCATCTTTAATTCACTTCTTGAAATGGATAATACCATTTCCTCAAGCCGTTCTACTGAAAATGTTTCGACTTGCTCTCTTACAATCTCTGCTAAGTGTAATCGTTCAAGGATTGTCTCCATACGGCCAGTGATCCAGTCGAAGACTAAGCGTAAGCCAGCAGGAACAAAATCGTTAATGATGTCCGCACGATTATTTTCAAGTAGTTCTGAAATAGGTTTTTGTATAAGTTGATCCATCTTCACAAGTTTTTTTACTGTTTGATTGATCAGCTGTAGTAATTGCTCTTTTCCTAATTGCTCCTCAAATTCTTCCGTTTTCTTATTTAATAGTTTTTCCCATTCATTTGAAAGGAGTGTCGTTATCAGGTCCTTTGTACCCTCATTTTCAAGAAACTTTAAAATCTCTGGGCGAATCTTTTCTGTGAGGTTTACATTTCCAAGGAACATCTGTAGCATATTCCCTAACATCCCACTTCGTTCACGGACAAAATCATTAATCATTCTTTCCACTCTAAGCTGACCTTCAGCACTATTAAAGTAGTCCTTACCCCTTAATAGAATATATTCACTAATTACAGGGATCTTTTCACTTAATTTTTCTTGAAGCTCCTCCGGAAGCACAACCTTTATTGGTTTCTCCCTAAAGCAAGGCATCACTTCTTCGTATTTCTTATGAATAAATAAGGACATTTTTTCAGATGCACTTGTTTCTAAATGCTTAAAGCCTAGCCGCTCGAAGACTTGTGCCAAAGTAAGCTCGCTTCTTAACAGTTGATCAAGCTCCGTTTGAGCAACTCTTATCATATCCTTCTGGAATTGCTCATTTAAGAATTTCTTTTGGATACTTTCAGGAGTTAGTAGGTGATTAACCACCATTTTCCCCATTTGTTCAGCTAATTCATCTCTTCGTTTTGGAATTAATCCAGGAGTAAACGGCACTCTCCATTTTCCTATATAAAGCGCTCGATATGGGCGGAACAGCATTTTAATGGCAAGCGAGTTAGTAAATCCTCCAATCACTGCTCCAATGACAACCATAAAGGCTATGGTTATTGCTACATTCATACAACATCTACCTTCCATAAAAATTTTCACAAATGTTTTTGTTTTTTCATACGATACCGTATCAGCTTTTGCCCATATACATGGTCAATAGAAAGAGGTATCGTGATGGCTACTTCTTACTTACCTATTACGGTGATTCCTACCGAAACGTTTCAAACAAAAGAAAATTGTATTCAGATAAGCCGAGCATTAGCAAGTTATTTTCACATTTTAGCACGTCCTACCATATTTCTAAAGATTGGTAGGGTGTGTATAGAAGTTTATGTGGAAATTACTGATTTACCAAAAAACGAAGTACACCTGCCTTCATTCCTACTCTCACATTTTAAAATACCTAATAAGGCAACAAAGTATTTAGCAAAATTTATTGAAGAGTCTAACACCTTAATAGTGGGTCCTATTGTAGCCCTCATGACAGACAGCACGGAAACGAATCATGAGCCGAATTTTCGGTCCGTTCATACATTTTGCGAGGAACTTCATTACCATACACAGCAAACAGGTGGACTTTTTTACGTATTTAAAAGTGATGATTTTTCAATAGATGAAATTAGTGGCTATTACTATAATGACGGATGGAAAAAACATACATTCCCTCCACCTGATGTAGTTTATAACCGAATTCACTCAAGAAGAAAGGAGCGAAGTGACTATTTTAATAAAATAAAAAACGAAATGACAAGATTGAATATTCCATTCTTTAATGACCGTTTCTTATCTAAATGGGATGTTCATGAACTGTTAATTCAAGAGGACCATTTGCAACCACATCTCCCAGAAACATTACTATTTACGGAAACCAATTTCCTTGAATTATTAACTAAACATTCGAGCCTATTTATTAAACCCATTCATGGGAGTCAAGGCCGAAAAATCTTACATTTATATAAAGAAAGTCATTCATTTATCGTAAAGGTATCAACTGGAACACAAAGTGATGATTTCATGTCCTTTTCTAAAGTTGAGCACTTTTTCAATTGGTTTTCACGCTTTCGTAAAAATTCAACTTATATTATTCAGCAGGGTATCCCCTTGCTTTTATATAAAAATCGCCACATTGATTTTAGAGTATTATGTCACAAAAATCTTTATAATGCATGGAAAGTCACCTCTGTAGTAGCTAGGATATCAGGTGAAAAACAATTTGTAGCCAATATCGCTAGAGGTGGCGAAACATATAAACCCATTAAAGCGTTAACTGAACTCTTTGAAAGAGATGTGGCGATCCAGCAACTCGTGCTTATGAAAGAGTTAGCCAAGGAAATTGCAGCTGTTATTAGTGAAAATACGGATGGTTTAACCGGTGAACTGGGTTTAGATATAGGCATTGATCAGGATGGAAAGCTTTGGCTAATTGAGGTAAACTCAAAGCCCTCAAAAAACTTCGAAGAGCAGGAAGTTAAAATCCGTCCTTCCACAAGAGCAATTATGGAATTATGTACAGCACTCGCTTTCGAGTACAAAAGCAAGGAATTGGAGGAGAACACTCATGCTGACCTTTGGATTCATGACATTAAACCTGAGGAATGAAAATTCTTATTTCAGTGGAATTGCACAGGCTGCCAGCAACTATGGAATCAGTTGCTTTAGATTTGTCCCATCGAATATTATACCAACTTCAGAACTTATCGTTGGCGAGGAATATAATCCGAGCGAAGCCCGCTGGATCGAAGCGGAATTCCCACTTCCTAATATTTTGTACGACCGATGCTTTTATGGTGATGATACACATTCCCAAAGTTGTCTTTCCATTGTACGTTGGTTAAAAACACGAAGGGATGTAACCTTTTTAGGTTATGGTCTTCCAAACAAAATGGAACTTTATGATGTCTTGAATCATTCAAAGCTCCATCCTTATCTACTTCACTCAGCACTAGTTGCTCACGCAGATCAAGTTATTCACTCGCTTTCACATATCAATCCAGCCATTATTAAACCCATCAATGGTTCTCAAGGGAAGGGCATTTACTTTATAAAAAAAGAAAAAGATCAATATATTGTTGAAACTGATAAAAAAGAGAAACATGTGAGCCGCATTTTTGAATCAAAAGAACTTTTTTCAGCTTGGCTTCAATCTCTTTTAAAGAAGAAAACATTTCTCATTCAACCATATAAACATTTAACCAATAAGGATGGGCATCCTTTTGACCTTCGGATATTGCTGCAAAAGAATCAACATGGGAAGTGGATTGTTCGTGGCAAAGGTATTCGTGAAGGTTCTGTTGGATCTATCGTCTCTAATGTTAGTGCTGGGGGGAAAATTCATACCTTTGAGGACTGGTCAAAAGAAAATTCTCCATCTTCTTTTCTTCTAAAAGAAGTTCAATATATCTTGTCCCTCCTTCCAACTGTTTTAGAAAGTACCTTCCGTCCTTTATTTGAAATCGGTGTAGATATCGGCATCGCGAAGGATGGATCACTATGGATACTTGACGTAAATTCAAAGCCGGGAAGAAAAGTAGTTGTTTCCACCACACCTGAAGTAAAAGCTGTGTTAGAGTTAGCTCCCATCCTTTATGCAAAACACCTGATGGAGCAAAAAAGGAGTTTGATGAATCATGAAAAAACAATATCGAATTGACATTAGCGACCATCTTGAAAGAGGTACTGTATACTTTCCGGCTGAGCTTTCTAATCATCATGCTCCAACTCGTATCTCTTTCGGAACATTTGCGATACAAGTAACATGCTATCCACACCCAGATGGAAAAAACACTCTTGTTCTTAGCCCTGACATTGCAGAAGCTATTAAATTCCCATCTTTAGACATTCCCTTTCATCTATTTATTGCAGAAAAGACCATTCATATTGGTCCTCTTATTGGAATTTTTACCTCTGGTTTTACTCCATTTGCCATGCGGCCGATTGGGGAAAGGTCCATGTTCTTTTCCAAGTTATTATCTGTTAAAAAGTTTGTTGGAGCTCTCCCCTTTGTTTTTGGTGAACAGCATATCAATTGGGAAGAAGGAACGATAGAGGGACTTATCTATCACAAGAATGGTTGGGAATCCATCATTTTGCCGTTCCCAAATGTCATCTATGATCGACTCCCAAACCGACGGAGCGAGAAAAAGGCGGCATTACGAAAAGTGAAAGATCGATTGCAATCTGAGTATTTAATTCCTTGGTATAATCCAGGCTTTTTTAATAAATTAGATGTCTTTGAGAGGCTAGAATCGGTTGACGCTGTTTCTTCTCTACTTCCAGAAACACATCCTTTTACTTCTTTTTCAATGATTGAAAGAATGCTTTCTTTATATGGTCATGTATATGTAAAACCGATGAACGGAAGCTTGGGTCTTGGAATCTATCAAGTCCTTTATGATCGAGAACAAAATCATTATTATTGTCGGTTCCGAGATACCGATGGAATCAATCGTCTTAGAAAGTTTGAAACATTAGAATCTTTAATGAAGCATTCGTTTCCGAATAACAAGCTAAATCATCTTATTGTTCAACAAGGGATACACTTACTACGCCATGAGCGCTGTCCAGTCGATTTCCGAGTTCACACCAATAAAGATGAAAATGGCCGTTGGAAGGTTACCGCCGTTGCAGCAAAAGTAGCTGGACCTGGAAGTGTGACTACACATGTAAAAAGTGGTGGTTGTATAAAAACAATTGAAGAAGTGATTGATGATAAAGAGGAGCAAAAGAAGCTACTGCAAAAATTATCTGAAGCTAGTCTTCTACTAAGTCATGTATTAGAAAATCATATGGAAGGCATTGTTGGAGAAATAGGGTTTGATTTAGGAGTCGACCGAGAAGGAAAAGTTTGGCTTTTTGAGGCGAATTCAAAACCAGGTCGTTCGATCTTTAAGCACCCCGATATGAAGGAGTTTGACCTATTAACTCGTAAACTTTCACTAGCATTTGGTGTTTTTTTATCAGAGCAAGCGATTAAGCAGCCAGGAGAGGTCTTTAAATGACTTCTCTTGTTCTTAGGAATATGAATCCTTTTATCGGTATTCTAACCAGTAAAAAAGGTGAAAAGAATCTAGTTGGAAATATTCCGTTGTTCCGATCCATTCAACAGGAGTTATGGAAGATCGGCGGAACATCTATCGTATTCTCTCCTGATGATATCTTAAGTAATGGAATAAAAGCAGCAAAATATGATCCTAGTAACAATAAATGGGAGACTGTAATGGCTCCCTTTCCACAGCTAGTATACAACCGCGTTCCGTTTCGAAAACATGAAGACACCAGTACTTTTAAAGAGGCTGTAAATCTCTTTAAAGAACAATCAATACCCTTTTTCAACCCAGGTTTTTTAAACAAATACGATTGTTACTTACAGTTCAAGGAGCATATGGGTCTTAAACAGTATTTCTTACCGACAATAAAAATCGAAGACAAAACAGAACTAGAAGAATTTCTTTTAGCTCATCGCTCTCTTTATATAAAACAAGCAAATTCTTCAATGGGAAGAGGCATTCATATTATTAAATTGCAGAGAGATGGTAAACTTTTGCTCATAGACCATAGGCAGCAAGTTATTTACCATGACTTTCATGATTATTGGGGAAAATGGTCTAATAAATTTCTTAAAATATTATATATTGCACAGCAAGCAGCAAGTCCTCAACTTTATCAAGGGAAACGGTATGATTTTAGAATATTGGCTGTTTTGCAAGGTGAGAAGCATGTTCCTGTAGGTGTAGGTGTTAGACAATCAGGCAATCAACAAGTAACTACACATATTCCTAATGGAGGAAAACTACTTCCTTATTCACAATTTCAAACGCAGGAACAAGACCTCTTAATCCAAAAATTCGTAGAGCTTTGTGGGAAAGAATTAACTAGGAAATACGGTTTCTTTGCTGAGTTCTCCATCGATCTGGGGTTAACTTCAGATGGGAGATTTGTTATTTATGAAATTAATTCAAAGCCAATGAGCTTCGATGAAAAAACGATCGAGGAAAAACGGGTGAAGATGCTTTGCGAGCTATTCCGCTCCACAATAGAAAAGAAGTAAAAAGACACACTATTCATCACATAGCGTGTCTTTTTACTTGTCTATCGACTTTTTACTATCATATTTACAGCCTCTTGAATCGCATCCTCGGCGTTTTTCCCCTCGTCATTTGCTTCACGAATACATGCCTCTAGATTTTTTGCTACAATATATCCCATTGCACGGTCAACAGCCGAGCGCACAGCTGATAGCTGAGTTACCACATCTTTGCAATGTTTTTCCTCTTCCATCATACGTATTACACCACGAACCTGACCCTCAAGACGTTTTAACCGGTTTTTCATTTCTTGTGAGTATTCCAATATATTCACCTCTCAACTATCAATACGGTATCCCCTATTGAATAGATTATATCGTATTCTTTTCTTAAATAGAAATTATAAGCCAAATTATTGATACTATACGTTACCTGTTATAATGAAGATATACAATGATTTGGGAGCAACCATATGCTAAAAAAAATTCTACAATTATTCAAAGACAGTAAATATACAAATCAAAAGCCTACACTTGAAGATACAAAAGAGTATGACTGGTTTTATGAAGAAAACGAAGACGGTTGGGTTGGAATTAGAAAAAACATGTTAGACCCAAAAGAAAAACAGCTACTGGATGCCCTTTTCCATTCTTTTGAACCACCAGTCATAGAATTTCAATCTCAGGGATGGTACAATTTTTTATTTTCAGATGGGCAGGTCCCTTTACAAAAACAAGAGCGTCGGGTTCGAATCATTCACCTTCATTGTTCAGGTGAGGACTGGGAGCAAAAAGATTTAGAACTTGCCTTAAAAGGCTTTTTATCTGAAGAAATTATTATTTTTTGGGAAAGTCCAAATCATGCTGTACTTATTGAACACGAATCTCACAGCTTTTTAATGGCTGAAAATTTCTTGGAAATCTCTGAGACATTTGAAAATGATCTTTACTTACGTGTCAGTTTCTTCATTGGGAAGTTTCACTCTGCCACTGAGGAATTAAAGGAATTATTCCATCAAGACCGTCTATTTTTCAAACAATCTTTAGAATGGAAGCGGAAGGAAAGAGTTTTTACATTTGAGAACATTTTCCCAACTTTGCTTTCGCATAGTCTCCCAGCTGAGCTTTTAAAAGCCATAGAAATACAACTTCTTCAGCCTTTAATGGACGATCCAGAAACGCTCGCAACAATTCAAGTATATTTAGAAAATAATTTAAACGCGAGTGTCACAGCAAAAAAGTTATACATTCACCGAAACACCTTACAATACCGGATAGACAAGTTTACAGAAAAAGCTGGTGTCAATTTAAAAGATTATCCTAGTGCCATTACCCTTTATATCGCTTGCTTACTTGAATCACAAAAGCAAAGATAGCACATTGCCCAATTTCCTTCTACTTATTTTTGTGCACTATTCACATAGTACAAGAACCTTCCAATCATGTAATCTATACATAAGAAAACGATTACAGATCACTGGGAGGAATTAATTATGGCTGAGTTAGTTTTAGATCATATTTTCAAAATTTACGACAATAAAGTAACTGCTGTTGAAGACTTTAACCTTCATATTCAAGATAAAGAGTTTATCGTATTCGTTGGACCATCTGGTTGCGGAAAATCAACAACTTTACGTATGATTGCTGGTCTTGAAGAAATCTCTAAAGGTGATTTTTCTATTGATGGTAAACGTGTAAATGATGTTGCACCAAAAGATCGTGATATTGCCATGGTATTCCAAAACTATGCTCTTTACCCACATATGAGTGTATATGACAATATGGCTTTTGGATTAAAGCTTCGTAAGTTTCCTAAGGATGAAATTGATCGCCGTGTTCAGGAAGCTGCAAAAATCCTTGGTTTAGAACCTTACCTTGATCGTAAACCAAAAGCACTTTCTGGTGGTCAACGTCAGCGTGTGGCATTAGGTCGTGCGATTGTCCGTGATGCAAAAGTATTCTTAATGGATGAGCCATTATCGAACCTTGATGCTAAACTTCGTGTTCAAATGCGTGCTGAAATTGCAAAGCTTCATCAACGCTTACAAACAACAACTATCTACGTAACGCATGACCAAACAGAAGCAATGACAATGGCTACTCGTCTTGTTGTTATGAAGGACGGAGTTATCCAGCAAGTTGGAGCACCAAAAGAAGTATACGAAAAGCCTGAAAATGTATTTGTTGGTGGATTTATTGGATCACCAGCAATGAACTTCCTAAGAGGAAAAATCGAGGAAGGTAAATTTGTTGCAGGCAAAACTTCAATCGCTATCCCAGAAGGAAAAATGAAAGTACTTCGTGAACAAGGGTATGTTGGTAAAGAAATTATTCTCGGTATCCGTCCGGAAGATATTCATGATGAGCCTGTATTCATCGAAGCTTCTCAAGGTACAAAAATTCATGTAAAAATTGATGTATCAGAATTAACTGGTGCTGAAACAATGCTTTATTCAAGCATTGAGGGTCAGGATTTTGTAGCGAGAGTAGACTCTCGTTCAGATATTAAACCTGGTCAATCAATCGATTTAGCATTTGATTTGAACAAAGCTCACTTCTTCGATGTAACTACAGAATCAAGAATACGTTAATCACCTAGGATGCAGCACGAGCGCGCTGCATCCTTTTTTCTATTCTTGTATGAATTGGACCACATCGCTATAACAAGATGGACACTTATATAGATGCGGACAGAGTCCCTTAGCATAATCCTCGGGATATCCATCTTCAAGCTTCATTAAGTCAATTGGCATATAGGCACTATAGTCATCAAAAAAATCCATTAACCTTCCTGCTTCCTCTAATTCACTTCCGCATGTACTGCAAGTAAAGTATTTTTCTTCAAGCCCGTTACAAACTGGACATATTCCCATTTCTCTTCCCTACTTTGTTTTTTTATTAGTTTGAGAAGCATATCACCTGTTCATGTAAGGCAAAAAGAAATTATGAACAGGAAAACATTACCTGCAGTTTATTTCGAATAGGATCAAAAAAATCATCCATAATATTGAGTAAACACAGCGACAACAAGTCGCAAACAACAAAAACTTTTATAACGGACTATGCTGAAAGCTTGATTTACTAATCAATTTGGTTCAATCCAAAATAGTCCACCAAAAAAACTGAAGGAGAGTGTTCAACATGGCAAACAACAATTCTTCAAACCAACTATTAGTACCAGGAGCAGAGCAAGCATTAGAGCAAATGAAGTACGAAATCGCTAGCGAATTTGGTGTAAACCTTGGTGGCGAAACTACTTCACGTGCTAACGGATCTGTAGGTGGAGAAATCACTAAGCGTTTAGTATCTATGGCTCAACAATCTATGAGCGGTTCTTTCCAACGCTAATTTAACTTAAGATAGTACACAATTGAATAAGGTATGGCTTAGCCCTCTTCCATTCTGGAAGAGGGCTTTCATATTATGCCCAAATAAAAAACAGCCTTTCGTAATAAAAGGCTGTTTTTATGATTCTTTTATGATTGTAAATCCAATAAAGTAACCTAAAACCATAATACTTGCAATAACTAATGTCACTGAAAGCTCTTCCATATTCAAATCCCCCTTCGTGCCTTTGTTTGCTTTAACATTAACACGAATTCGGGGACCGACTGGACGTAAATTAAGAAAATTGTATGTCTAAATTTCGAAAGTTCTTTGAACATCAACCAGCTAAGATGCTTCCTTGTTGAAGCTGATACATTTGATAATACTTTCCTTTTTGTTCCATTAATTCATCATGCGTCCCTTTTTCGACGATACACCCTTTATCTAATACAAGTATTTGATCAGCATTTCGAATGGTCGATAATCTGTGAGCTATAATGAATGTGGTTCTTCCCTTTTTCAATACATCCATTGCCTCTTGAATGATCATTTCTGTCTCTGTATCAATACTAGATGTTGCTTCATCCAAGATAAGAATGGCCGGGTCGAATGCTAATGCTCTTGCAAAAGATATAAGCTGTCTCTGACCACTTGATAACGTGCTGCCCTTTTCAATAACCGGTTCATCAAAGCCTTTTTCCAAATGTTTAAATACTCTATCAGCTCCTACATCACGAAGTGCCTGTTCAACCTTTTCTCGAGTAATTGCTGGATTATCGAGACTAACGTTTGAAGCAATCGTACCAGTGAATAGAAAAGGATCCTGCAATACGATTCCCATATGCTGTCGTAGTGTTTGATGGGGAATATTTGTTATATCGGTTCCATCAACTAAAATACTTCCCTTTTGACAATCGTAAAACCTGAAAAGCAGATTGATAATTGAGCTTTTTCCTGAACCGGTATGTCCGACAAGCGCCACAGTTTCCCCGTGCTCCGCAGTAAAATGAATATCCTTTAAAACAAATTCATTCTCTTTATAACCAAAGGAAACATGCTCAAAAGTTACATTCCCCTTATAGCGTTCCATCCGATGATCATTAACATCGATTCCCTCTTCGGTTAATAACTCAAACACACGGTCTGCTGCAACTAGCGCTTGTTCAAGATTGGCTAGCTGATTCACAATCCCTTGAATAGGGTTAAAAAGGCGATTAATATAATCAACAAACGCATACAGCATTCCTAGCGAGACTACTGCACTTGGCTTTAGTGCTTCTCCCCCAAAATACCAAATAAAAGCTACAAATATCACATTCCTTAGTACGTTTACTAAATTATGTGAAGTTAATGAATTGAGACTTAAAAGTTTGTTTTGAAATTTAAAGTGATCTTCATTTAGTTTTTCAAATTCTTTCTGAGTCTGCTTTTCTCGATTAAATGCTTGAATCACGTTCATCCCTTGAATGGATTCATTAACAATTGCGTTAATATCACTATTTCTCGAACGTATTTTATGATTATACTTTGATGCGTATTTTCGATATACAAGTGTCCACACAAAGAGAATTGGCAATAGTAATAAACAAATTAAAGCTAGCTTTACATTGAGAATGAATAAAGCAATATAAATTCCCGTAATGTAAATCGCACTGGTGAAAAAGGTTGATAGCACAGTAACATATAATTCTCGAATTGCTTCTGTATCATTTGTTATTCTCGCAACAACCTTACCGGCTGGCAAATTATCAAAGTATCGAATAGGAAGCTTTTGAATCTGTCCAAATACATCCTCACGCATTTTTTGGATGACCCGGTTTGCAGACATCTGCAAATAAAAACGCTGTCCGTATTCAAAAATAGCTGCAATAACGATCAATCCTAAGTACAGTGATAATAAACCAATAATTCTTGAGGTTTCCGGCTGATAAAATGCTACCAGCTCCTCGGTTGTAAGCTTTGTTCCTTCGAAGGTTTCAATCTCGTCTCCCTTTGTAATAGTTAGTACACCATTATTAAAGCTTCTTTCCCCGTCAAAGGGAGTAGCCTCCTCAACAAAGACGAATGAACGATTAACTTGTAGAATGGTTGCTTCTTCTACCTTCACCTCATCATCCTCAATATATTTCTCACGTTTATAATAATTTCCTTTGTATTCGACTGAGTCCTTCGTTCCATTCGTTTGATACCAAGTCGACTCAATCCCTAATATGTGTTGATCAATCATTCGCTTGGCTATGAATGGTCCCGCAAGGTCAGCGGTAACCGCAACAGAAAGCATCATAAGTGCTGCGATTATGATTTTTTTATAATGCAAAGCGTATTGTACGAGGCGTTTACCAGTCGTCATACACTCACCTCCACTTCAGATGAGGTTTGAACCTGCTGTCTATCATATTGCTCTCGATACCAGCCGTTCCGTTCCATAAGTTGTTCATGGGTTCCTTCCTCAACAATGATCCCTTCATCTAACACGAGAATACGGTCAGCGTGCTGGACTGCAGACATTCGATGGGTCGTTATAATTGTTGTCTTTCCACTTCGTTCACTTCGTATATTTTCGATGATTTTCTTTTCTGTTTTTGCATCAACGGCTGAAAGAGAATCGTCTAAAATAAGAATTTCAGGATTCTTAATTAATGCTCTCGCTATCGAAATTCTTTGTTTTTGTCCCCCAGATAAAGCAACACCTTTTTCCCCAACAAGTGTTTCTAGACCTTCGGGAAGCATCTCAATATCCTTCTTGAAATCCGCTAATTCGATAGCTTTAACCAAATCAGCATCAGTAGCGTCCAGTCGTCCAAAAAGAATATTTTCTTTTACCGTCTTTGAAAACAGGACGTGATCTTGTGGAACGTACCCAATCCATCCTCTAGTTGTCTCTAATGTATGCTCATTTAACTCTACATTAGAAATAGTTAATGCTCCTATCCCTAACGGATATTCTCTTAATAGCTGTTTGATAAAGGTTGTTTTTCCACTCCCTGTTTTACCAACAATCCCCAATGTCTCCCCTCGCTTCAAATCTACATTGATTTTACTTAGGTTATCTACATTAGAGGATGGGTATCGAAAGGAAAATTCCTTGAACGTAATCTGCTCCGGATTATTATCCGATTTTGGATTCAATGGATCCGTTACATCAGGCTGATAGGATAATGTTTCTTGTACTCGGTCTAGTGAAGCATTTCCTCTTTGCATAATATTGATAAGCTCTCCAATCGCAAACATTGGCCAAACAAGCATACCTAAATATACATTAAACGAAACAAGTTCCCCTAGCGTGAGTCGATTATGGAACACTAAGTATGAACCAAAGCCTAATCCAATAACATAACTTAGTCCAACCAAAACCTTGATCGTTGGATTAAACAAAGAATCTATTTTTGCAACAGCCACATTCTTTTTATAAACATCCTCTGTCATATCGTGAAATCGTTCTTGATCTTCACGTTCTTGTACATAGGCGCGAATCACTCTTACTCCTGAAACCGACTCGAGAACTCGATCATTAAGTTCACCAAATGCATCCTGTGCTGACATAAACTTTTTATGAATGGTATTGCCGTAATAATTGATGAGAACAGCCATGATTGGCAACGGTAGGACTGCTGCAAGAGTAAGTTCCCAACTAATAAAGATCGTCATCATCGCAACGATTGTAAGCATAAAGGCTGTGGAATCTACTAGTGTTAAAATACCAAAACCAGCAGTTGTAGAAATAGCCTTTAGATCATTAGTTGCACGGGCCATTAAATCTCCCGTTCGATTTTTTTCAAAGAACGTTGGTGTCATTTTAAAAAGATGCCTCATAAATTGTGAGCGCAGTTTTCTTTCAATAAGAAAAGCCCCACCAAACAGCTGGTACATCCAAATATATGTGACTCCATAGGATACAACTGTAAGGACAAAAAAAGCTAATAAATACTGCACAATTTTTTCCTTACTTATTACTCCCATATGAATATCATCAATAACCATTCCAACAAGTTTTGGTGGAATAACATCAACAAATCCAATAAAAATAAGAAGTGTTATCGCAACAGTATAGCGTTTCCAATTTTCTTTAAAGAACCAACTTAATTTTCGTAAAATAGAGAACATCTTGGTAGTCTCCTCTCTTTTCTTTCCGTCATGTATAACTAGCCACTCTCAAGCTCCACGGGTGATACCAATAATCTTTCTACACGTAATGTTTGCATTGTTACTTCCTCCTAGAATTTTTTTATAGTAATGGGGTATTCCCAATGCTACCTCTTTTACAAGACAAAAAAGACATACCGCATCCTATGCGATATGTCAAAAGGCGACAAAAAAGCACAAGCTACTCATACGTAACCCGTGCTATTCGTTAATAGTAAACTGTGCTCATTTAAGGACAAGGATTATAAATGGTTACGCTCTCATATTCAGTTAAGTGAATGTGTAAATCTCTTACTCTCATGATCGTAACCTCCTATCCTTTCATTATTTTCCATATTTGTTACATTATCATCAAAACCCACTAAAGTCAATTGAATTTTCTCAATATTTGTATGCTTTTACCATTACTAAGAAACAGGCAATGGCTTGGATTGCGGCTGGAGATTCCGACTGTATTTAGGAAGAGCGATTGCATAAAATACTCCCACTAACATCAAGCATCCTCCGACGATCCAATAAAGCATATCCACTTTTAATAATGCTGGAAAACTATAAGCAATAAATCCCAAAGTTAGCGATTGTGAAAGCATCATTAATGGTGAAATCCACCCTTGAACTCTCCCCATCATTTTAGGGTCCACAATACTTGGCATCCAACCTCCGATTCCAATATTAACAAGTGGCAGACCTAGAGCCGCAATAAACACTAAAACAAAGAATAAGACAAGGGACGTAACTAGTGATGAAAGGATGACAAAACTACCCGTAATAATAAGCCCCATAATAATAAGCTGATGAAGTTTTAGTTTTTCACTTATAACCGACGCAACGACACTTCCTAGTAAAGCTCCTGTTCCAAACATGATTCCGATAATAATTGAAAATTGTTCGTAGTTCTCCGGTGCAAGCTTATATTTTAAGATAAAAACAGGCATTACACTAAAACCACCGTTTACAACACCAAACACAATAAATCCAATTAACAGTGTTCGCAGAAGGCCGTGCTGTAGTATATATTTCATTGAATCCTTGAAATCAACAAATACAGTAGAAATACTTAAATCTTTTAATCGATGCTTTCCATTTGGCATTCTTACACTCTCTTGAATCTGGCAAGAACGGATAAGAAGAGCACTTATCATGAACGTAATGGTATCGATAAGGATTGCCCCGTAAATCCCTACCGTCCAATAGGCTAATACCCCTAACCCATTACCAAATAACATAAATAAACTCATGACCAATTGATTTAAACCAGCAGCAGTTGTGTAATCATCCTGCTTAAGAATTCCTTGAACCATCGCATGCTCGGCGGGAAAAAAGAATTTTTGAACGGCACTTCTTAAAAAGAGAACAAAGAAGATAAGAGGCATCGAACCAATTATTAATGTCCCTAAAAATATTATGGAAAGTACAGCACTTATCCAGTCACAGCTAAAAGCAATCTTTTGTCTATCCATTCGATCTGCAAATACGCCGACTAGGAAAAAAACAGCTAGTGTAGGGAGTGAATACATTAACTCTGTTATAGATGCGTACATAGGCTGGTCGGAAAAACGATCCAATAAGAAAAACATAAAAGCAGTAAGTCCAATCGTACTACCCATTTGTGACGTGAAGTTCGCTAAAAAAAGCTTGGTGAAATTTTTGTTTTGAAAAACAACAATAAATTTTTTCATTTATTCTACCCCTAACTCCCTTTGATACCTTTAGTTTACTTTGCATTGCTTTTACTCAAAACAGACCTTTGATGGGATTTTCCTCCGCCTCTAGACGGAAGAGATTGAATTCTCAGTATATTTCCTTACAAACATGTTTCATTTAGGGGGAGAAAGGGTAATAATTTATAAAAATAACTCGATAAAGGAGTGCTGTCCATGAATGAAACATCGTCTGTAACGGTTTGTTATACGCACCGAATAATGATGAAAGAGATAATGGAACTATACACATTAGCAAAGAAATTCAATGGCATGGTCACTTTTTATCATAATCATCATTCAGTTTCAGGCATACACATAACAAAACTAGTGACATTCTTTTTAACAATAAAAAAGGGGAGTAAGTTGCTAGTAGTTGTTGATGGACAAAGGAATCATTTATTTCTAAATAAGATCAAATCTATTTTTGAGAACGACCATTCGCTCAATCATGTCTCCAAATCAATTTCTTTTCAGCACCCGCTACAACTTAAATGATGACAGTGACAACTACCTATTTGCCAAATATCTCATGAAAAAAAGCTACTAAGTATCCCTTATTGGACACCCGGTAGCTTTTGTTCTTACGTTCTTACTCCTTTATTTCATTCACAAGCTCTTCAAAACGCTCTCTGGACGCACGTTCTTCGAAGCTGCTGAAAATGCGGAAGTACTCATCATCAAGAATACGATAGTGTTGACTTAAGACATTCTGCTGTAGAATAATCCCCTTTTTTCTGTCAATTTCACGCCACCATAGCTTTCCACCCAATGTTTTTTCTTTTCGGTAATCAATCCCATCTCTCGCCACAGTCTCAAGCACTTCTAATGGGTCACTACCAAATAAATATTGAATGGTTTCTGTTTCACGAAATAGAGCACAAATGGTAACAACGGTCTGCCAGTTTGCATCCATCCTACCTTTTTCAATTTGTACGAGCGTCTTTTTCGAAAGACCGATGACTTCACCCATTTTATCCTGTGTGTATCCTGCTTCCGTCCGGATTAACCTCATTTTCTCCGATACCTTCGATATTATCTCGTCTCTAGTCAAATCCATTCAGTCCTTTAAAATGAATTGGTGTAATTTTACACATCCTCCTATTATTATAAAACAACAATGGAAAATATTCCAATAAAAAACTGCTATCCTGTTGAACAGCAGTTTATACATTTATTTTTTATCAGTAACTTGACTAGTACATACGGCTTCACTTTTACAAGCATTCTTGACCGCACACGCGGCACATTTCCCTTGTTTTGATTTTTGAATATGCTTATAAAAAGCAAAGCCTGCATAACCAAAAATAATGCTACCTAATAGAATATT
This sequence comes from Robertmurraya mesotrionivorans, assembly GCF_050971805.1. Taxonomy (NCBI): domain Bacteria; kingdom Bacillati; phylum Bacillota; class Bacilli; order Caryophanales; family Bacillaceae; genus Robertmurraya; species Robertmurraya mesotrionivorans. Next base: position 13,610 of record NZ_JBPCCH010000010.1, on the reverse strand, counting down.
CGCCAACATGATCCCACCTCATTTTTCATGAGAATCCCAATAGTTTTCCAGCTTGGTAGACAAGTAAACATAAAACATAGGCTACGACAAAGGAATATACAATTGAAATAATTGTCCATTTTCTTGAAGCAGTTTCTTTTCTTATTGTTGCTACAGTTGCCAAGCAAGGGATATACAATAAAATAAACAACATAAAACTATAGGCAGCTAACGGAGAATAAGATGTTGCTAGTAAACCTTGTAGACTAGATTCATCAGGAACGAAGTAAATGATATTCATCGTTGATATAATGGCTTCCTTTGCTAAAAAGCCCGTTAACAAGGATGCTCCCGCTTGCCAAGAACCAAAGCCAATTGGAGTAAATAGGGGGGCAAATAACCCTCCGATCATTGCTAAAAAACTATCATCCATATTTACATTTACTCCTGCTGGACCAGCATACGATAAAAGCCAAATAAGGACAGAACCTGCGAATATAAAAGTACCAGCCTTACGGATAAAACCTTTTCCTTTATCCCATGTACTTCTCCATAGTGTCTGGAATTGAGGGACGCGATATGGAGGAAGCTCAATGACGAATAGTGAGGTCTCTCCATTTAATAGTGTTTTAGAAAAAACCTTTGCGACAACCAGAGCAACGACAATCCCGATAACATATAGAGAAAGGACAATAAAAGCTTTATGCTCTACAAAGAAAGCTCCTACAAATAAGGCATATACAGGAAGCCGAGCCGAACATGACATAAGAGGAGTTAACAATATGGTAAGCAATCTTTCCTTCGGAGTTTCTATCGTACGGGCTGCCATGACTCCAGGAACATTACAACCAAAGCCAATCATCATTGGGATAAACGCCTTTCCATTTAAACCAACTAACTCCATCATCCGATCCATGACTAAAGCTACTCTAGCCATATAGCCTGAATCCTCCAGTAAGGAAATAAAGAAAAACAGGATGAATATTTGTGGTACAAAAACAAGAACCCCACCCACTCCTGCAACAATACCGTCAAGAACAATAGCATGTATAAATTTAGATGCCCCAACTAATCCAAGTAATCCTTCAATTAAATTTGTTAGAGGACCAGTAATAAACCCATCAAGTAAATCAGATAGTGGAAAGCCAAGCCAGTCAAACGTAAGCATAAACATCACATACATCATGCCAAGGAAAATAGGAATTCCTAACCACTTATTAGTAACCAAAGCATCCATCTTCTCTGAAAATGGTGGGTGTGTGTCTTTTCTTTTCACGGTAACCTTTTCGGCTATAGATGTGATGCCTTCTCTTCTAGTTTGATATATAAATGTATCTACCGTTTTAGCAGTAACTTGAAAAATATTTTGTTCAACTTTTTCAATGATCTGATTAATTTTTTCTTCTCCAACAAGATCATTCAAATACTTCTTTACATACTCATTTCCTTCTAACAGCTGAAGTGTAAGCCAGCGTGAGGATATTTTTGTTTTCTCTCCAACTAATTGTGAGATATGTAGTATCGTATCTTCAATTTCCTTCCCATAGTTTATGAGGCTTTTATTTGAACCTACATTGGAAGAAGCGGTTACCATCTCTGCAAGCACATCACAGCCTTTGCCACTTCGTGCGATTACAGAAGTTACGGGGATACCTAATATCTTTTCAAGCTTCTCAGTATCTACTTCAATTCCTCGTTTGCTAGCTACATCAACCATATTCACCCCAATAACAATAGGCTTACCTAGCTCTAATAATTGGAGAGTAAGATGTAAGTTCCTTTCAATTTGTGAAGCATCAATAATATTTAGGATTTTATCGTATGATTCATGAAGAACAAATTGGGTAACAACACCTTCATCCTTAGATAGAGGGTTTAAGGAGTAGATACCTGGTAAATCAATTAACTTTGCTGCTTTTTGCTTAAAGGCACCAATCTTTTTCTCAACTGTCACTCCACTCCAGTTTCCTATATACTCATACGAACCTGTTAAGCTGTTGAAAAGTGACGTCTTTCCAGTATTCGGATTTCCAAATAGAGCAATTTCCATTATCCTTTTTCCACCTCAATGCAACTTGCCTCGTTTCTCCTAATTCCTACGCACTGTCCGCATGATTCGAGCATGACAGGTCCCCCAAACGGCATAATGCACTTTATACAGACAATCGAGCCCTCTGTTATACCTAAATCTAATAATCTGCGCCTGACTAAAGCATTGGCGCCAGATATATCCTTAATAACGGCTTTTTCCCCCGCTTTTAATGCTACTAACATAGTTATCACCCAAATACTTATTGTTTTTCTTACAATGAATCTAATTGAGAATGATTATCTTTATTTATAGCACGTTTCCTTTTGGGTCGCTGTGTGAAATGTCACAATAACTTACTCATGCTCATAGACGTTTTAAGAAATGTAATTTTCTTACAATTTATAAGACTTACGTATGATTTCTATATTTCTCATTTTTCGAAAGAGGATTCCACCTAAAATCCTCGAATATATCCTTATTAACTAATAAAGAGAGAGAAAGAATATAAGGGTGAGTGACAATCCATGCTACAAGCAACCAGGGAGAAATTAATTGATTATCTCTCCAAATCGAAGAGTTTATTAGTCTCTTTATGGGAAAAAGAAATCCTCATATCAACAGAAGATCCATATAAATTTGATATTAATACGAATGATTTTTCATTATTTCAAATGATTCTAGATGGTCTTGATATAGAAGGTCTAGACTTTGAAAAATTCATTGAAGAATTTTCGTTAAAAATTGCTGAACAACGAGTAAATGATTCTATCAACATTGGGACATTTGTTTATAATGTCAACATCGGTCGTTCGATTATCTATCACCATTTACTTGAAACTGATTTTACAAAAGAAGAAATCCAAGAATCCATAAAGAGCATCGATTCATTCTTCGATAAGTTTCTACTATACTCCGTTTCTTACTTTACAGAGGAGAAAAATAAAATTATTGAAGAAAAGACGCAATTTATCGATTCTACACACAAGGATAGGCTAACACTACTTGGACAGATGACCTCAAGTTTTATTCATGAATTTCGAAACCCCTTAACTTCGGTTCAAGGTTTTATTCAATTATTAAAAGCTGAAGATCCATCTATTAAATACTTAGATATTATTTCAAGTGAATTAGAGCAGCTAAACTTCCGTATTTCTCAATTCTTACTTCTCTCGAAGAAAGAGCTAATTGGTAAAGAAAAAAGTTCATTTTCATTAAATGAACTTATTGATGAAGTACTCATATTCTTATATCCAAGCATACTCGACTCAAAAGTAAAGGTTATAAGAGAAACTTTTGACCATGTTCATTTATTCGGATATGTGGATGAAATTAGACAGGTGCTAATCAACATTATATTTAATGCAATTGATGTACTAACACAATACCGTGAAGACCCAATAATAGAGATCATTTGTTCTCTCTCACACAATAAGCATGTCGTTATCGAAATATCAAATAACGGACCAATGATTCCAGACCAGATGTTAAAATCAATTTTCGAGCCATTTGTCACTACTAAAACACTCGGAACTGGCCTTGGACTTTTCGTATGTAGAGAAATCATTGAAAAACATAAAGGTCGTCTTATGTGTGAATCAAGTACAGAAAAAACCATTTTTAGAATGACGATGCCTATTCCTTCTCTTACAGAAGCCTCTGAGTAAAGAGGTTTTTTTTCATTTTTCTAACAATACCCCCAAGAACCTTCATATTACATTAAATTCATCATAAAATATGGATAATACCATTTTTTATCTAACCGTAACGTTTGACTGTACAGTTTTTCCTTTCGTATAATTATAATTATTTATATTGAACAATTCATAAGCAGAGGTGGTACAATGGGGCATTTTACCGAATTGGGGAGCTAGCTTCAATCGCAAAAGTTTCAAGAAGAACGATTGACTATTACACAAATTTAGGGTTACTGCATGCCGATCGTTCAAAGGGAAATTACAGACTTTACAATGATGAAGCTTTAGAAGCTCTACACTTCATTGAAGAATGTAAAGAAATGCATATCCCTTTAGAAGAGATTAAAAGAAAACTAGAAATGAAAAAGCAAAAAGACGTGAAACAGGGAGAAATGGAAAGGCATATTCACTCCATTGGTCAACAAATGAAGCAGCTACAGCACGATATTTCTGTACTCATCCCATTAATTGAAAATCTAGATGGTCAGCAAACGAAAGTGCTCTCTGAAGAGTTAACAATGGAGAGTGAATGGCTGATGAAGTTTTTACCCGAGTTTCATAGGTTAGTAAAATTTTCGAATTAACTGGGAGGTGACTCCTTACTCGTTTATTAAGCGAGATAAGGAAACTTATTGGACATATTAAACTTGGTTTTAATAGCCATTTTAATTGCTTTGACGGCATTTTTTGTGGTTTCGGAATATGCTATTGTAAAGGTGCGAGTCGCACGGCTCGACCAGCTCATTGAGGAAGGCAAAAAAGGTGCTATTTCTGCAAAAAGGGTTAATGCTAACCTAGACAATTACTTGTCTGCATGCCAACTTGGTATCACTATGACAACTCTAGGACTAGGCTGGTTAGCAATTGAACCCATTGAAATCGTATTGCGTCCTATTTTCCAGCAAATGAACGGAACAGAGACAATAGTATCCTTCCTTTCTTTCGGAATAGGTTTCTTAGCTATTACATTCCTTCATGTGTTATTTGGAAAAATAGCTCCAAAAACGATGGCACTGCAAAAAGCAGAGAAAATGACGCTCTTTACCGCGCGTCCACTCATCTGGTTTTACCGACTAATGTTCCCTTTCATTTTTGTACTAAATGGAACAACGAAAATATTAACAAAAATATTTGGGCTAAAACCTGCTTCCATAAATGACTTAGCACATTCTGAAGAAGAGCTGCGATTAATACTTTCTGAGAGCTATAAAAGTGGTGAGATAAACCAATCAGAGTTTAAATATGTAAACAAAATATTTGAATTCGATAACCGAATTGCCAAGGAAATTATGGTTCCTAGACGCGAAATCGTTACCCTATCAAAGGACAATACGTTAGAGGAATTTCTTCAAGTTGTTAACGAAGAAAAGTTTACTCGTTACCCTATCATAGACGGTGACAAGGACCATATTATAGGAATGGTAAATATAAAAGAAATCATGACTGAGCTCATACAAAACCGAACACTCTTAACGAAGACACTTGAAATTTATACAAGACCTATTATCCGCGTCATAGATACGGTTCCTATCCATGACTTATTAGTTAAAATGCAAAAGGAACGAATCCATATGGCCATTCTTATGGATGAATATGGCGGTACTTCTGGTCTAGTTACAGTGGAAGACATCATAGAAGAAATAGTTGGTGAAATTCGTGATGAGTTTGATATGGATGAAATTCCAATGATACGAAAGCTTCAGGAAGATCACTATATTATTGATGCAAAAATGCTTGTTAGCGAAGTAAATGATCTATTAGGATTAAATATTGATGATGAAGATGTGGACACGATTGGTGGTTGGATCTTAACTGAGAATTATGAGGCAAGAGAAGGTGACGAAATTACACTTGAAAACTACACCTTCAAAATTATTGAGATGGAAGAACATCATATGAAATATGTAGAAGTTTCAAAGAATATAACAAAGCATTCTTTAATTGATACCCCACTTCCAGCTGTCCCAAACTCATCCGAAGAAATGATTTCTAAACAGTCAGTTAGTTTCTAATATGAAAAACCCTCGATTGAACAATCAATCGAGGTTTTTACTATGCTTCTAGATAGTTAGTAATTTCATACTCTTCTTTAAGCTCTTCTAACCATACTGTATATTCTGTAGACATCTTATCATTCATTAAGGTATCTGTAATCTCTTCTTTACTATCTTCGAAATTAGCTTCCTTCGCTTCCTGATGATCGACAACTTTAATTATATGGTAACCATACTCCGTTTTTACAGGAGCACTAATTTCATCTACACCAAGCGCAAATGCAACCTCTTCAAACTCTGCTACCATATCACCACTGCTAAAGTATCCTAAGTCCCCACCAGATTCTGCTGTTGTAGTGTCTGTTGAATATTCTTTAGCTAATTCGCTAAAGTCTTCCCCTGCATCTAGTTTACTTTTGACTTCGTTAGCAGTTGCTTCATCAGCTACTAAAATATGGCTTGCTTGTACTTGTTCAGCTGTAGCAAAAGTATCCTTATTTTCATCAAAATACGTTTGTAACTCTTCATCTGTAATTTCAATTCTTGGCTCAAGCAATTTCTCTGTTTTAATATAATTGATAATATCGTCTCGAACATCGTCCATTGTCGATCCACTCGCTACAACTGCCTCTTCAAGAGCAGTTTCACCGCCATATGATTCAGCCAATGTGGCAAGTTCCTCTTCAACTTCCTCATCTGATACCGTAATCTTTTGTTTATCCGCTTCAAGCTCAATTAATTTGTTTGTAATTAACACATCAAGCGCATCTGCTCCATACTGATCTAACAAAGACTGTTGGAGTTCATCTTCTGAAATGGACGTTTCTCCTACCTTTGCTACTACACTATCTTTTGTTGATAAAAGAATACCGGCGATAATAGCTAGTCCGACTAATGCTGTTACTATTGTTATTACTAACTTCTTCCTAAGTAATTTTTCCTTCATTTTGTAATTGTCCTCTCCTTTGTTTTCTCTTCCTCTATACTAACCTGTAAATGTGACAAAACTATTAACAAGCAATGAAAGAGATATGAAAAAGAAAAAGAGACGATGAGCTCGTCTCCCTCTCCCAAATTATACAGTTTCTAGTCTTGAAGATTTTAGCTTCTCCAATTCCTTCTCTACATCTTCATGTGAATACGTTCCTAGAACACTTTCAATTCTTCCGGCATTCGCTTTTGTGAAATATTGATTTGCTTGTGACTTTGCTTCAAGTTTAAGTATCTCTTCCTCTACTCTTATGAACCCCTTTACTGCTCGGTCCGGATTAATGGAAGCAAGAACTTGTGAAATATCATTTGATACCTTTGCCGCTGTCATTCTAGAAACGAGCAGCAGTTTTCGATCCTGTAATTCGTCGTATTTTTCTTTAAGTTTATCGAGTTCGTCGTACAATAAATTCGTTTGATTTTTAATTGTGTGGTACTGTCCTTCATACAATCTTAGTTTTTTCTCTTGTTGAAGCTTGTCCTCTATCGCTAGTCTAGCAATCTGATCTTCTCCTCTTTCGACTGCTAACTCAGCTTGCCTTGCTCTTTTTTGGACTCTATCAATCGTTGATTCGATGACTGCTTCAAACTTCTTTTCAATATACAGCTGCTGAGCGAGAGCCTTTTGTGCCTTTCCAATCTCTCCCTCAAGCTCTCTTAAATATTGTTTGAGCATACTAATTGGATCCTCTAATCGATCCAAAGCGTCATTAAAATCCGCTGTTGCGATATCTTTTATTCGTTTGAAAATCCCCATTTTTACTTTTCCTCCCTACGTACTTTGTTTTCCCACTCATCAAGGAAATCTCTATTTGTATAGGACGGTACAACTAAATCTTCTCCCGTCATTAATTCCTGAACATTTGTGTCTTTCTTCACTGCACTCTTATAAAGTAAGTAACCTAATAGAATAAGTAGCGGAATGGCTAGAATAGTAGGTAATAGAGCAAGTATTCCTAGTGCAAGTAAGATTCCACCAGTAAGTTTCATTCCATTGCTCTTTCCTCGAACCCACAGCATCCAACCAGCTATCACTAGGCCAACCTTTGCCAAAACACCTAGTAAGAATGGTAATAAGAAGAAGGACTGGTTCACCATCATACCTCTTTCATGAAAACCATGAACGCCTCCACCTTTCATTCCATGAAACCCCTGAGCTTGAACGGTCATGGTTGGTATACTAAACATGCTAACAATGACAATCGCTAGAACCACGATCGGTGCTACGATCATCGTCCACTTTACCGCCTTGTTCAAATGAATTCACCTCCCTTCAAGTAAAACTGGATGCACTGTTTATTTAAAATCTTGTTTTTAACGTCCATTTTTAATCCCTCCAAAGATTTGATTAACTTGTCGCTTGCTGATCTGTTAAAGTCATCGTGACCGTTTTTTCTTGTCCTTTGCTATATACCTTTAAGGTTATTTCATCACCCACAGTTAAATCATTGTATAAATACTTACGTAAATCATTTGAATTGGTAACCTTCACGTCATCGATACTTACGATTACATCACCTACTGCTAGACCTGCTTTTGCGGCAGCTGAGCTAGAATCAATTTGCATCACCATTGCACCTTCTGTTACTGTTTCTGGCACTTCCTGCAGATACATTTGGGGAAGTTCCTCTAGACCTGCTAAGCTCACTCCCATATAAGGACGTGTGATTTCGCCAGATTCAATGAGTTGGTTTACGATTGGTACGACGTCATTACTTGGAATCGCGAATCCTAATCCCTCAACTCCATCCTCTGAGATCTTAAGTGAGTTAATTCCAATTACCTGCCCAGTTGAATTCAGTAAAGCTCCACCACTATTTCCAGGATTAATGGCTGCATCCGTCTGGATTACATTCAGCTCCCATTCTCCTGCAGAAGTCGTCACAGCAATCGTCCGATCCGTTGCACTTACAATCCCTTGAGTTACCGTACGTGAAAATTCAAGGCCGAGTGGATTTCCTATGGCAAGTACCTCTTCTCCAGCACGTAATGTGGATGAATCTCCGAATTCAAGTGTGCCTTCAACATCTTTGGAATCAATTTTTAATACAGCTAAATCCGTTAGGGCATCTGCCCCAATTAGTTGTGCACTGGCTTTCTCCCCGTTATAAAGAGAAACCTCAATTTCACTTGCCCCTTCGATTACATGATTGTTTGTTACAATATAAGCCTCATTACCTGTCACTTTAAAAATGACACCTGACCCTGATCCGGCCTCAACAGCCGATGTGTCAGTAGAATAACGACTAGTTTGCTGCTGTAAGTTGACAATCCCTACAATCGCTTTTGAGGATGCCTCAACCATATCCGCAACTACAATATCATCAGAATTTTTAGTTGAAGTTGTAGCAGTTGTCACTACAGCTGCTGCCTCATTATTCTCATTTGAGCTAGACACAGAAGAATTTTGCTCTCCAGTAACTCCACTTATCTTCTCAGAGAGGTTTTGAAGTGTGTCTATATTAGGAATAGCTACGATAGTAAGCATAGATCCTACGACCCCAGCAGTCACCATTGATAAAAAGCTTTGCACCTTCCTTCCTTTCTTTTTTTTCTTAACAGGTTCTGTATGATATTCTTTCGAAGTTTCTAATTGTGATGGGAATTGATTAAAATCACTCATCCTAAGCTCCTCCTTTATGTCTTGCTTCATAGTTACATCATAGACCCCATTTATGAACAAATAATTAACAAACCTTTAATAGATTTAGAAATAATAGGGAAAGATTATCTTTATTTAGCAAAAAAAAATAAGCCGCTCATGCGGCTTATAATTTTGCTAGAATCATTCAGAGGGAAAACGAATCGTAAATATTGTTCCTTTTCCTTTTTCACTTGTTACTTCGATTTTTCCATTATGAAGCTGTACGAGCTGTTTGACAATCGACAAGCCTAACCCAAACTCTCCAAATGGATTTGATGTCCGAGAGATTTCAGCTTTATAAAAACGATGCCATATTTTTTCAATCTCCATTGGATCAATTCCAATTCCCGTATCTTCAATCTCAATAATGGTTTCCCTTATTCCATTCTTCCCTCGCAAATAGATACTTCCATTTGAAGTAAACTGTATACTATTTTTGGTTATATTAATGAGAATTTGCACAAGTCGGTCATAATCCGCATAAATGGACATACCTTCCTCTACCTCTATGTGAATAGAGTTCCCTTTTTCTTCTGCTTGAAGAGATAATTGCTCTTGGATGATTTCAAATAACTCATCCAACGGAATCTCTTCTTTAGTAAGCTTGATCTGATTTGAGCGGATTTTATCATAATCTAGATTTTCATTTACAAGCCGAATTAGGCGTTTGGTCTCTTTGCTTACTAGCTGAATCCCTTTCTCTTTTTCGTCTTCTGCAATCATATTATTTTTTAGTCCTTCAATTACTCCGCTGATTGTTGTAAGCGGTGTTCGAAGTTCATGCGATACATCTGACATAAAATTACGACGGCGATTTTCCAAGCTTTCGATTTCTTCCTTCGAGGCATTTAATCGCATCACCATTGAATTAAAGTCCTCGGCAAGTTCCCCTATTTCATCAAAAGTTGAAGAAGGTAGCTTTACTGTGTAATTCCCAGCAGCAACGGATGATGTTGCCGCTTGAATTCGTTTAATTCGATGAACATGAATTCTTGATAAAATCAAGCTAAGTAAAACAGCAACCACTAAAGCGATGAGAACTGTATAAAATAAATATTGATTAATTTGACTGATCATCTCTCTTGAACCGCTAATTGGGGCAGTGAGCAAGATTCCTCCTGCTAATTGTCCATTTACTATATAAGGAATAGCAACAAGTGTTACTTCCTGATCCGAGCGTTTCGTCCTATTTTTAACAATTAGAGTCTCTCCGCTCGAAATTTGTTCAAGTACTTCATCCACTAACCTTAAATCTCCCCCGTGCTTATCGGCAGGAAATATGACTGATCCTTTCTCATCAAAGATAGAAAAGCTAATATTCCGTCCACCTAATACGGTCATATACTCATTTACAATTCGGTCGGAGGAAAGATTCCCCTCTGTAATGTCACGCAAGATATTTTCACCGTATGATTCAAGTTCATCCACCTTATTTTTATACACCAGCCCCTCTACGTAATGAGAGAACACTAAGCTTAATATTAAAAAAGCAACTACTAGCACACTTATGTGACTGATAAGCTGCTGGTACAAATATTTAATTTTCATTTCCTTGCACCACTTCATCAAACTTGTAGCCTACACCCCAAACAGTATGGAAGAATGGCTGTGAATCGGTTCCTATCTTCTTTCTTAATCTTTTAATATGAACATCTACTGTTCGCTCATCACCGTAAAATTGGTAGCCCCATACTCGCTCAAGAAGCTGTTCCCTTGTAAAGACCTGCTTTGGATGCTGCGCGAAGTAGTAAAGAAGTTCAAATTCCTTCGGTGTTAAATTTAACACTGGCTGATCATCTAAAAATACTTCTCTTGTATCTTTACTGATTTTAAAATGTTTTGTTTGTAGCATCCCTTTATCTACTTTTACTAGGTCATTACTTTGAATACGGCGACTAATTGCCTTGATTCTTGCCATTAAAGCAAGTGGACTGAACGGTTTTGTTACATAATCATCAGCTCCCATTTCAAGTCCTAGCACTTGGTCTGACTCTGTATCCTTTGCTGTTAACATTATAATGGGAACCGAATAGCCTTCTTCTCGGATTTTTCGGCATATCATAACTCCATCCATACTCGGAAGCATCCAGTCAATAATAACCAAGTCCCATTCACCTGATTTAAACGTGTTAAGACCTTCTAAACCATCGTGGATATACGTCCCTTTGATTCCCTCTTTAGAAAAAAACATATCAATCATTGAGCATACACTCTCATTATCTTCTATCACTAATACGTTCATATATCTCATCTCCCCCTACATCTCTCGACCTTAATTTAAATGTATTTACAACTTTTTTTCAACTAAAAATGAGATTCTTCCTATTTTATTAATAGCTAAGTAATAGTTTGGTCATATTTTATTCATAACATGATAAGGGAAAGAAATTAATAATTTCTTTATTCTTACCCCCATAAAGAAGTACTTCGCATCGAAAAGTTTAGTAGACCAGGAAATAGGGTATGGTTAATAACATACATAAACGAGAGGAGTAAATAACTATGCGATTAATAAAAGCTGATATCGATGAATTGCTAGAATCCACTCGCGACCTTACTGAAGATGAAGGATTTTCATTCATCACAACAATTGAAATCGATCATTTACTTGAAAATACACAAGATTGGTAAAAGGATAGGTGCTATGCACCTATCCTTTCTTTATGATAACAACTTCTTAAAAAATTAAAAAACACTAGGGCTGCTTCATTTTTTGAAACAACTCTAGTGTTGGAAACAAGGTTATATGTATTTATGGAGCGGGTGATGAGAATCGAACTCACGACATCAGCTTGGAAGGCTGAGGTTTTACCATTAAACTACACACGCATAACGTATTATTGTCTAGCTCCGAAAGCTAGCCTCTCGGGGTCATAAGCCAAATACCTCCAGAAGGCAGGCCTTCCTGCGGCATTCGACTTATGCCTGTCAAGGCTGATCAAGCTTTCTCCGCTTTTCATACTGGGCTAGCTGGATTCGAACCAACGCATGACGGAGTCAAAGTCCGTTGCCTTACCGCTTGGCTATAGCCCATTGATTAAACTTCATGCAAGTCTTCCTCGAATTATCTACAAGAATCCGCACCGCAAGAGGATATTTTGGAAATTTCGCTTCAGGAAATTCACGAAATATCGTCGACTACAAGGTATACAACAAATACAAATTTTATTAAAATGGGGCGACTGATGGGAATCGAACCCACGAATGTCGGAACCACAATCCGATGCGTTAACCACTTCGCCACAATCGCCATGATGACAGGGGTAGTAGGAATCGAACCCACACCGAAGGTTTTGGAGACCTTTGTTCTACCTTTAAACTATACCCCTTCAAAAAAAGAAAGATGGCTCAGGACGGAATCGAACCGCCGACACAAGGATTTTCAGTCCTTTGCTCTACCAACTGAGCTACTGAGCCATAGATTGCTATTCAATTATGTATAGATGGCGGTCCCGACCGGGATCGAACCGGCGATCTCCTGCGTGACAGGCAGGCATGTTAACCGCTACACCACGGGACCAGAGTTTTTTTCAAGTGTTTACTTAAAAATAACTTACATTGTATCTTAAAAATAATATCATTTTAAGATGGAGGAGGTAGAGGGATTCGAACCCCCGCGCGGTTTGACCCGCCTGTCGGTTTTCAAGACCGATCCCTTCAGCCGGACTTGGGTATACCTCCGTATCTTTGGTAGCGGCGGAGGGGATCGAACCCCCGACCTCACGGGTATGAACCGTACGCTCTAGCCAGCTGAGCTACACCGCCAAAGTTAATTTAATGAAGATTATTTTCACTACACTACGTTCCGTGAAAAAATCTTGGTGGAGCCTAGCGGGATCGAACCGCTGACCTCCTGCGTGCAAGGCAGGCGCTCTCCCAGCTGAGCTAAGGCCCCAAACAAATATTAATAGAAATGGCGCGCCCGAAAGGAGTCGAACCCATAACCTTCTGATCCGTAGTCAGACGCTCTATCCAATTGAGCTACGGGCGCATATAAGAAAATTTGCTTTCATAATATCAAAAGCTATTTTACTTCATAATTTTAGGATGAATATTTTACTTCGTAAAAAACGAAACCTATTTTGCTTTGCAAAAAGCTTTGGTGCCGAGGACCGGAATCGAACCGGTACGGTAGTCACCTACCGCAGGATTTTAAGTCCTGTGCGTCTGCCAGTTCCGCCACCCCGGCAAAAGAAGTTCTGGAGCGGAAGACGGGATTCGAACCCGCGACCCCAACCTTGGCAAGGTTGTATTCTACCACTGAACTACTTCCGCAT
>NZ_JBPCCH010000009.1:0-159345 GCF_050971805.1 Robertmurraya mesotrionivorans | reverse complement strand
GTCTCTTTTTATAAGACATAGAAAAACCCGAATAACGTCCCTTTTTAAAAGGTGTCCATTATTCGGGTTATAGTTCATATTTCAATCGTCCTTTTCTTTTAATAATCTGTCACAACGAAGTCTCTATCAAGGAAAGCTTCAATTACTTCACTAATGCGGAAAGAAGTTTGTGGTGAATCATAGTTTTCAAATGCATGCTCACAGCTATTTTTATAAGCCATAGTTTCGTCATAATGAGACATATGGCGGTTAATAACTTCCTCATTGTCCTGACGTTCCTTTTGACGGGAAATAACCGTATCACGATCTGCATAAATGAAGAACCGCATAACACGGTCACCATACATTTCCTTCAATTTTTCAGTACCTTCAGGATTGAGTGTCAAATAAACCAGATTATGCGATTCAAAGGCTTTAACAATATCTTCTTCACGTATTCCGTAATGGAAACCATCAATTTCTACGCTCTCAAGAAATTCTCCATTGTCCTCCATTTTCTTGAAGGTAGCTTCATCAATAAAATGATAATCTTCTCCATTTTGTTCGTAATGACGTGGTGAACGAGTGGTATAAGAAAGAACTGTTTCCATGTCAAAAGCAGTAGCAACCATTTTAGCAATCGTTTTTCTTCCTGAACCATCAGGACCTGTGTAAATAAATAATTTTTCTTTATCTTTAATTTCGTACATAGATTACCTCCTGAAAAATATATTTAAAATGTTTAAAACAAAGTAAGAGGATTCAAATAAATACCTATATCATACTATTATAACAGAAAAATCCCTAATAAGTTGATAACAAATATTTGAATTACATACATTAGAAGACGAATCTAGGAGGCATTTGGTTTCATCATATATAATAATTATGTAAAATATTCTGATAACTTAAGAATGCCAAATTAGGGAGAAAAACGCAAGAGATTTCCCCGTTTTTGTAAGATAATTTGACAGAAGAGAGAATTGTGAGTACTATCTTTGACACAAATGGTAGCCATTAATGTGATTAGCGAGATCAAGGGAGAACGCTATGTGCATCACGATGTATTAAAAGCATAATTTAAAAGGGCAAAAAAGTGTGTTACTTCACTTTCTGCCCTTTTTTTGAATATTTTGATTGTCATAACGTTAAAAAGGTCGTATAGTTGTAGTTAATGAGAATGATAATCAATAACAATTGGTTATATAGGAGTGTGTGACAATGGAGAAAATGGATCTTTTTGATGTAACAATAATTGGAGGTGGGCCGGCAGGGCTGTACTCTACTTTTTATAGTGGTTTAAGGGAAATGAAGACGAAACTAATTGAATTTCAGCCCCAATTAGGTGGAAAGATTCATGTATATCCAGAAAAAATGATTTGGGATGTTGGGGGGATGACACCAGTTCCTGGAGCAAAACTCATCGAGCAACTGGTTGAACAAGGACTTACTTTTAACCCTACCGTGGTACTTAACGAAAAGGTTGTTTCTATCTCACGGACTGAAGATGGGATTTTTGTTCTTGAAGGGTCTTCAGGCGATTTTCATTATTCGAAAACGGTGATTGTTGCCGTTGGCAGTGGAATCCTTAAACCGCAAAAGCTGAACATAGAAGGAGCCGAACGGTTTGAGGTATCGAATTTGAACTATACCGTGAAATCATTAAAGCAATTTAAGGATAAAACCGTAATAATTTCAGGTGGGGGAAATTCTGCGCTCGATTGGGCAAATGAGCTAGAACCTATTGCGAAGAAAGTCTACATTACATACCGAAAAGACAAAATGTCAGGTCATGAAGCACAAGTGTCCCAATTACAAAATAGCTCTGTGACTTGTTTAAGTAACACGTCCATAACGAAATTAATAGCTACTAACAATCAGGAGATGATTGAAAAGGTAGAGATTACTAATAACGTGACTGGGGAAGTCACTCTGTTATCTGTTGATGTGGTAGTGATTAATCACGGTTATGAACAGGATACGGGCCTTTTGAAAAACAGCCATTTACATATCAATATGCTCGAGGATTTTTATATTGAAGGGAACTCTTGTAGTGAAACCTCGGTTCCTGGATTATTTGCGGCAGGTGATATTCTTAAGTTTGATGGGAAACTGAATTTAATTGCGGGAGCCTTCCAAGATGCTGCAAACGCTGTGAATAAAGCAAAGAAATATATCGAACCAGATGCTCATCAAGCAGCAATGGTTTCTTCACACAATGATGTGTTCAAGCAGCGTAATCGGGAGCTAGTGAAACAATTGGTTAGATAGTTAAGAAATATTATTGTGTGCGAAGAAGGTTAACGAAATGGTTAACCTTCTTTTTTTTTATAATATTGATATGGAAAAGCAATATCTCAAGGTTTATACATATGTATTTATAAACCTTTTGAACGGAGGTGTGTTTTTTGCCTGCAATAAATGGTCAGGATTTTTTGAAAAGAATTCGGCAACTTCAACCTGAGATATGGCTTGAAGGGAATAGAATTACAGATATTTGTAATCACGAGGCGTTTAAAGGCATTTTACAAAGTAAAGCAGCACTGTTTGACTTGCAGATGAACAAAGATCACATGGATTTGATGACCTACGTTTCTCCAGTAAGTGGAGAACGGGTAGGAACGTCATTCATGCAGCCGAGAACAAAAGAAGATCTTGAAAAGAGGAGGCTTTCTACTCAAGCATGGGCGAAGTTGTCTGGAGGAATGATGGGAAGGTCACCAGATTATATGAATTCCTGCCTGATGGCTCTTGGAACGGCCTGGGATCATTTTCAAGATTCGCGTTTAATAGGAAAACATATATTACAAATGTATGAGCGTGCTAGAGAAAATGATTTAACGCTTGCTCATACATTTGTGAACCCACAAGTGAATCGATCCATGCTTTATTTTGAAGATGAAGAACATCCGATTTCCGCAAAAGTGGTAAAGGAAACGAGCGATGGAATTATTATTAAGGGTGCTAGATTGTTAGCTACTCAAGGTGGAATCACAGATGAGTTGCTCGTCTTACCAATCGGGGGAAAGTATATCGGAGAATCATATATTTACGCATTTAGTATCCCAAGTAACACCCCAAATTTACGATTTATTTGTAGAGAATCTTTTCGTTATCGCTCTTCCGCATTTGATCATCCACTAAGTGCTAGATTTGAAGAAATGGATACCATAGTTGTATTTGACGATGTTTTGGTCCCCTGGGAACGGGTATTTTTATACAACGATTACTCCATTTCTATGGAACTAGCAAGTGAAACAAGGTATTTTACTTTTTTACTTCACCAAGCAACTGCTCGCCAGGTGGTGAAAACAGAGTTTCTTTTGGGACTCGCACAGTTGATTGTGGATTCGATTGATATAGGAAGCTATACGCATGTTCAAGGAAAGGTAAGCGAGATCATATCCGCACTAGAGACATTAAAAGCTTTATTACTGAGTTCGGAGATGAATGCGAAGCTTGATAAGAGAGGGAGGATGGTTCCTGATGTTAATCCATTATCGGCGGCCATTACCACCTTTCCACGATTGTATCCTAGATTCATTGAAATTTTAGAAACGTTAGGAGCAAGTGGTTTAATATCGATTCCAACTGAAAAAGACTTTGAATCTCCCATACGTGGAGATCTGGACCAATATCTACAAGGTGCGTCTTGCGAAGCCAAAGAACGAACCCAATTGTTTCGTTTAGCATGGGATGTCTGTTTGAGTGCATTTGGGGGAAGACAAAAACAATACGAAAGATTCTTTTTTGGAGATCCGGTTCGATTAGAATCTGGGCTATATAATAGCTACTCTAAGGAATCTGCTGTGAATTTAGCAAAATCCCTACTAAATAGTAATCAGAAAAAGGAATAACAGTAGCAAGCATCTGCTTTTATTGGTAGATGCTTTTTTACTAGTGAAAAAACAGTCGGTTTTTAGTAAAAGTTTATGTTGACATGAAAATCTTAAGGATGGATACAACGAAGTCTAAGCATACTAAAGCGTTTTCTTATGGAGGTATTAATGTGAATAATTTTTTTTATCAAGAATACCTTTACAGGAAGAAAAGTTAGATGTAGAATTTCTATATACCTAAAAAAACTAGGTAGGTGAGAAGATGTTTAATCGTGAATTGGTTAAAGGTAGTACTTCGCTTTTGTTACTTCAGCTTTTAGAAGAGCGAGATATGTATGGCTACGAGCTTGTTAAAGAACTAGAAAGCAGAAGCGGAAATGAGTTTTCAGTGAAAGAGGGCACTTTATATCCGGCACTACATAAGCTTGAAAAGCAGGAATATATTGAGTGCTACTGGAAAGAACAGGAGAAAGGTCCAGCTCGAAAATATTACAAAATTACAGAAGCGGGAAAAGAGATGCTGCTGGAAAAAACACGTGAGTGGAATGATTTTGTTTCAGTAATGAACAAGATGATGGGGAGAAAAAAACATGGAACGGCTGAAGAGTGAGTTTTTAGAAAGCCTGGAAGAAAGCCTCGGAAACCACAAGGAGAAGGAAACCATTATAGCTGAATATGAAATGCATCTGGATGAGCTTTTATTAAGTTTATACAAAATGGAGTATGACGAGATTCGGGAAGAAGTCTACTCAAGATTTGGCACACCAGAAGAGATTGCTGCGATATGGAAAGAAGAGCTTTCTTTTACTCCGAGCAATATGAAGTGGTTGTTTATTGCTGTGAATATTCTTTTCTTTGTAGGTGGGGCCGTTCTTACAGTTGCTCATAATCTTCTTGATTGGAAGTGGCTGACAAATTTATGGTCTAATCTTACGTCCTTTCCTATCATCATTGCTTTCATTTATATGTTCTTTTGGGCACTTCTAGGATATGAGATTGGGAGGGGCTTTGGTCATAAAGGGAAAAGGGTTATGAAAAAGACCTTTATTTTAGCATTAATACCGAATGTAACTTTAATGGTCTTAACGGTCTTCCATCTTATTCCACGTGAATGGTTTCATCCACTATTAACTGAAACCTTTATCGGCGTCTGTATTTTTTTAACACTTCTACTTTATCCAGTATGCATCATCAGCTATCGCTGGGGGAAAAAAGCGTCAATCTGAGCTTTTTTTTGCCATAGTACATAGTAAAACTATGTATATAGAAAAACGATATAAATGGAGGAAACCGTGATGAATGAAAAACTGTTGAAAAACGATTGGATCTTTTTGGCTCTATGTTTCATTATAGGAATCGTTGGGGAAGAGGCTTTTTTAAAAGATCAAATTGGAATATCCTATTTTGTTTTTATCATTTTGTTCTATACGGTATTTTTCTGGAGATTTCGTAAGTTTCCGTTTTCACACCAAAGGGTTGGATATTTCGTATTAATCTGTATTTGGTTATTAACAGCTGGATACTATCTTTATGACACACAGCTTTTTTACGCTTTAAATATTGTTGTCATCCCAGCTCTTGTGATCTTTCATTTGTCTCTAGTAACATCCTCTAAAAATAGAGTTTGGCATAATTTGTATTTCTTCCTTTACACGTTTCTACGTGTAATTGATGGCTTGCGCTATCATGTGTTCTTTACCAAATACATTACAAACCTATCAAAGAAGGGGAATCAAAGGAACACTGAAGTATGGAAAAAAATAATACTAGGTATTACCTTATCCGTTCCCGTTTTGTTTATTGTTTTAAATCTTCTCATCTCTGCAGATGCCCAGTTTGAACGATTGGTAATGGAGATTCCGTATTTATTTAGCATTAATGTGGAGTTAGTTATTAGAACCATCATTGTACTTGTTTATACATTTGGCTTCTTCGGATTTATGCAAGCCCTATTTATAATGAACAATAAAATCATACAAAAAGAAGGACCATTAAAGCCCTTATCGATGGACGGAGTCGTTACACTGACCGTATTACTTTTGTTAGATTTCGTGTATATCGCTTTTGTTGCCGTACAATTTACGTACTTTTTTAGTGGCTCTTTAGAGGATGGATATACGTATGCCGAATATGCACGGCGCGGTTTTTTTGAATTGCTCTTTGTAACCATGATCAACCTATCTGTTACAACAGGTTCTATTCAACTTTCGAGAACAGTATACGGTACGTTAAAGAAGTTCATTCGTATCGCTTTGTCTGTTTTAGTTCTTTCAAGTGTTGTTCTTCTTATCTCGGCGTTTATGCGTATGATGATGTACGAAGAGGCGTATGGCTTTACTTTTATAAGAGTACTTGCTCATTCGTTTATGATCTTTTTAACGGTGGTATTTGCTTATACACTGGTGAAAATTTGGCTTGAGAAACTTTCTTTGTTTCATTTTTATTTCATTGCGGCCCTCGTCTATTATGTAGGTATCAATGTTGTAAATATAGACCAGTTTGTTGTCGAACAAAATATTAAGAGGTACGAAACTACCGGAAAAATTGACATTTATTATTTAAATAATCTCTCAGACACAGGAACACTTGGACTTATTGATCTTTATCAAAGTGGAGCCAATATACCAGGATTAGAAGAGTTGCTTAAGCAGAGAAAAGCAGAACGATTTTATTTTAAAAATACCTCTTGGCAGTCCTATAACTTAATCCGAATGAAGACGTATAATGAGCTAGGAAAGTTAAATATTTTAGATGAAAAGTAACTAATCACAAGAGTATTATGGAAGGAAAGGGGCATTCGAAGGAGCGTCCCTTTTTAAATTTGAAAAATTTCAGTTAGATGCATACAAAAGTCGTTTTCTCACAAACTAGAATGCACAACAAAGGAAAGAAAGGAAAGATGAGAAAATGACAAAAGTTCTATACATTACTGCACATCCACACGATGACACACAGTCTTATAGTATGGCTGTAGGTAAAGCATTTATTGACACGTACAAACAAAAGAATTCAGATCATGAAGTCTTACACTTAGACCTTTACAAAGAGGATATTCCTCATATTGATGTTGACGTGTTCAGTGGCTGGGGAAAACTACAGTCAGGAAAAGGGTTTGACGAGCTTTCTTCAGAGGAAAAGGCGAAGGTGGCGCGCCTTGGAGAACTATGTGATCAATTTATCTCTTTTGACAAGTATGTATTTGTTACTCCACTTTGGAATTTCTCATTTCCTCCAGTGATGAAGGCGTATCTTGATGCAGTTTCTGTTGCGGGGAAAACATTTAAATACACAGCCGAAGGCCCAATAGGCTTATTAACGGATAAAAAAGCGTTACATATTCAGGCGCGTGGTGGGATATACTCCGAAGGGCCTGCTGCAGACCTCGAAATGGGGCACCGTTATTTAAGTGTTATTATGCAATTTTACGGAGTGCCATCGTTTGAAGGATTATTTGTAGAAGGTCATAATGCAATGCCAGATAAAGCACAAGAAATCAAAGAGAATGCTATTGCAAGAGCAAAGGATTTAGCTCATACATTTTAAAACAAAGAGCCAGCGAAAATTCGTTGGCTCTTTTGATCTATTGTTTTAGATTTTGTTGTTCCCATTCTGATTTTAAAATTCCCATCATAATACGATCGGAATAATGGCCGTCTCGATAAATGGCAGAACGAATTCTTCCTTCTTCGATAAAACCTACTTTTTCATATGCGCGGATTGCACGACTGTTATAGCCAATGACGTCCAAACCGACTCGATGTAAATTTAATTCATGAAATGCATAACGAAGGATTAGCTGTAATGCCTCACTACCATAACCTTTATTTTGATAGTTCGTATCTCCTATTCCAATAGCTAAAGAACCGACCCGATTATTCCATTCAATGGAGTGGATGACCACAAAGCCGATTAATGTGTCATCCTCTATCGTTCGTAAACGAAAATACGCTGAATTATGGCTTCGTTCTTTATCCTCTTCAAGTTCCGCAATCGAATGCGGGTATGCGATATCCGTATCAAGATTGCGTAAATAGTCTGAGTTTTCCTCCCAAGACGCCATAATCGCTGCATCCTCTGCTCGGACCGTAGTAAGTTTTAATAATTTCCCCATAAATAAATTCGTCATACTGTTCTCCCTTTTTTTGTATTTATATGAAGGAATCACATCATGCTACGCAATAAAATCTTGCCTCCTAAAATCTAGATAACTTAATTTTAATGTTCTTCTTTGTATTCAGCAATCACTTCTTATAAAAGTTTATTAGCTCTATGATTAGGAAGAAGGAAATATTTCCATATATATCGAATGTTTAGTCTAGGAGATTTACATCATGTTTTATAGGAGTGGCAACGATGGTCATAGAAACAGAACGGTTAATTATCAGAGGTTTTGATAAAAACGACTACCTTGCAGTTTACGAATATACATCAAATCCTGATGTGATGAGGTATATTCCAGAAGGGGTTTTCACTAAGGAAGATGCCAAGCAGTTTGTGGAGAAAAATATGGGGGAGAAGGTTGAGAAGTACCCGGTAATTTTAAAAGAAAGTAATACTCTGATCGGACATATTGTATTTCATCGTTACTTTGGCGAACATACTTATGAAATTGGATGGGTGTTTCATCCGGATTATTATAACAAAGGTTTTGCCTCAGAGGCTGCGAAGGCGGTTTTGCAATATGGGTTTGAGGAATTAAAGTTACATCGAATCATCGCTACATGTCAGCCTGAAAATATTGGTTCCTACCGTGTAATGGAAAAAATCGGGATGAGACGGGAAGGATATTTTAAAAAATGTATCCCTGATGGTGATAGCTGGTGGGATGAGTATTACTATGCCATTCTTGAAGAAGAGTGGAGGGTGCAAATGAGTCAAACAATGAATATCAGTATTCATCTTTACGAACCTAAATATAGGGAAGGGTTGCTTTCCTTTGAACTTCCTAACGATCAAGAGAAGTTCACTGCCTTGCCGAGTAAAGCGCTAGATGTACAAGAGGGACAATTTTCGATTGTGATTGTGGAAGATAACATTCCAGTTGGTTTTTTTATGTTGCATTCGACTTCACGTGTTAAGGAATATTCAAACAACCCCAATGCCATGCTTTTAACGGCATTCTCCATTGATTACATAAAACAGGGGAGGGGCTATGCAAAACAGGGATTGCGTTTGCTAAAGAAATATATACAAAATCAATTTCCAAACTGTGACGAAATCGTTCTAGGGGTTAATCACCAAAATATCCCCGCACAAAAACTGTATGTAGGAGTGGGATTTCATGATACGGGTAGAAGAGTGATTGGTTCGCTCGGAGAACAGTTTGTAATGAGCCTACATATATAGTAGAGACATATCACGTCCTACAACCGTAAAAATGGATACGTTCCGACAACGGAACCGATGGAATACTTTCCTAGCTAAGAGCTGCTATTTAGGTAGCTCTTTTTTATATTGAGGGATATTTTTCCGCTGTTGCACTTAATAAATTGCAGGGTAATACCGATATAAAGAGTATTAGTCGGTGAAAGTAGGAAAATAGTATGACTTCCCTAGAATTAGACTTTAATATTAATATACTATTGTTTCTTTTTGTGAACTTACTAGCTATTTTGACAGTGGTACTGCTTTCAAGGAAACTAGTAATAAGAAAATTGTCTGAACCCCCTAAGCAGTTTGGGAAAGCTCCCACCTTATTATTTGTGTTATTATCAATGGTCCTTTTGGTTTTCGGATGTGTACTAGATAGTACTTTACGAGAAAAAGAGTATAACGAGTACTATGACATGGCCAAAAATATGGGAACTATTTTTAGTCGTGATCTAAGAAATGAAGGTCATGCTACTTTGTATCAATCAGATACAGTTAGGAGTAAGGAATATACGCGGATCCATAAAAAAATGACAGAATGGCAAAATCATATAAAAGAAGTCCAATCTGTTTATACGATGAGAATGAATGAAAATGGTCAAATATACTTTGTAGTCGCCCCTGCGACTGATTATAACAAGGATGGTAGGTTTCGTGGAGAAATTGAAAAAAATATACCTATGGGGACCATTTATACGAAAGATATTCCTGAATTAAAACGTGCTTTTGATGGAGAATTTTCGATGGAGAAGGAACCTACAAACGATAAATGGGGTTACAGTATTGGTGCCTTTATTCCTGTTTTTAATGGGAAAGGAGAGGTGGAATCTGTTCTAGGAATTGATTTTGATGGATATCAATTTGTGGAACGCAAAGCAAATGAAAGATGGAAAGTTTTAAGTCTTGTCGTATTGATTTTCATTGTCTTTGTATTAATTTATGTACTCACTCTTTTATCTTCAGCAGAAAGAATTCTTACAAATAAACATAAAAACGAGCTTCGTAAAATGGCTTATTACGATGAACTTACGGGATTACCTAATCGAAATTATCTAAAAAACATTCTACCTTTAGTTGAGTGGGGGGAAGAGAAAGTAGTTGCAGTGATACTCTTCGGGTTTGAAGGATTGGATGCCATAGATGATCTACTTGGGAATTCGAAATGCGATAATGTGTATGTAGCTTCGATAAGAAGAATCCAAGCAAGTTTGAAAGAACATATGAAGTTGGTCAGATGGAGCGAAAGGGAGCATTTAATCATTGTAAAGGACCACGCTTCTGAACAGGAGATTGTTAGTTTTGCAGAATCGTTGGTTAAACAATTTTCAACCCCTATTCATGTGGGAAGTAGAGA
The DNA here is from genome assembly GCF_050971805.1 of Robertmurraya mesotrionivorans. Lineage (NCBI taxonomy): Bacteria > Bacillati > Bacillota > Bacilli > Caryophanales > Bacillaceae > Robertmurraya > Robertmurraya mesotrionivorans. The sequence continues at coordinate 148,803 of NZ_JBPCCH010000009.1, read as the reverse complement.
TTTTTATATCTCGCCGAAGTTTGGCATTTGCTTTTATCCTAATGATGGGTTCGATTGGAACGCACTTGTAAAAAATGCGAATTTAGCCAAAATGTATGTTCCTTCAGAAAATGACAAAAGAGTCATGATATATAATAGCCATCTTCTTACAGAATCCAATGAAAAGAGAGACATTGAGCTTGAGCTTCACCACGCTGTAATTGCAGAACAATTCGAAGTGTTTTATCAACCTCAGCTTTCCTTAATTTCTGGGAAACCTATTGGGATGGAAGCTCTCATTCGTTGGAACCACCCAACGAAAGGGATTATTTCACCCTTGAAGTTTATTCAGCTTGCGGAGGAATTACATTTAATTAATCAGATTGGGTTATGGGTATTGAAAAAGGCTTGTACGCAAACGGTACAGATAAATGAGTTGTATGGACTTGATTTACGGGTATCTGTTAATTTATCCTCGGTACAACTTCAGCATCCTCAATTCTTGCAAGATATTAAAAAAATTCTTAAAGAAACGGGATTGGAACCGAGGTTATTAGACTTAGAAATCACAGAAGGCAGCCTGTTTAATTTTGAAAAATCGAGTCAAATACTTGAAGATATTAAGAAATTAGGAATTCATATTAGCTTAGATGATTTCGGAGCGGGCTATAGCTCACTAAGTTATCTAAAGAAGTTAAGCATCCATCGTCTAAAAATCGATCGGATATTTCTATTAAATATACCGAAAGAGGAAGATACCCTCATGACATCGATCGTTACCCTGGGTCATAACCTGAACCTAAAGGTACTGGCAGAGGGCGCAGAAACGATCGAGCAGGTGAATTTTCTAAAGACAATTGAGTGTGATGAAGTGCAAGGCTATTATTTTGCAAAGCCTTTACCTTATCATGAGTTTATTGCTTATCTTGAGAAACAGTTAAATAAAGACTAACACGCGATTAATAAGGAAAATCGCGTGTTTTTTTGATTAGAAAAATGAAACCAGCGTAACAGTGGATCCGTATACATGTACAACAAGTAAAGGAGGGTCTAGATGAAAATCAGTCGGAAGTACCCATCTTTTGATGAAACTATAGAGAGAGAGTTGCTTACCAAAAGCTGGATTGCTCTACGAGAACCGAAAAATGTATGGAGTTCTATTTTACTATCATTGCCGTTCATGTTCTTAACTGGTTGGATAACGATTGCGATCGTAAATCTATTTTATCCTTTAACTCTCAAGGAATTTGGAATGACAGATAACGGAGTAGAAATAACCTTCAACCTATTTTATGTTGTAGCTCTATGGCTTTTGGTTGTAATCCATGAGATATTACATTTAGTATTTATCCCTAATTTTCTTAAATCGAAAAAAACATATATAGGACTTAGTTGGTTTGGCGGTTTTGTACTAACAGAAGAGAAAATGAGTAAAATCAGGTTTATTATCATCTCGATTGCTCCTTACATATTCCTTTCTATCTTATTACCAGTGGTGCTAGGATGGTTAGGATTTTTATCAACGCCTATTAAAATCATAATTCTAATAAACTCATTTGCTTCTTCGGTTGATATGCTCGTTCTCTTTCTTATCTTATTTCAAGTACCTAAGAATGCAGTAATAGTAAACTGTGGACCAAGAACGTATTGGAAGTTGTAGGAGGAGGCATGGAGATGTTTGAGGTTTTTAAAATAAATAATCTATCTCTGACATGCTTTCTTTTTTTACTCTTAAAGGGAAACGAGGATTCGGAATGAAAGTTAAAAGTAAGTTCATTCGTATGACAAAGGTGTTGTCTCTAGCATTTACTATTTTTCTACAAATCTACTGGTACAAGCTACGAAGAAAGCCTGAGTCAGAGTGGGAAAAACTGTGGGGGAAAATCGGTGAGAGGTTTCGGAAAACTCTGTTCGAATTAGAAGGACTATTGATTAAAATTGGACAAATATTAAGCATTCGTTCAGATTTACTTCCACATGCTTTTATCAAACAGATGGAGGACCTGACTGATCATGTGCCGCCATCAAAATGGGAGGATATAGAGCACATTCTTGAAAAAGAGTGGGGAGGCTCTATTTACCAGTATGTAGAATATATAGAAAAAGAGGCGATCGCATCTGCCTCTATCGGCGAAGTGTACCAAGCGTTATTAAAAAATGGAACCAAAGTGGCTGTAAAAGTTCAGCGTCCAAACATTCAATCTATCGTTCAAATAGATTTTCGGACACTGCGAATCATCATTTGGTTTGCTGACCATTTTGTACCCGTACCTAAAGGATTTATTAATTTTCAAATGTTATATAAGGAATTAAAAGAAGTGATTGAGAGGGAACTAGACTTTGCAAAAGAGTTGGAGGCCCTGCAATCATTTAATATTCGATTCAAGGATCATGATACTGTTAAAATACCTAATGTATTTCCAGAGCTTTGTACGAACAAGGTGCTTGTCATGGAATGGGTAGAAGGAATAAAGCTAACGGATGTCGAAGGACTAGAACAAGTAGAAATTAGTCGAAAAGAAATCGCACAAGAACTTATTGAACTCTTCCTTCCACAATGGTTAGAACCAGGTTATTTTCATGCCGATCCCCATCCGGGAAATGTTATGGTTAGTCAAGAAGGAAGAATTATTTTATTAGATTTTGGAATGGTAGGACAAATCAGTAAAAAAGATGCCTCCTATTTTCAATCACTCATTGAGGCATTCTTAGCCAAGAATTACAAAAAAGCAGTAGAGTGTTTGGCACAATTAGGATTTTTGCTTCCAGATGCGGATCCACGAACAATGGAGAGACTTTTATCTGAGCTATTGTCCTTTCAAATGGGCGAATTGAAAAATATGGACCTGCTTGCTTTAAAATTAGAAATGAACGACATGATTCAAGCCCTTCCAATTCAGGTGCCAACAAGATTCGTGTTTTTAGGACGGTCTGTTGGGACGATAGAGGGGATTTTACGAAACGTGGCGCCAGAAGAAGAACCACTCGATCTTGGGAAGCCTGTGTTCATGGAATGGCTTAGAAACCAAAGTAATAAATGGACCTTGATCTGGCAGTGGTTACAATCACAACCGATCTTTAAAATACTTCACTCAGCCAATGAATTTCTTCAATCACCGCAAAAGCTTGAGCAACAAAAGGAAACCGAACAAAGAAGAGAATTTTTATTTATCACTCAAGAAAATCATAAAAAACAAATGTTTCAGCTTTTGTTAGTCGGTTTAATGGGTGTAGGGTTTGGGTTGTATGTAATGAACCCTTTCATTTGGAAAATAGGAGTGGGATTATCGGCAGCCTCCTTTGTAGGCTATTGGGTGGCGAGCTATAAGCAGAAAAAATGGATGAAATACATGCCGGAGAGGAAGCGGGGATGAGTATTGGGGAGTGTGCTAAGTTGGTGATCTCATTTTATACTATAAAAAGAAAAGAGGCTTAATAATAATGAGACATATCCTTTTATGCTGTGGTGGGGGATATTCCTCAAGTTTATTAGTAAAAAAAATGCAGGAAGTAGCGAAGCAATACGGAGAGGATGCCTATCATATTTGGGCAATTGGTGTTGGAGAGGTTGAGCGGCATTTAGAACATTTACGAAAAGCAGATGTATTACTCGTTGCTCCGCAGGTACGTTATTTACTTCCTGACTTTCAAAAATTAGCACAAAAAGAGGGGTTTCGCTTCCGATAGATATGATTCAACCCATGCACTACGGAACTTGTAATGGTGAAGCCGTTTTAACATTCGCAAATGAATTAATTAATAAAAATTTCTCAAAAGGGGATTTGAGATGAATTTAAAAGAGCATTTAAGACAGTTAGAGGAGAGTCATACCAATCTTGAAATCCGAAGAAGTAAGAAAAAACTAGATGAAATATTAGCAGATGATTTTTTTGAAATTGGCAGTTCGGGTACCATGTTTACGAAAAAAGAATGTCTGGTGACGGGTGTCGTATTAACAGAAATGACGCTCCACAATTACGAAATTCATCCTTTAGCAAATGATGTCGTATTATCCACCTATTTTATAAAAGATACAACAAGAAACCGGAATACCCTTAGAAGTTCCATTTGGAAACTGATAGATGGCAGATGGCAGCTTTATTTTCACCAAGGGACGATTACGGATCAAGAACCCGATGAGTTAAAAAAATAGATCACTCAAATCGAGTGATCTACCTGCAGTTTACCGGTCATAGTTAAAGTCAGATAAGGAATCCATATGGCTCGCGATCATGGCGATAATCGTACTCGCTTCCTCTTTAGAGAAGATAAAATTGGTTTCGTCTCTAATTAACTCGTCGTCATCTGTCCAAATTCGGTTTACTCTGCGGAGAACACCGTCCCCTGTTTCTTGGACAATACCGAATTGGTAGGAAACTTCAATTTCATCTTCGTACATAAAGGCCGTCACTTCTGGCGTTTCCCACTCGACATCAACTTGTTCTAGTATATCATCGCTTTCATCTTCATCGTCCATGAGAACATAATCAACTTCAACATCGTCATCGTCGTCCACTTCGTAGTAATCATCATCATCGAAATCATCATCATTCATAAAGTCATGCAAACTTTCATGAACCGCATCTATTATGTCCTCAATATCAGCAAGGATTGTTTTTGACGTTTGCCCAAGCTCTACATCAATCGAATCAATGTAGAACTCTTCGTTATGTGGATCGAAATAAAGGGTACAAAAATACTCGCGATCATCGTCCTCAGTTTCTACGTAAAACTCCATTCGTGGATGTTTTGCACCACGATCAACAGACATATGCCCCACTTGATCATACTTATCACAGATTGACTCTAGATGATCTTGCAATTCGCCACTTACTCGGTCAAACCATTCTAAAGACATAGAAAATCCCTCCCTTTCAAGGTTATCGTTCATATTATTACCTACTTTTTCATTAAGGAACGTACCATAAAAAACCAATATTAAATATGGTGGCTTTCACAATAAATATCGACGATCTTTTCTATTTCATCGTGGTTCGGAAATTTCCCGTGAAAATTAAAGGTAATTTCTTCTTTAAAATCACCATGATGATACACTTGAATCGATCCCTTTTGTTGAATCACGCTAAATTCGGTCTCAAACGTCCAGCCATTTCTTTCAATTGCTCCCAAACTTTATTCCCTCCTAGGCCTTTTAACAATAGTATTTACCTAACTGAATTTTTTCGTACATAGTTCTGATTCTTTAAAGCATCCTATCATTAGGAGGTGTTTGAACGTGGAACCAAGAAAACCTGGAAGCGATAAACTACCCGATTTTGAACAACTAGATGATCGTGTAATCGCAAAACATACAGAAGCACCTATGCTAGTCATTAAAACGAATTTAGATCCTGAGGATTCTACAGTAGATAATCCTTATTATAAAAATAAAGACCTAACAGATACGAAAGACTTTAGAGACTACTTTGAAGAGAAAAAGTAATGTACACCAACGCTTCTTCTAATAGGGAGAAGTGTTTTTTTCTGTAAAGAAGGACAATTACATGCCTTTCAAGAATGTATTATATGGATTTCCATAAAAAGGAGCTGGTTTTATGAGTAATTATGGTTTGTTTGGTAAGTTTACCGTCAAAGAAGGGGAACGTGACTCAATGGTAAGGATTTTGCTAGAAGCTGCTCAGTCAATGAATGATTTAGACGAATGTCAAGTGTACTTAGTAAGTACATCTGATTCAGAGCCAAACTCAGTTTTTGTGTACGAAGAGTGGAAAAATGAAGATGCTCACCAAGCTTCTCTTGGGCTTGAATCAACACAAACCTTAATCAAACAAGCGAAGCCAATTATTACGGGCATGGAACGAATAAGTACATTAAAGCCAATGGGTGGAAAATCTTCTCAAGTGAAATCATAATGAAAAAAATTTAAATATCTATTCACAAGCCGCATATTTAATCAAAAGATCTTCTATTTAGTAAGGTCTTTTTTTGTGTGAAAAATATGTAACATTAACAAAAAAATCCCGTCTACCTTAATAGTGGAAACAGATACAGCAAACATCATAGCGTTGGATAAACCACCCATTTATTGTTAGGAAAGGGTGCAAGGCGGAATGTTAAAAACTAGATTATTATTACTTATTGGGATCGGACTCTTTATGGTGTTGCTATTTCTAACACCAAGTTTCTTACCTGCAAAAGCCGTCCCGGTATTGGATCTTTCTGCAAAGGCAGAGGAAAAGGTAGCAAAAGAAGTAAAAGAAAAAAAGAAAATCACAAGTGTTGAATGGAAAGGAAATATATATCGGGACCTTGAAACACATTACTATCTTTTTTCTACCACTAAAAAAGGCACGATTAATGTAATTTGGGGACCGAATACAGTTGGTTCGGATTTTATCATTACTGATCCAAATTGGGGAGCCATGTATGGTAATGGAGATGTATTACCAGCAGGTGACTATATGTTTGTTGTCACTTCCAATCCTGCTGAATCACCGGAAGACCCGTCACTTCTTGCTTACAAATTTACGCTTAAAGGGCTATCGTTCAAAGAAGCACCAAATACTACTCTTCCTAAATTAACAATCGATAATCCTGTTAATTTGGTAACGCATCTACCTGAAGGAGATCATACCATCACCTTTAAAGGTAGTTCAGATGCTGATTTCTTACTATTTGGTGCTTCTGGATTTGGGGATGAAGTGACGGAGACCTTAACTAGTTCATTTGAAAAGAATCTTGTATTTAATGAAAATAGTCCAGCCTATAATTTTTTTAGAATATCTGCTACCAATGATTCTGGGAATGCTGTTAATCGTTATTTTGAAGTATTGTATGAGGGTGGTATAAGAGAATAAAGACTGGGAGCTGAGGTGCTATTTAAGTAGCCCTCAGCTTTTTTTATATAGGTCTGATTTAAGTAATGTTATAATTATTAGATGGAAAGAAAGGGGATATTTCACATGCAGCCATTTACACAGCAAGTAGTAATGATTATTAAAAATATCCCCGAAGGAAAAGTAATGACATTTGGTCAAATTGCCAGACTTGCCGGTAGTCCAAGAGCTGCTCGTCAGGTTGTTCGCATCCTTCACTCGATGAGTAAAAAGCATTGTTTACCTTGGCATCGTGTCTTAAATGCTAAAGGGCATATCTCTATCCAGGATGATTCTTCTTATCATGATCAAGTCTTATCCTTGCAAAGCGAGGGAGTGAAAGTAAGCGAAACGGGGATGGTTTGTTTAGATAAATATCAGTGGTACCCAGAAGGGAAATAGATTAGCAATTAGTTGTTGCTATTTCTCTATCTTTTTGATAATATCGTTTCATAGCTAACGATTATGAAAATTAAGAGGTGAGAAATATTCACTCATTTAACGAAAATGGTAATTTACTTCCTGAAGAGATTGACACTATTAATCTTCTTACAAAATTGCCAATTCATTCACTAAATATAGAAGCAATTGCAGTAGTGACTAATATATATCGTATTGCACAGGGCTTAAGAAATAAGATGGAAAGAGATGTCTTATCTGAATATGGATTATCGTGGACGTCGTTTTCGATTCTTTATGATTTGTGGATTTGGGAATCTGTAGAGACAAAAAAACTAGCTGAGTCTGCTGGAGTATCAAAGGCAACGATTAGCAATATTACGAATACGCTAGAACGAAAAGAGCTCTGCTATCGTAAAGTCGATAAAAGAGACCGTAGAATTACGTATGTTGTTTTAACCGAAAAGGGGAAAAAAGTGATGGAAGAGCTTTATCCACGATTTCATGTGGGAGAAGTAGATATAGTCTCAAGTTTGTCTGAAGCTGAGCAACGAAGTATTTCTTCACTATTGAGAAGAGTTATAAAGGAAAATAAATTTTAGTATAGTAAAAGTGATGACGGGAAACCGAGTAGTAGTTATCTCCCTGTAACAGAGAGTCGGTGGTTGGTGTGAATCGACACAAAGATAACATGAAATACATTCCCTGAGCTGTCTTTGCCGAGCAAAGAACGGACGATCCGTTATTCGTTAAGTGGGAGAACTAGATTCTTCAATTAGGGTGGTACCGCGTGCAAAAACCACGTCCCTTTTTTTAGGGATGTGGTTTTTTTATTTATATAAAGGAGGAAGTAGAGATGACAAAGTTATTGCAGGAACTAACGATGGAACAAAAGCAAGAAGTGAAAAGGCAGATGGCAATTTATACTCAAGGAGTACAAGAAATCATCCCGACCGAAGAGCTTGAAGCGAAAATAGCCAAATCAGTAAAAGAAAATAAGCCTTTAAAAATTAAGCTTGGATTAGACCCATCTGCACCTGATGTTCATCTTGGACATACGGTAGTGTTAAATAAGATAAGGCAGTTTCAAGAGAATGGTCATATCATTCAAGTAATTATTGGTGATTTTACTGGGAAAATTGGTGACCCTACTGGAAAATCAGTGGCAAGAAAACAATTATCAGATGAAGAAGTGAAGCATAATGCCAAAACATACTTCGAACAGTTTGCCAAAATTATAGATATGTCTAAGGTCGAACTTCATTACAATTCTACCTGGTTATCCAAGCTAAACTTTGAGGATGTTATCCAATTGGCGGGAAAAATTACGGTTGCTAGGCTGCTAGAAAGAGACGACTTTGAAGAACGAATTGCCTTTGGAAAGCCCATCTCCTTGCATGAGTTTTTCTACCCATTAATGCAAGGGTACGATTCTGTAGTGTTAGAATGTGATATTGAACTAGGTGGGACGGATCAACATTTTAATATTTTAATGGGCAGACATTTCCAAGAGAAGTTTGGGAATGAAAAGCAAGTGGCCATGTTAATGCCTCTATTAGAGGGGCTTGATGGCGTGGAGAAAATGTCTAAATCTAAGAAAAATTACATTGGTATTGATGAGAGTCCAAAAGAGATGTATGGAAAAGCGATGTCGATTCCAGATGAGTTAATGATTAAATACTTGGATTTGGTAACCGATATACCGCCTGAACAGGTTCAAGTCATGAAAGAGGAAATAAATAATGGGGATTTACATCCTAGAGATGCAAAAATGTTACTAGCCAAAACAATTGTACGCATGTACCATGGAATAGAACAAGCTGAATTAGCAGAACAAAATTTTATTTCAGTTTTTCAAAAAGGCTCAATGCCAAATGATATCCCAACCGTGAAATGGGAAGGGGAAACGAAGACGTCCTTGATTGGGCTTTTGTTAGCACTAAAAATGTTGAATTCGAAAAGTGAAGCAAGACGAATGATAGAGAACAAGGGTGTTAGAGTAAATGGAGAAAAGGTAGAAGATATCCATTCTCATTTAACCATTACTGACGGTTTAATTATTCAAGTCGGTAAACGGAAATTCGTCCAATTACAATTAAACAAGTAAAGGTGATCATATTGAAAAAAGTAATTTTTATGGATATCGATGGAACACTTGTAAATGAACACGGAGTAGTTCCTGAATCAGCGAAAATGGCCATTCAACAGGCGAGAAAAAATGGACATCAAGTATTTATTTGTACCGGCCGTTCAAAGGCAGAGTTATTTCATGATATCATGGAAATCGGGTTTGATGGGATTATTGGTGCTGCTGGAGGTTACATTGAAGTAGATGAAAAAGTCTTAATTCATGAGCGAGTTTCTACGGAAGATGTAATACATTTGGTTGAGTTTTTCAATAAACATCAAATAGATTTTTATCTTGAGTCAAATGGGGGCTTATTTGCAAGTAAGAATTGTAAGAAGCATATACAAGGGATTATTAATAACTTTTTAGCAGAAAATCCAAATGCCGAAGAAGAGGTCAAAAAGGGAATTCAGCCTTTTCATGATTGCTTAATTGATAATGAGGATTTAATTCGTGATGATATAAATAAAATTTCTTTTTTAGGCTCTAACGTTCCCATTGAAAAAATCAAGCAAGAATTCTCATCAAAATTTACTGTAATACCAAGTACGGTTCCGCTTTTTGGAGAGAATAGTGGAGAATTATCTGTACCTGGAATTCATAAGGCGGTGGCGATTGAGAAATTGCTTGAACATTTACAAGTTGATCGGGAGCACACATACGCGTATGGAGATGGTATGAACGATTTAGAGATGCTGCAGTTTGTACAATTAGGCATTGCGATGGGCAATGCGAAAAAAGCATTAAAAGATGCTGCCGATGATATCACAGATACGCATGATAACGATGGCATTTATAATAGTTTTAAAAAATATCAATTAATTTAAATCATTGTTAGCTACCACTATGGTAGCTTTTTTCATGTGTTAATGATTTTCGGCTTTTTGGGAAAACTATGAAAAAAGTGAAGAGAAGGATGGTTGTTTTGAATACTCATCAAAGTGAGTTCTTTGAGAAATTAATTTCAAATCAAGAGAAGGTCACGAGAGAATTTACAGATTACTGGCAAACCTATTCCGATTTTGGGGCATGGCAATTTTGGGTTATCCTGTTAATGCTCATCCTACCGTTAATTCTATTATATTTTACAATCGACCGAACGAAGATATTTGTCGTTTGTTTCTTCGGTTTTGCGACTCATGTATTGTTTGCTTATGTAGAGATTTTTGGAGTAAGAAGTGGTCTTTGGGGTTATCCCTATCAATTAGTGCCATACCTTCCTAGCATCTCTCTTGATGCATCCATTATCCCAATTGGAGCCATGCTCGTTTTCCAGTGGACGTTAAATAAGAACAAGAACTTCTATTTATATGGAACTCTTACAGCAGCAGTCTTTGGCTTTGCTTTTAAACCTTTATTAACTAGTCTAGATTTGTTTCAAATGTATAAGTGGGTTAATATTCCGCTTGTCTTTTTATTGTATGTAGTAATATTTTTTATTGCCTATCTTGCTACCAAGCTATTTATGCGGATGCAAGAAAAAAGTGTGTAACGGATGTAGTTGAAGCTACTTCCGTTTTTTTCTGTACTTAAATGGGTTGATATAATAGGTAAACCTTTGATACATTATTTTTGTATTGAATATTCAGAATACTCAGTTGGTGTACAAAATAAGATAGTGTTTAAAAGCGTTTACCATCATTCGGTGTTCATAGGCAGAAAAAAGAATCAGACAGGAAACCAAAATGCGGGGAGGGAACCAAAAATGACAGATGTATATATCGTAGATGGCGCACGTACGGCTTTTACGAAATTTGGTGGTGTGTTTTCACAAATGGGTGCTACGGAGCTAGGGACAGCGAGTGCTATTGGAGCACTTCGTCGTTCGAAGGTGGAGCCGAGTCAGATAGATCATGTAATTTATGGAAATGTAATTCATACTGGTAAAAATGCATCCTATTTATCAAGACATGTCGGATTACACAGTGGAGTTCCTCAAGAGGTTCCAGCGCTCACCTTAAATCGATTGTGCGGTTCGGGGCTTCAATCCGTTGTAACAGCAGCACAGCATATTTTAGTAGGTGATGCAAACATCGTTCTTGCAGGAGGAGCAGAAAATATGTCGCAATCTCCCTACTCTAATTTCTCACAGCGTTTTGGCGGATCTAAAATGGGGAATCTCCAATTTGACGACATGCTGCTGGAAACATTGACAGACCAGTATACAGGATGCGGTATGGGGATGACTGCTGAAAAGCTGGCCCAAATGTATGAGATTGCAAGAGAAGAGCAGGATCAATTTGCCGCAGAATCACATCAGCGAGCGGCAAATTCTGCCAGAATGGGAATTTTGGAAGAAGAAATTGTACCTGTTGAGGTGAAAACAAGAAGGAGTATTCAGGTTGTTAAGGCAGATGAACATATTAAGCCTGATGCAAATATAGAGGCACTTCAAGTTCTTAAATCTGCTTTTAAAAAAGATGGAACCGTTACAGCCGGAAATGCCTCAGGAATTAATGACGGTGCAGCATCTCTTGTTATTGCTAGTAAAAAATCCATTCAAGAAAACCGCCTAAAACCTGTTGCAAGAATTGTTTCCTGGGCCGTGGCAGGAGTAGATCCAACGATAATGGGTATTGGTCCGGTTCCGGCAATTACTCAAGCATTACAACGTGCCAACCTTAGTCTTGCTGATATGGATCTAATCGAGGTGAACGAAGCATTTGCGGCTCAATATTTAGCGGTGGAAAAAGCACTGGAATTAAACCGAGAGAAAACAAACGTGAATGGTGGAGCGATTGCGCTAGGTCATCCGGTCGGTGCAAGTGGAGCAAGGATTTTACTATCTGCGGCTTATGAACTAAGAAGGAGAAATGGTCAGTTTGCTGTTGTTAGCTTATGTATCGGTGGTGGCCAAGGAATTGCAATGGTAATAGAGCATAGATAATGGAAGCGTAGATATCTACGCTTTTTTGTTTCTTCTATTAAATAGCTAAAGATGTTAGAAACAATGTCGATATAATCCCTAGAAATATATTCTGGAGGGACTATGCTTGAAGATACAGAGTAAATTAATTGTTGTAGTTACTATTCTATTCCTATCGCTAATCGTTACAGGGACTTTATCTGTTTTTCAAATACATTCTACTAAAAGTGCGTACCTTGAAATGCAGGAAGACCAAGAAGTTCAATTTTTATTGAAGTCTCTTCAGTATCGATTTACAGGAATATCTAATGATGAAAGAGCCTTCCTTCTAACAGGTGATATGGAGTTAGTTGATGGGATTGCAAAGAAAGTAGAAGAAATAGAGAGTTGTTTTTCTATATTATCATCAATGAATAGCTTAGCATCTGAGGATAAAGAGGAAATTCAAGAGATTCAATCGAATCTACAAACCTATTTTGAAAAAAATCAAGAAATGGTCGAGTACTATACAAGTGGTGAGCAAGAAAAAGCATTAAAGATCCACATGGAAGAGGAAAGAAGTATTCGAAAAGAACTAGTAGATCCAAGTATAGATACCTTTCTCACAAAAATAAATAAAGAAATAGAAGCTGATAAAAAGATAGTAAATGAGGATCAAAAAACAGGTTCGTTGATCCAATACATTGTAATTGGTCTATCTATTATCTTTGGAGTAATAGTAGCATTCTTCATTATTAGATCAATTGTGAAGCCTTTAAATGAGATGACTAAACGGTTGAAGGATATTGCAGAAGGTGAAGGCGATCTCACACATGTTATTCATTTAAAATCCAAAGATGAGCTAGGTGTGATGGCTATTTCGTTCAATCAGATGGTAGGGAAATTACGCGATTTAATGAAACAAGTAAGTGACAATGCAGATCAGGTGGCAGCAGCAGCTGAGCAACTAAACGTTAGCTCGCAGGAAACAACAAAAGCAACGGAACAGATTGCTTCCACGGTAGAACAAGTTGCAGCAGGAACAGATCAACAAGTACTAACAGTTAAAGATACCTCGATTAAAATGAGCGATCTATCATCAAGATTAAGCTCCATTGCTTCAAAAACTGAATGGGTTGCCAGCAATGCGTTATCAACGGCAACAGGAGCTGTTGAAGGGAACAAAGCAATTGAAGGTATTGCTGGAAAAATGGATGATATTCATTCAACTGTAGAGCAATTATCACAAGAGGTTAGAAAACTAGGAGAACGATCTGGTCAAATCAGTGAGATTGTTAAAGTAATCACTGGAATCGCTGAGCAAACGAATCTTTTAGCATTAAACGCTGCCATTGAAGCAGCGAGAGCAGGAGAAAATGGAAGAGGTTTTGCCGTTGTTTCAGATGAAGTTCGGAAATTAGCAGAACAATCGGCAGCTTCCGCAAGTCAAATTTCTCAACTAATTGGCATCATTCAATCTGACACTAATCAAACATTACGTTCTATGGATGAAACAACAATTAAAGTAAATGAAGGTACATCATATATTCAACATGCTGGACAGTCGTTTAAAGAAATAGAACAATCGGTATCTGAAGTTTCTTCTGAGATCCTTAAAATGGCACGTTCAGTTCAAGAAATATCAAAGGAGACGGAACAAATGGTTGTTGCCATTGAAAAAGTAGGGGACACTTCAGAAATGACAGCGGCTGGAACCCAGAGTATGGCGGCATCAACAGAAGAGCAGCTGGCAGCAATGGATGAAATTAGCTCTTCTTCTGATTCATTAGCAAAAATGGCAGAAGATCTTCAACAATTAATAGGGAAATTTAAAGTGTAACTTAAAACAGCAGCTTCCAAGTAATGGAGGCTGCTGTTTATTAGGTTTCCTTATGATTGGGGAGTTCAATCACAAAAGTTGTTCCTGAATTCTCCATACTCTTAGCAGTCATTTGACCATTGTGGTTCTCGATTATTTTTAGCGAGACCGATAGGCCTAATCCTGTCCCCATATCCTTTGTTGAAAAAAATGGTTCGAAGATATTCGTCAAAACGGAGGGAGGAATGCCTTTCCCATTATCACTGAACTTTATTTGGATATGCTCATCTTTTATATCGGTACAGATTCTTACAGCTAGTGGAGTGTCGCCTTCTGCCTGTAAAGAATTTTGAAATAAATTAATAAATACCTGAAGTAACTCTTCGCGATTGCATAAGATGAAAAGATTCTCCGTATGTGGTGGTATATTAAAATCCAGATTTACATTGTGCAACAAAGCTTCACTTTTAAGAAAATTCCATAAGTAGTTTGTAAAGAAATGCTTAATTTGGATACGTTCAAACATTTTTTCGGAAGGCTTTGCAATACTTAGAAAGTCTGTAATAATTTTATTCGCTCGATCGATTTCCGGAATGAGTAGGTTGGAAAATAATTGACCGATATCACTCCCCACCTCTTTTTCAAGAAATTGGAGGTACCCACGTACAGTTGTTAGAGGATTCCTTATTTCATGCGCGATTCCAGCCGCAATTCGCCCTGCTAGTACTTGTTTTTCAGCCGTCTTTATCTTTTCCTCCATAAAAAAGCGATCTGTCATGTCACGTAGTTGTCCGTACGCTCCAATGACCTTCTCACCCTCATAAATCGGTTGTGCATCAAAAAGACAAATAATTGGGTCTCCTAAAGTACTTTGAAAAATGACTTCTTTACTATCATAAATTTCCTCCATAGTAAGGACATTCTTGAAATAGTCTCCTATAGTGGGAAGTTCATTAATTCTTGTAAAAGGTTTATGGAAAATTTGCTTAGCAAAATCAGTAAACTCTAAAATCATCCCATTTGCATTAGTAATAATGATTCCGTTTCTAGCTCCATTTATCAATACTTGATTAAAGATATTAAGCTTACGATTTTGTTTTCTTAAAAGCAATTCTCTCTCAATAGAATCCACTAATTGGGTAAGCATTGGCAAAAATAAGGGATTGTGAAAAGCAACAGGGACCATGATATTTACACTACCTAATAGATTATCCTCATCTGTGTAATGAAAAGGAGCGCCATAGCACGCCATTTTATGAAGAAAGGTGTGGTAATGGTCCTCTCCCACTAACTGAACGGGATGCTGGTGTTCTAACGCCAAACTAACTACATTCGTTCCTGTATCTTCTTGTCTAAATAAACTTCCCAAGTGAATACCAAATTGATCAATAGTAGACTTTATGAGGTCGTCACCTGCCAGGTCTAATAAGTAACCTTCTGAATCCGAAATAGCGATGAAAATTGGCGTTTCTTGTAAAGTAAAAATCAGTTTTTCTGAAAAGAAACGAACAACGGACAGTATTTCTCTATACGCTTCTTGTCTTTTTTGAACCTCTAATTTGGATAAAGTTACCCTGGGACGAACGATCTCATTTGGATCCATCCCGATTTCTTTACACTTCAGCTTTGAAAGTGTGATATAACGTGGTTCCTTTTCGTTCATCGAATAGCACCTCAAAAATAATAAATGCAAATTGTATTATAACATGAAATATGCATCTTTTATCCTAGTGATTTTAGAAGGGGATAGAAAAACCATGATAAAAGCGTAGATAAAGATAGCTAGTGTAAAAGGCGCAATCGGTGGCGCGTTCATGTTATAATGGACAAAAAGAACATAGACATCATTATTAGGTTAGTAGACAAATTACGTGATGGTTTTTAAAGGAAGGTATCTATGGTAGAAGAAAACATTACAAGAATGCATCTTGACGGAAAAGAATACATACTTATTGGGACCGCCCATGTGTCGAAGCATAGTGCAGAGCAGGTGAAGGAGGTTATTGAAGCTGAGAAACCTGATGCTGTGTGTGTAGAGTTGGATAAGCAAAGATATCAATCGATTACGGATGGAAACAAGTGGAGGGAAATGGATATCATACAAGTGATTAAGGAAAAGAAAGCCTCCTTATTGTTAATGAATTTAGCTATTTCTTCCTTTCAAAATCGGATGGCTAATCAATTTGGCATAAAAGCAGGGCAGGAAATGATTCAAGGAATTGAATCAGCGAAAGAAACAGGCGCAACACTTGTACTCGCCGATCGGAATATCCAAATTACCTTTGCTAGAATTTGGGGTGGAATTGGCCTTAAAGGAAAAGCGCTTCTTTTAAGCCAAGTGATCGCAGGTATTTTTAGCAAGGAAAGTATTACGGAAGAAGAATTGGAAAAAATGAAAAGTCAGGATACGCTTCAAGCGATCCTTAATGAATTTACGGAAACCTTTCCGCGATTAAAGAAACCTCTTATTGATGAACGAGATCAATATCTTGCACAAAAAATAAAAGAGGCGCCAGGGGAGAAAATTGTTGCCGTACTTGGAGCAGCACATGTACCAGGAATCAAGGAAGAAATTAAAAAAGAACAGGACTTAACAAAGCTAACATCTGTCCCCCCTAAATCAAAATGGCCAAAAATCATTGGCTGGAGTATTCCTGTGATGATCTTAGCAATCATTGCGTATACGTTTATCGCCAATCCGCAAGCAGGGTTATCTCAAACATTCAGTTGGATTTTGTGGCATGGTGGGTTATCGGCATTAGGAGCAGCAATTGCACTCGGACATCCATTGACGGTTTTAACCGCCTTTTTGGCAGCTCCGATTACATCCTTAAACCCAGTTCTCGCATCAGGCTGGTTTGCCGGACTTGCCCAAGCTTATGTCAGACGCCCAAGTGTTAAAGATTTTGAAACGCTGTCTGAAGACGTGTTTAGTGTAAAAGGATTCTGGAAAAACAAAGTTAGCCGAATATTGCTAATCGTTGTATTATCAAACCTTGGAAGTACACTTGGAACAGTCATTGGCGGAGCAGATGTAATCCGAGTTTTCTTCGAGAACTTATAATTTAGGAAGATGAAGACCCAAAGGGGGTCTTCATCTTTTTTATTATTTAGGGCGGGAGCAATTGTTACGGTTTCGTTACTTAGATATCCAGAATTTAGTGGATAGGGGGAAGTAATTAAGATATGGTTCCTTGGATATCCAGAATTTAGGTTGTTAGAGGAAATAAATTAGGATTTGGTTCCTTGAATATCCAGAAATTAGTGAGTTGAAGGAACTAAAACAGCATTTAGAACATGGGATTTCTCAGTAATTAGTAAAATTGGTAAGCTATTTATCTGGACAGGAAAGAACAGAATTCTTTCCATTTTTAAAAGAATAATGGTGTATAATGGAAAGTACCATGACAGCAGGTGAGAATTATATATGAAAATACGAAAGCTTAACACAGGGGAATCAGTCCCATTCGATTTGTTGCTTGAAGCTGATCCTTCTCGAAAAATAGTAGAAGAGTATATCAGAAGGGGAGATTGCTATCTAGCTGAAGACGCCAACATAGTAGTTGGCGTGTACGTTCTACTCCCTACTAGACCTGAAACCGTTGAGCTAGTGAATCTTTCCGTTTTGGAGAGTAAACAAGGGAAAGGGCTTGGCAAAAAGCTTGTTTTGCATGCCATTCAGATAGCGAAAGATCGTGGATTTCAACGATTAGAAATTGGTACCGGTAATTCAAGCATTGGACAGCTGGCTCTTTATCAAAAATGTGGCTTTCGGATTGTGGGTGTAGATATCGACTTTTTTAGTAAGAACTACCCAGAGGAAATCTACGAAAATGGTATTCATTGTAGAGATATGATTCGACTATCAAGAGACTTGTAAGAAGAAAGGGGAAGTTTTTTATGATTTTAGAAGCGGTTATGCTTCAGGTTAGAGAGGGGCTTGAAGAGGAATACGAGGAGGCATTTCGTCAAGCATCTGGAATTATTTCCAGTATGAGAGGCTATCTGTCACATGAGTTACAGCGCTGTTTGGAAGTGAAGGGCAAGTATTTGTTACTTGTGAAGTGGGATACATTAGAGGATCACACAATTGGATTTCGTGGGTCAGCAGAGTATCAGGAGTGGAAACTTTTATTACATCATTTCTATGACCCGTTTCCGACAGTAGAGCATTTTAGTAAGGTTAAACTTTAACACGGAGGCGTACTATGAGGGTCCTATTAGAACTAGTGAGAATCATATTATTGTTCGGTTTTATTGGGAGCTTGTTAGGGATGCTATTTACATATATTTATGAACTTCTAGGAGTAAAGATAGCTAATAAAGAGTGGATGGTTTCTCTTTCTATCTTTATTCTCTTATTTGTTTTATATCGGAATAGATGGCAGTTTAGTGGATGGTATAAGGGGAAGGGAAGAGAAAAGCTTCCCAAGAAAGTTACCAATGTACTTGTTTCAGGTGCAAGTTTACTCCTCATTTTAGTTCCCTTTTTTTAACCTATAATAGGTTCATTACGCGAAAAGAGGGTTGAATAGGAATATGATTGTTGTTTATATTTGGAAGAGGAGTGTACAGGTTGTCTCATCAAACTATGACAAACAAAGAACTTTTAATAAACTATAAAGCTGATTGTGAAAATTGTTTTGGTTTATGCTGTGTCGCTTTGCCATTTATCAAATCAGCTGATTTTGCTGTAGATAAAGATGGAGGGGTACCTTGCAATAATCTTCAAGAAAATTATCGCTGCGGAATTCATGAGGGTTTGCGGGGGAAGGGATATAAAGGCTGCACTGTGTATGAATGTTTTGGAGCTGGACAAAAGGTTTCTCAATTTACCTACAAGGGAAGAGATTGGCGGGAAGACAAGAATACAGCAAAGGAAATGTTTCGTGTTTTTCCAATCATGCAGCAGCTTCACGAGATGTTGTATTACCTACAGGAAGCACTTAGTATAGGAGATACTCGTTCCATTCATAATGAGATACAAAAGGTACTAGACGAGACGGAAGCCCTTACGAAACTTAATCCGATTGTGCTGATGGATCTTAATGTATCCAATCATCGTGTGGTTGTAAATGAATGCCTTTTAAAATCAAGTGAGCTTGTTCGTCATAAAGTGAAAAAAGATAAAAATCATCAGAAAAAAGTTGGAAAAGGCATGGATTTAATAGGTGTCAAGTTAAAAAGTGCAAACTTAAAAGGGATGAGTTGGAGGGGCGCATTTCTAATTGCTGCGGACCTTCGAGAAAGTGATTTACGGTATTGTGACTTTATTGGTTCGGATTTGAGAGATGCCAATTTACATGGCGCTAATTTACAAGGAAGTATCTTTCTTACACAAGCACAAGTAAATGCCGCGGAAGGCGACAAAAATACTAAATTACCATCTCACTTAAAAATACCAGAACATTGGTTAACATAGGTTTAGATATCTTATTAAGGAATGTACAAATGATTTATATCAGGGTGGGCAGTGTAGGTCTCATTTACATTCTTTTTTATTTATTTTTCAGTGGGAGATATATTGATGGAGATTTCTTTAATAAGGCATGGAAGATCAAAATGGGTACATAATGATTGGATAACAGTTAAACAATTTGAAGACTGGGTAACTAGGTATGATGATCATGGGGTTTATGAAGAAGAAACTTACCCGAAGGAAACGCAAAAAAAATGGGCAACAGCCAGCATGGTCTATACAAGTGATTTATATAGGTCCAGGGAGTCTGCAAAATTATTAATTCCCACAGTGGACCTTGTTTCCGATTCTTTGTTCAGAGAAATAGAGTTGCCAACAATATCAGGATTTTTCTCGAAAGTAAAATTGCAGCCGAACGGATGGGCAATCTTGATGAGGTGCTTGTGGGTTGCGGGTTATTCTAGAAACTGTGAATCCTTTGCGGATGCAAAAATTCGAGCCAAACAAGCTGCAGAGGAACTAGTCCATACGGCTGAAAAATCCCAATCTGTGGTATTGGTCGGTCATGGATTTTTTAATATATTAATAGCGAAAGAACTTTTACAAATGGGATGGACAGGCGCGAAAAGACCTGCCACGAAGCATTGGCAAGTTACTACATATACTAAATGAATCTTATTGAAGGAGTTAATCAAACAGGTTGACTCTTTTTTATTTTTCAAAAAACTCTTGACCCTCACATTAGTGTTACGGTTTAAAATGGAAGTATCAAGCGTATGAAAGGAGTCTCCTCAATGAAAATCGGTGAGTTATCTAAATTAACGGGGGTGAGTATCCGTTCCCTAAGGTATTATGAGGAGCAGGGGATTTTAAGTCCGACGAGATTATCGAATGGCTATCGCATTTACAATGAAACAGCCATTGACCAAGTCCATACAATCAAGTTTTATTTGGATTTAGGACTGTCCATAGAGCAGATTTCTGGGTTTTTACACTGTGTTCTTAAAAATAAAGAAACCTTTTGTAAAGAAGTACTGCCGATTTACGAGCAAAAATTGGAGGAAATTGAAAAGCAGATTGAGGTGCTTCAAATGATTCGATTAAATTTAAATGATCGTGTAGCAGCGATAAAAGAAGAAGACCAATAAGGGAGGTACAAATAATGTTAGAACTAGGTCAAGAAGCATTTCATAAACAAGTAGAAAAAAAGGGAGTTGTATTAGTGGATTTTGGCGCTCCATGGTGCCCTCCGTGCCGTGTGCAAGAACCAATTTTAGAGGAACTTGAGGTGGAATATGGAAGTCGTGTGATGATTGCGAAGGTTGATGCTGATGAAGAACCTGAACTAGCATCCCGTTTTGGAATTTTGGGATTGCCAACGCTATTAGTATTCAAGGATGGGGAGCTGATCGATACGTTGCGTGGTCTTCATAGTAGAGAACAAATTAGTACAATCATTGATCGTTTCATAATATAACAAATATGATAAAATGTTATTTATGGAAATAAAATGGCTACCTTCATGGTGGCTTTTTTACTGTTAGGGGGAAAATGGATGAGTCGAAAGGTTGTTCTTTTCATAGCGACGAGCTTGGATGGATATATTGCCACTAATGATGAATCGCTGGATTGGCTTTTTCAAGTAGAAGGCGAAGGAGACAATGGATACTCAGAATTTTATGAAACAGTAGACACAATCCTTATGGGAAGAAGGACCTTTGACTGGGTGATGAACCAGGTAAATGGACAATTTCCGTACGAAGGAAAAGAGAGTTTTGTATTTTCAAGAAATCAACCGGGGAACAATCAACATGTGAAGTTTGTTGCGGATGACGTTGTTCCTTTTATAAATAAGCTTAAAGAACAGCAAGGGAAGTCTATTTGGTTAGTTGGTGGAGGAGACTTGATTCATTCGTTTTTAAAAGAGAAGCTTGTGGATGAGTTAACGATTACCGTAGCTCCGGTTTTACTTGGGGCAGGGATTCCGTTATTTAAGGAATACGAGCTTGAACAGAAACTTGAGTTAAAGGGAATTAAAAGATTCAATCAATTTGTTGAATTGCATTATATTGTTAAAAGATAGGAAGGAAATAATGTGAAAATATATAAGTATGTATTTTTTGATATAGATGATACGTTATTAGATTTTCAAGCTACGGAGAAGGAAGCGTTACGCGCTCTCTTTGCAGAACAAAATATGGACTTAACGGCAGAAGACGAACGCAGGTATAAAGAGATAAACCAGGGTTTGTGGAATGCTTATGAAAACGGACAGATCGATCGAGACGAGGTACTCAACACGAGATTTTCGGCTTTCTTTATGCAATACGATTTAGAAGTAGATGGAAGTTTATTAGAAAGAAAGTATCGCAGTTATTTAGAGCAAGGACATCAGCTTATTGACGGTGCGATGGACTTAGTTATGCACTTGCAGTCTCGATATGAACTGTACATTGTCACAAATGGCGTGTCCAAAACGCAGGATAGAAGAATTAGAGATTCTGGTTTATATTCATATTTTAAGAATGTTTTTGTCTCAGAAGACACAGGGTTTCAAAAGCCAATGAAGGAATTCTTTGATTATGTGTTTGACAGAATTCCAGACTATATTCCAGGACAGGGTTTGATTATAGGGGATTCTTTATCTGCAGATATTAAAGGTGGACAGATCTCTGGTCTAGATACCTGTTGGTTTAACCCGTTACGAAAAGAAAATCAATCAGGGATTAGTCCTACTTATGAGATTCAACAGTTAAAGGAGATACATGAGATTTTACCAAGTTTGGTGAAAACCTCATAGGAATAATAATGGAAGAGCCGACTTGATATTAAGCTCTTCCTTTCTTTTATTCAACATGTTACTATATAGTCACATATGATAAGTGACAAAAAGGTAACATATTATATTTAAAACCAATCTGGAAAGGATCATTGTGATGGATGATGAACTTTCGGCTCTTTTTAAAGCACTGGGCCACCCAACCCGAAGACGCATTCTTGATATATTGAAGCAATCCCCAAAAACGACGGGGGAACTAAATGATTTTTTTCCCGAAGTCTCAAGATATGCGATTATGAAGCATTTATCAGCCTTGCAAGAAGGCAATCTTGTAATTGTTCGACGCGAGGGGAAATACAGGTTTAATTATCTTAATGTCATTCCTTTAGAGGAAATGAACGAAAGATGGGTAGCGAAATATATGAAGAAGGATGCCCGATCACTTCTGAATTTAAAATCATTAGCTGAACAAACAGGAGGAGAACTAGAAATGGATCATTCAAAACAAGCACAAGTGTTTCGTATTGAGCAAGAAGTAGTCATAAACGCACCACGGCAAGAGGTTTTTAAAGCTTTGACCGAGAAGGCAGAAGACTGGTGGGAGTTTCGGTTAGCTCCAAAAGGTGTGCGCTCAACATTTTCTTTTGATGCAGTACCAGGAGGACAATTTATTGAAAGATGGGGAGAAAATGATGGAGCAGTATGGGGAAATGTGTATTATGTAAATGCTCCAGAGGAAATTCGACTACATGGTCATTTAGGCATGCAAGGGGCAGTTAATAGTGCATATACCTATCGATTGACTGAAAAAGATGGTGTTACAACCCTTCAATTATCTCATACTGCTTCAGGCGTTATTGAAGAAGAATGGGAGGAATCACATAATCATGGATGGAAACATCTTCTTGGCACGTTATTAAAGAAATATGTTGAAGAAAATAATAACGTACAATAGATGATCCAATCTGAACTGGAGGAACATAATCATGGTAGACGTGTTTACAGAAATCATCATAAATCGTCCGTTAGAAAAAGTATCAACGTACGCATCCAATCCGGAAAATGCTCCAGAATGGTATGTGAATATTCAGTCGGCGGAATGGAAAACTGAAAAAACTGTAAAGAAAGGATCTCAAATTGCATTTAAGGCAAATTTCCTCGGACGAGAGCTTGCTTATATTTATGAGATTACCGAATTCCAACCAGGGGAGAAGTTAGTCATGAAGACCTCTGCTGGTCCGTTTCCGATGGAGACAATATATACATGGAAGTCTATTGAAAGTGATGTTACTCGTATGACTCTTCGAAATCGGGGAAATCCCACTGGTTTCTCTAAACTTTTCTCTCCTTTTATGGCTGCGATGATGAAGAAAGCTAATATGAAGGATTTGAAAAAGATCAAAGAGATACTTGAGGACCAAGAATAGGAAGGTTTTACCAATAGTGATCATAGGCATTCGCCCTTCCGATCTCTTTCTATCATCATAGGATAGTATTGTAACACTGAGGGAGGTGTTAATGAATGTATAACAATAGTTTTGCGTTAATCGTTGTACTATTCATTTTGTTAATTATTGTTGGTACAGCATTTGTTGCCTAAATGGCATAGTGAATAGGTAAAGAGTCAGCCATAACTGGTTGACTCTTTTTTAGTTTAATAAAATTTTGTTATTGTGTGCACGATTTTAGTATGCTATTGTATCTTTGTAACTTATTAAAGAAGTTTAATAAGTGTCTTGAAACGGTGGTGAATGAATAGATGAGTGATTTAATAGCAACTCCAAAATCAATGAAAAACGTCATCTTAAGGGGAATCCGATCTGGATTACTTGAACTTGGGAGTGCAACAAAAGTTGAATTAAGCAATAAATTAGGAATTAGTTTTCCTACGATTAGCAAATTTCTCACGCAAATGGAAAAGGATGGAGAACTGTTGGTCGTTGGCCTTGATGATTCGAGTGGAGGAAGAAGGGCCAAACGCTACTCATACAATCCCGAGTATATGCTGGGCTTGGCGATTTTTTTAGAAAGTAATGAAACCCACTATACCGTTTTTAATTGTTTGGGTGAGGTAAAAGAACAAGGGAACACGTCAAGCGTACTAAAGAATAGCGATTTGAGTTTATTAACCAAATGTATTCAGGGCATCATTGCGGAGTATCCAAGAATTTCCTCCATTGCGATTGGCGTACCTGGATCGGTTGATAATGGTCGTATATTTTACATACCTGATTATGACCATTTACAGAACTTTGATTTAAAAGGGTATTATGAAAATCTTTTTTCTATCCCTGTTATAATCGAAAACGATATGAATGCAGCGGTACTTGGCTACTATAAATCGCTTGGGAATACGGACAATCAGTCTCTCGTATACTTGTATTTTGGCAAGAATGGACCAGGTGCCGGTGTTCTAATTAATGGAGACGTTGTGCGTGGGCGTTCCTTTTTCTCAGGGGAAGTATCCTTTGTTCCACAGTACGAAAAACAAAACTTCTTTCAAGCCTTAGAAAATCGAGCGGCATTTCTTGATGATCATACATTGGATGCGGTAAGTAGGTTAGTAGCTACATTTGTTGCCATAATAAACCCTCATATGGTCATTTTTTGTCATGGTGAAGTGAATGAAGAGGTTCTTGAAGAGATTAAAAAGAAAAGTTCGACCTATGTTCCAAGTGAGCATCTTCCTCAATTAACCGAAAGCAACTGGAAACACGACTATTTGTTTGGTTTACAGAATTTAGGGCTGGAGCTCATGATCACAAAAACAAGTAAGTAAACAGATAAGAGAGGAGAACTTCTAATGGCAACATTTTTCTTAGTGATCATTTATTTGGCTTTTATTAGCTTAGGTTTACCAGATTCCTTGTTAGGAGTTACATGGCCATTAATGCGAGCGGAATACGGAGCACCAATGGAAATGGCTGGATGGCTATTTATGGCGATTGCAGGTGCCACAATTGTATCGAGTCTATTTACAGGGAAAGTTCTTAATAGGTTCGGTACTGGTAAGGTGACTTTTATTAGCTGTCTTCTGACGGCTGTAGCGATACTTGGATTTAATTTTGCACCATCAATGATTTGGCTGTTTATATGTGCAATCCCACTTGGATTAGGAGCAGGTTGTGTGGATGCTGCTTTAAACAATTATGTGGCTGCCCACTATAAGGCACACCACATGAGTTGGCTTCACTGCTTTTGGGGAGTGGGGGCTACGCTTGGGCCAATTATTATGTCTTCGTACCTTACGGGAGATCAATCGTGGAGAAGTGGATATTTTGCCATTGCTGGCCTTCAGTTTGGATTAGTCGTTATTCTTTTCTTAACCTTGCCGTTATGGGAAAAGGTAGCTAGTAAATCGACCAACAAACTAAACACAGAAATAGATTCATCTATCAGTCATACTACAAAAAATGAAAAGCCTCTTAAAATTAAGGGTGTAAAGCTAGCCATGGCTACGTTTTTATTTTATTGCGGTGCTGAAGCAGGCGTAGGTCTTTGGGGAAGTAGTTATTTGGTAAACGTAAAAGATTTGTCAGTAGGAGTAGCGGCTCAGTGGGTTTCTTTATATTATGGAGGCATTACGATAGGCAGGTTCTTGACCGGATTTATTACGCTAAAGGTTGATAACAAAACGTTAATTCGCTCAGGTCAGCTGACAGCTCTTGCTGGTACGATCCTTTTGCTATTACCCATACCATCAATATTTTCTCTTGTAGGTTTAATATTAATTGGATTAGGCCTGGCACCCATTTTTCCATGTATGTTACATGAAACTCCAACACGATTTGGAAAGGAACATTCTCAGACGATTATGGGTTATCAAATGGCGCTTGCCTATACGGGAAGTACCTTTTTACCACCATTACTAGGATTGGTGGCT
Source organism: Robertmurraya mesotrionivorans (assembly GCF_050971805.1). Taxonomy (NCBI): domain Bacteria; kingdom Bacillati; phylum Bacillota; class Bacilli; order Caryophanales; family Bacillaceae; genus Robertmurraya; species Robertmurraya mesotrionivorans. Next base: position 122,716 of record NZ_JBPCCH010000009.1, on the reverse strand, counting down.
GCTCAAACAACGATTGGTATTTTTCCCTTTGTGATCGTACTCTTTGCAATTGGGATGCTTTTGGCTTCTGAAAGGTTAAATAGAATCATGATCGAAAGGAAGGCCTTATTGAAAAGAAATACTGAATCAACTGCTATGTAACCAATAGGGAGGAGTGGAGAGAATTGAAAATTGAGCATATAGCCATCTGGGTGAAAGATTTAGAAAAAATGAAAGCTTTTTATGAAAGATACTTTAAGGGAAAATCAAATGAAAAGTATCATAATGTGAAAAAAGGCTTTGAATCTTATTTTATTCAATACGAAAGTGGAGCGCGTTTAGAGATTATGCGCAAAGTAGGAGTGGATAAAGAAGATCAAGCTGACAGAATCGGTTGGGCACATGTCGCGTTTTCACTTGGCAGTAGAGAAAAGGTCAATGAACTTACGGTGAAGCTTCAAGAAGATGGGTATGTTCTCGTTGATGGACCACGTCTGACAGGTGATGGCTATTATGAGAGTGTAATAGTGGACCCTGAAGGGAATCTTATTGAATTAACCGTATAAAACTTACTAAAATATGGCTGCCTTTTAGGGTGGCTTTTTTTGTTTTATTATGTTGGCCTAGCTATCCTCTACCAATGATAATAAAAGATCATTATGACCTAGCTTTTTATTGGGGCATTTTTTTTATTTAGGCATATGATGAAATGCATGATTAATTATAAATAGATTACATGAGTAGGAGGTTGTATCTATGTACAACTACGGCAATCCTTATTACTATGCCTACAATTATCAACCAGTCCAACCGTATTATTATTATGAAGATCCATATGTTTCTACATTAAGACAACCAGTTGATTTAGGAAGAAGATGGGAAGTTGAAGAAGGTGGTTATAGAGGTGTATGGACAAGACGTGGAAACAGCAATGTGTTTGATGGCAGATGGACGAGAGCCGGACAAACGCCAATTACCGCTGTATTGAGAATGAATGTGGACGGCAATTTCGTCTGTATTTCAAGAAGAAATAGTAGCGACGGAAACAATTGTCAGTACGTAGGCAGAATTGAAGGAAACAGAGTAGTTGGCAGTAATGTGTGTAACAGAGGCGGTGGGTCTTGGAGCGGTACGATTTTAAGAGGGCCAGCAGAACCAGATTTAGGAAGAAGATGGGAAGTTGAAGAAGGTGGCTGGAGAGGAATTTGGACACGACGAGGAAATAGCAATGTATTTGACGGTAGATGGACTAGACAAGGTGCAACACCAGTTACAGCCGTGTTAAGAATGCAACAACAAGGAAACCAGGTTCGAATTGAACGTCGAAATAGCAGCGATGGAAACAACTGTACCTACACAGGTAGAATAGAAGGACGAAGAGCATCCGGAAACTTTACATGTGACCAAGGTGGAGGAAATTGGAGTGCTACGATCACTGGATAATGAAATTGAGAAGGGCTACTAATTAGTAGCCCTTTTATTGTATAAATTGATGCTCCTATTTGATAAAATGGAAATATAAGGAGGTTGGTGCTTTGATCTTGGTATTTCTAGCTTCTGTTTTCATTGTTATTACGTTGGCTTTCTGGATTGATTCCAAAAGAAAGAAAAACAAGAATAATCCTCACATTCCTACCAACCCGAACGCGAAACCTGGAGACAGCACTAACTATTTGATGGGGGATAATAAATATACGGGTGGGTCCCAATGATTGTGGTGAAACAAGTAGGAGTGGTAAATTGAATAAGTCTGACAAACTCATCATTGTAATCCATGAAATATATGGAGTTAACCAACATATTAAGACATACTGTAACCATTTTGCCAAGTTGGGGTATAAGGTTTTTTGCCCTAATCTTTTAAATAACGAACACCCCTTTCCGTATGACCATGAAGAAACAGCATATCAGCATTTTATGCATGAAATCGGTTTTTTAATGGCTAGGGACAAGATCAATAAGATGATAAAAGAAAATAGGGAAAAGTATAAAAAAATTTATCTTGTCGGATTTAGTGTGGGCGCAACCATTTCTTGGCTTTGTAGTGATGATGAAGGCGTTGATGGGATAATTGGTTATTATGGGTCGAGAATAAGAAATTACATGAATGTCTATCCAAAATGTCCTGTGTTACTATTTTTTCCTGAAAAAGAAGAAGCTTTTCATGTAGACGATTTAATTCCTAAATTAATAGAAAAGAACGTGGAAGTAAACAAATTCGAAGGAAAACATGGATTTAGTGATCCCTTCTCTATGAAATATAATAAACATTCTGCCGAAGAAGCATTTCAAAGTGTGATAGATTTTTTAGATCGTCTAGAGGTGCGCGATATACCCATCAATTGAATGGCCAAAAATACAGTGGAGAGGGAAAATCTCCACTGTATTTTATTCTGAAAAAGAAATAGGTGATCCCGTTGATGTGTGTTGATTCATCCATTCTAGAGAGACTTTTGAGACCGTTTGCCAATCAGGAATTTCTGATTTGTGCTGCTCGACCCAACTCATGCAGAATTGAGAGTCAATTCCGTTTTCTTCACATTGTTGTAAAAATGATTGGATACTGGATTCAGTACAATTTTCGAAAGAGCCGCAGGTGGTTTGAAAAATCTTCTCCATTTTCGTTTGTTGTGCATTTTCCTCGACCATAATAGTACCTCCTATCGATATTTGTTTGCCAACTTAAGTATCTCCATATGGCAAAAAAATATTTCAATAAACGGAATCCAGTTAGTGTAACGATTCCACTAGTATCTAGAAATTCCCTGTCCTAGACAGCATCTAAAGATTCCGATTGCTGTATTCAATTTGATTCAATATTTAACTTTTTCATTCGGTACTGTAAACTTTGTCGGCTTAGTCCAAGTAAGTTGGCTGACTTAGAAATATTAAAGTCGTTTTTCTTTAGGACATGTTCAATATATGATCGTTCAAACAACTCCATTTGGTCCTTTAACGGGACGGTGACATCATTGCTCTCTTTAATAAAATGGTCCACTGTTGATAAAGGGATCATCATTTCTTTCATTTGCATTTTGCTTCGATATTGGAAAGGTAAATGAGAGTATTGAATCTCTTCTTCATCCATAATAATGTTCATGGCAGCTTCAATGATATGTTCAAGTTCTCGAACATTTCCAAGCCAATCATATTCCATGAAGGATCTAGTCACTTCTTCAGATAAACCTTTCACATTCATTTGAAAACGTTCATTATACTTTTCGATAAAATGTTGAACAAGAAGGGGAATATCTTCCTTTCGATCCCTTAACGGAGGAACAAAGAGAGTGACAACTCCCAGTCGATAATACAAGTCTTTTCGTAAATGATCATTGGCAATCGCATCAATTGGGTCCTCATTAATATTGGCAATGACTCTTACATCTACCGCTGTATCCTTTGTATCACCTACACGACGAATCATTTTTTCCTGTAGAACTCTTAATAATTTGGCTTGAAGATTTAGATTTAAGGAGTTGATTTCATCCAGTAATAATGTACCGCCAATTGCTTGTTCAAATAACCCTGGTGAGTCAATAGCACCTGTGAACGCTCCACGCTTTGTTCCAAATAATAGACTTTCTATTAAATTATCAGGTAGGGCTGCACAGTTCTGTGAAATAAAAGGAGCCGAAAACCGGTTGCTAGCATTATGAATGCTTTGCGCAAACAGCTCCTTTCCCGTTCCGGTTTCGCCAACAATTAACACATAAGAAGAGGTTCGTGCAGCACGTTTCGCGAATTCAATCACTTCTTTTATCGCAGGACTAATGCCGATAATATGATCAAACGTAAACCGAGTCGTCCCTTTCGTGTTCATATTTCCTTTCATAAGGCGTTCTAGTTTCGTGACATCATTGGCAATTTCAACCGCTCCTTGAATTTCACCATCTTTAAAAATAGGGAATGTATTGTTGATAGTTGTAATTTCTCGACCTTTATTGTTGAAGTACGTCTGTTTTACATTTGTGGTTTCCTTGCCTTCTTGAAGCGCTTGTACAAGAGTACTAGATTGATCGTCTTTAAACATAAACACATCTAGTAGGTTTTTATCAATTACATCGTGTAAATCCATTGATTCCATCTGCATCATTTTCTTGTTATAAATTATGGTCTTTCCGGTTTCATCCACTGCGTGAACGCCAACCTCTACCTCGTCCAAAATTCTCTCATATAACTTATTTACATATTGAAGATACGATAATGATTTCTTTGAATTTTCCATGAGTGTTCTCCCTTGATTTAGTCCCATTACCAACTATTTAATCAAAACAAACTTCATAACGCAAAATATTTTTTGCTATTTGTGACAAAAAAACGAAAATAGTGCAAAAATTTATTGCATCTAATTAAAGTGAAACCTTTATGTGACGCAAAAATAAAAGTTGGCACAAAACTTGCATTAAACATTTTGAAGAATCAAAAGGGGGAAAAAGAATGAAACCTTATACACATGAACCATTTACCAAATTTTCAATTGAAGAAAATAAACATGCCTTTCAAGAAGCGCTAGCTTATGTCCAAACACAACTAGGAAAAGATTACCCAGTGATCATTGGAGATGAAGAAATTACAACAGAAGAGAAAATCGTTTCAATTAATCCAGCGAATAAGGAAGAGATGATTGGTACCGTATCTATGGCTAATCAAGAGCTAGCGGAGAAAGCGATGCAGGCTGCTCTGACAGCATTTGAAAGCTGGAAAAAGTGGAAACCTGAGCACCGTGCAAACATATTATTCCGTGCTGCTGCAATAATGCGCCGACGTAAACATGAATTTTCTAGTTATCTAGTAAAAGAAGCAGGGAAACCGTGGAACGAAGCGGATGCGGACACAGCAGAAGCCATTGATTTTCTTGAGTATTACGGGCGTCAAATGCTGAAGTTGAAGAACGGAATGGATGTGCAAAGTCGTGTAGGTGAGTACAATCAATTTCACTATATTCCACTTGGAGTAGGAGTCATTATTTCACCGTTTAATTTTCCGCTTGCAATTATGGCAGGAACTACGGTTGCAGCCATTGTCACAGGAAATACGGTGTTATTAAAACCAGCCAATTCAACACCAGTCATTGCTGCAAAATTTGTAGAGTTAATGTATGAGGCGGGATTGCCTAAGGGAGTGTTGAATTACGTACCTGGCAGTGGAGCGCAAATCGGAGATTATCTTGTTGATCATCCGAAAACTCGCTTTGTGTCGTTCACGGGTTCTCGTGAAGTGGGATGCCGAATCAACGAGCGTGCAGCTAAAGTTCATCCTGGACAAATTTGGATCAAGCGAGTGATCGCTGAAATGGGTGGAAAAGACACAGTGATCGTTGATAACGATGCAGATTTAGATCTTGCTGCTGCTTCTATTGTTTACTCGGCATTTGGCTTTTCAGGACAAAAATGCTCGGCAGGATCAAGAGCGGTAGTACACCAAGATGTGTATGAGGAAGTGCTAGAAAAAGCTGTTGCCTTAACAGGTCAGCTGACTGTCGGGAGTCCAGAATTACAAGAAACCTACATGGGACCTGTTATTGATGAAAAAGCATACAAAAAAATAATGGAGTATATCGAAATCGGCAAACAAGAGGGCATGCTAATGGCCGGTGGTGAAGGAGATGATTCTAAAGGTTTCTTCATTAAGCCAACAATCTTTGCCGATGTAGATGAAAAGGCCCGCTTGATGCAAGAAGAAATTTTTGGACCCGTTCTAGCATTCTGTAAAGCTCGTGACTTTGACCATATGATGGAGATCGCAAATAACACGGATTACGGACTAACTGGTGCCCTTATCTCTAATAATCGTGAGCATATCGAACGAGCTAGAGAAGAATTTCATGTTGGTAATCTTTATTTCAACCGAGGCTGTACAGGTGCCATCGTTGGCTATCAACCTTTTGGTGGATTTAATATGTCAGGCACAGACTCTAAAGCTGGTGGACCTGATTATTTACTATTGCATATGCAAGCAAAAACAACATCAGAAACTCTATAAAACAAGGAGGTAACACAATGAATCAAACAACTTCTAAAACTACTAATATTATTGAACAAACTCAAAAATTTGGAGCAAATAACTATCATCCGCTACCGATCGTTATTGAAAAAGCAGAAGGTGTATGGGTGGAAAATCCGGAAGGCGATCGTTATATGGATATGCTGAGTGCTTACTCAGCAGTGAATCAAGGGCATCGTCATCCGAAAATCATCCAAGCCCTGAAGGATCAAGCGGATAAAGTTACACTAACGTCACGTGCCTTTCATAATGATCAGTTAGGACCTTGGTATGAAAAGATTTGTAAGCTAACGAAGAAAGACATGGCACTGCCGATGAATACAGGGGCAGAAGCGGTAGAAACCGCCCTAAAAGCTGCTCGTCGCTGGGGCTACGATGTGAAAGGGATTGCTGAGAATCAAGCAGAAATCATTGCATGCACAGGTAACTTTCATGGAAGAACTCTTGGGGCAGTGTCCTTATCATCAGATCCGGAGTACAAGCGTGGCTTTGGTCCACTTTTACCAGGGATTACGTTAATTCCGTACGGGGATCTAGAAGCTCTAAAGGGAGCCATCACCCCAAATACTGCCGCATTCTTAATGGAACCAATTCAAGGAGAAGCGGGAATTCTTTTACCACCAGAAGGGTTCTTAAAGGCTGCATCTGACTTATGTAAAGAACATAATGTATTGTTTATTGCAGATGAAATTCAAGTTGGCCTAGCGCGTACAGGAAAAATGTTTGCATGTGATTGGGAGGAAGTGGACCCAGATATCCTTATTTTAGGAAAAGCACTTGGTGGGGGAGTATTCCCAATCTCTTGTGTGGTCGCAAACGCTGATGTTTTAGGAGTATTCAATCCAGGTTCACATGGATCTACATTTGGAGGAAATCCTCTTGCTTGTGCCGTTTCGCTCGCTTCTCTTAAAGTTATTGAGGAAGAAAATTTAGTAGAGCGTTCCCTAGAGTTAGGAGAGTATTTCCTGAATCAACTTAAAACGATCAACAATCCGAAGATAAAAGAAATTAGAGGGAAAGGGTTGTTTATCGGTGTGGAACTTACTGAAGCAGCTAGATCATATTGTGAGCAACTAAAGGAAGCTGGGTTGTTGTGTAAAGAAACCCATGAAACGGTGATTCGTTTTGCGCCACCATTAATCATAACAAAGGAAGAAATCGATTGGGCATTTGAAAAAATTCAAAACGTGTTAGGTTCTTAATGTCAATCGTTAACCAATATTACTAAATCGACGAGGGGTAGAACTATGCCTAATAATACTGTGGTAAATGCGATCGAAAAGGATCAACAAAAGGAACAAGAATCACTTAACTTGTTTTACTCAACGCAAACGGTTATTCAAAAAGCCTTAAATAAGCTAGGGTATACACACGAAATGTATGAATTGTTAAAAGATCCAATCAGAATGCTAACGGTTCGTATTCCGGTCCGTATGGATGATGGGACGGTTCAAATTTTTACGGGATATCGTTCACAGCACAATGATGCTGTGGGACCGACGAAAGGTGGCGTGCGTTTCCATCCGGAAGTAGATGAGGAAGAGGTAAAGGCACTATCGATCTGGATGAGCTTGAAATGTGGGATCACGGATCTTCCTTATGGAGGCGGGAAAGGTGGAATTATTTGTGATCCGCGAAAGATGTCCTTCAGAGAACTCGAGAGATTAAGTCGTGGGTATGTTCGGGCAATCAGCCAAATTGTTGGACCAACAAAGGATATTCCAGCACCAGATGTATACACAAATTCACAAATTATGGCGTGGATGATGGATGAATATAGCCGTTTACGTGAGTTTGATTCTCCCGGTTTTATCACAGGAAAACCAATCGTATTAGGTGGATCTAAGGGAAGAGAAACGGCAACTGCCCGAGGAGTAACGATTTGCGTGGAAGAAGCGGTAAAGAAAAAAGGCTTTGAATTACAAGGAGCAAGAGTGGTCATTCAAGGGTTTGGAAATGCAGGAAGCTATTTAGCAAAGTTTATGCACGATGCAGGGGCAAAGGTGATCGCAGTTTCAGATGTATATGGGGGAGTTCACGATCCAAATGGGCTCGATATCGATTATCTTCTCGATCGACGCGATAGTTTTGGAACCTTTTCTAAAATCTTTGAAAACACGATAAGTAATTCAGAATTATTAGAGCTTGACTGTGACATTTTAGTACCTGCAGCTATTTCAAATCAAATTACCGCTCAAAATGCAGCCAATATTAAAGCGAAAATTGTGGTGGAAGCAGCTAACGGTCCAACCACCCTTGAAGCAACAACCATCTTAACAGAACGCGGAATATTGTTAGTGCCAGATATATTGGCAAGTGCAGGAGGAGTTACGGTTTCTTACTTTGAATGGGTGCAAAATAATCAAGGCTATTATTGGTCAGAGGAAGAGGTCGATGAAAAACTATCTAAGGTGATGATCCATTCCTTTGAAAATATACATCAAACAGCTGCGCTCCATCGTGTAGATATGCGCTTAGCAGCATATATGGTAGGGATTAAAAAAGTGGCAGAAGCGGCTAGATTCCGTGGTTGGGTATAAGGTGAGCAGTTATAAATAAGGTTACTGAACCTTTATTAGGCAGCCCTGTAAGTAAAAAAGATTTGTAAAAGGAGTGAACCTAGTTGCTAGGTAAAGTATGTGAATTTATTTATAGTCCTTGTTCCGGTACGATAGAGAAGGTTCTTACAGGGGAAAGTAACCATGTGTATGAATGGGAAAAGTTATTTGTTATTAAAAAGAATAACGGCTGTACAGAAGAAATATCAATTGGAATTAGTGGCCATATCACTTCTTTACATGTGAAAGAAGGCGAAGTTGTGAATCCTTTGACTGTACTAGCTACCATTCAGGATGACCTAATAATTACCGGATCTGATTAGAAATCAAAACTCTTTCCGATCAAACGGAAAGAGTTTTTTTGCATCCCTAATGCAAAATTCAATTTTAAATGCAAAAATTCTTGGCATAACATGTTCGAAAAAAGTTCACAATTAAAGCTTTTCCATTTTGGCATGAAATTTGCATTATAGAAGATGTAAGCGCATACTTACAAGGGAAAAGGGGGATATAATGAATTTACCGGAAAACAACACTTCGTATGAATTAAAAAGAACAATGAAGACTCGTCACTTATTTATGATCTCACTAGGAGGGGTAATAGGATCGGGGTTATTCTTAGGATCTGGCTACACGATTAGCGAAGCGGGTCCGATGGGGGCAATTCTATCTTATCTAGTGGGTGGACTTATTATGTTTTTAACAATGCTGTGCCTTGGTGAGTTATCTGTTGCCATGCCAGTATCAGGCTCCTTCCAAACTTACACGACCAAATTTATCGGACCAGGAACGGGATTTGCCCTGGGTTGGTTATATTGGCTCGGGTGGTCTGTAACGGTGGCATTGGAATTCCTGGCAGCAGGGCAGTTGATGGAAAGATGGTTTCCTGATGTTCCGGTTTGGATTTGGAGTGGGATCTTTGCTGTCGTCTTGTTCTCCTTGAATGCATTATCGGCTAGAGCTTTTGCGGAAGCAGAATTCTGGTTTTCTAGTATTAAAATATTAGCCATTCTACTTTTTATTGTGTTAGGTGGAGCAGCTTTATTCGGATTCATCGATTTAACAGGTGGACAAGAAGCGCCGTTCTTATCTAATTTTACGGCTCATGGCTGGCTTCCGAACGGATTTTCCGCGTTAATTATTACGATGATTGCTGTTAACTTTTCGTTTCAGGGTACAGAATTAATTGGGATTGCTGCTGGGGAAAGTGAAAACCCAGAGAAAACCATTCCTAGATCCATCAAGCAAACGGTTTGGAGAACTCTTGTATTCTTTGTCCTGGCGATTTTTGTGGTTGCTGGATTAATTCCGATGGAAAAAGCGGGAGTGATTGAGAGTCCTTTTGTTGTTGTATTTGATAGCATCGGAATTCCGTATGCGGCAGATATTATGAATTTTGTTATTCTAACAGCCTTACTTTCAGTTGGAAATTCAGGTTTGTATGCTGCTACACGAATGTTATATGCCATGTCAAAAGAAAAAATGGCAAGTCCAGTTTTAACAAAAGTAAACAAAAAAGGTGTACCGATGAATGCTTTGGTATTAACGATGGGGATCTCTCTCCTATCGCTTCTTTCAGGATTTTTCGCAGCAGAAACGGTGTTTGTATGGCTGCTTTCAATTGCTGGACTCGGTGCACAAGTCGGTTGGATTTCAATTACTGCTTCTCAAATTGCCTTCCGTAGAAAATATATTCGAGACGGCGGTAAGTTAGAGGATCTAAAATTTAAAACACCGTTTTTCCCGGTACTTCCGATCATCGCGCTTACATTAAATATTATAGTACTTGCTAGCTTAGCATTTGACTCAGAGCAACGATTAGCCCTTTATCTAGGCGTTCCGTTTGTCATTGCGTGCTACTTGATTTATCACTTCAAGATAAAAGCACAACATGAAAATAAGGAAGAAGCAAATTACCAAGTACGAAAAGTACAATGACCATTCAAAACAAGAAAGCTTTATGCCCTTTATGGATATAAAGCTTTTTTGTTTTTGCTAGGGTGATATTAGGATGGGTTAATATGGTAAAATGGTTTATCTAAGTACGAGACAATGATTATGTTGAGAAAGATGGAAATGTGATTCGACGATATTGGATAGAAGTGGAGTAAAACTATGGAGAAAAAAACAGCTGATTATTGGATTAACCAGTTAGATTTAGAACCTCATGCAGAAGGAGGGTATTTCAAACAGTCTTTTCGATCAAGTGAAAAATTGGCCAATCAATCGAGAGTCCTTTATACAAGTATTTATTTTCTTTTGCGAGAAGGTGAGGTTTCTCATTTTCACCGTTTACAATCAGATGAATTGTGGTATTTTCATGCTGGTCAGTCTCTTTCCATTCATATGATCCATGAAAATGGAGAATACGAAGAAGTCAGACTTGGCTTAGATATTGAGGAAGGAGAAGTGCCGCAAATAGCAGTTCCGAAGAATACAATCTTTGGTTCATCCGTACTAACTATAGGTGGTTTTGCTTTAGTTGGTTGTATGGTCTCTCCTGGATTTGAGTATCAAGACTTTGAGCTATTTACGCAAAAGCAATTGCTACAGGATTACCCTCAACACGAAGCAATTATCAAGAAACTAGCGTATGAGATTTTACCCGAATAAAGGAGAGAAACTTGATTTGAATGATATACAAATATCGGTAAGAAGAATTAATGAGATGGAAATGTCGTTAACTGCTTTTAACTCTAAAAGGTCGTTGTATGCGGATAAAACCAATTTGATCGTGAAAAAGATGGGTTCTTCCACACTATTGATAGATGAAAATGTGCCGGATTCCATATATTTTAACCGAATCAAAGGCTTCGGGAACAAGGATGTACCTATAATAGATGATATTTTAGGTGAGTATGCAAGTAAGCAAATCACTCCATGCTTCGACTTAACTCCAAGCGATATCAGCATGGAGGTTGCTCAAGCGCTAATGAAGAGAAGATATGCATGTTGTGAACAACTTGCCTTTCTGGAGGTGGATCCTAAAGCCTATGAAAGGGAACAAAGAAATATCGCCGTTGAGATTGTAAAAGTAACAGAAAAAAACGTTGAAGAATTCCTAAATCTCATCGCTCTCTCGAATGGAAGAGACATTGAGGAGGATTTGGCACAAGAAAAGGCTAATTATTTTGTTCAGCCCTATTTCAAAAACTTCATAGCCTACATAAACGGTCAACCATCAGGTATGGGGTCACTATTTATAGAAGGAAAAGAAGGGTATATTGCCAATGATTTTACTTTTTTATCGTATAGAGGTAAGGGAATACATCAAGCCTTACTCGATTATCGGATCAAGCTTTCCCAAGCTATTGGATTAACAAAAGTATATACAGATGTTGAATTTGGCTCAATCAGCCATAATAATATGCTGAAACTGGGATTTAGTCAGGTGTTTATTAATTCTTTCTGGATTAAGCAAGAATAGTATTCATACTTGAAACCTTTACACTCCTTACACCTATATAGTTGTAAGGAGCCGGAAACGAGGAGTCTTCCAATGAGAGGGGAAAGTGTGATGAGTGTATACGTAGGTGTAGGGATTATAGGTGCTTACCTGTTATTATCATATTTATGGTACCGGTGCAGTATAAGTATATAAAACAATTAAAAGAGACTCAGAAAAGAAACAAGGAAAGAGGAGTTTATGTAGAAGAGCACTATGATCAAATGAGCTTTGAAACACAACTGTTACACTTTAATGCGCAAGGAAATCTCTTGTTCATAGGGGCCAATCTGTTGGCACCCCTTGTTTACAAATGGAAAAATAGAAAGAAAAACAACACATTTAAATATTGACAAATTAAAATTTATGTGTTATTATAAAATATTTACATATTGAAAATAACCCCCCTTAATGATAAATTGGTAAAGTACCAATTGGTATATTTTGTTTATCAGATGAGGAGGAATAGTGTGAGGATTTATAATGGTGTAGATATCTTACAACTAGACATACAAGGATTTACATTAAACCCAACCTTATTGTGGGATGATGAAGTTGCCTTATTAATTGATACGGGAATGCCTGGGCAATTGGAACAAATTCAACAGGCAATGAACAATATAGGAGTCCCGTTTGAACGATTGAAAGCTGTTATACTCACTCATCAAGACTTGGATCACATAGGGTCCCTTCCTGATATTTTATCGGTGGCAACACAGGAAATAGAAGTGTATGCACATGAGCTTGATAAACCATATATTGAAGGGAACTTGCCATTGCTAAAAACCGATCCCAATCGAATGAGTAAAGAAGCGTGGGACGCGCTACCTGATTCAATGAAATTTTTGTACCAAAATCCTCCTACCTCACTTGTGGATAAAACATTACACGGAGGAGAATATCTTCCTTTTGCAGGTGGTATACAAGTATTATCCACCCCAGGTCATACGCCAGGTCACATCAGTCTCTACCACAAAGTCAGTAAAACATTAATTGCTGGCGATGCCATGGTTGTATCAAACGGGATATTGAGAGGTCCTATCCCACAGTCAACTTTAGATTTGGAAACAGCCTATAAATCTTTGGAACAGTTTATAGATTTGGAAATAGAGCAAGTGATTTGTTATCACGGTGGATTATGTGTAATAGAGGATAAAAAACAACTCGAACAATTATTGCTTACTTAATTCATTCAACAGAGGTTTTTGGAGCTGCCATTTTTGGCAGTTTTTTTGATATAGAGAATTAACTTTATAATTAGTTTGTACTATTCATAATATTAGAAATGAAAAAATCCAATTTTTGCATTATACTTAACTTACTACGTATAGGTGAGGTATTTATGGAAAATAAAATTGTACCTTTAACGAATTTGATAGACTTAAAAAATCATGGGCATATATTGTATACATACAATAAGCTTGATAATTATATTGAAAATGCCATCTCATATATCGTATCGGGGATAGAGCAAGGTCATCACATCATTATGATTGAAAGTAAAGATACATATGAACAAATGAAGGTAATATTAAAAGGGATGTTGACACAGGATGCACTTGACTGCATCCATTTTCTTGAAAACTATGAGTTTTATCGACTATATGATGATTTTCATTGTGACTTAATCGTCAGTCATTTTTCAGATGTAATTACTCATTTTCAAGAAAAACATATTACCGTAAGAACGTGGGCGAATGTTTGTTGGAATGATGAAAGGGAAATTGAGTTGAAACTAGAGAGTTTCGAAAAAACCGCTGATCAATGTGTTCGTCATTCTAATCTAATATCGGTCTGCGCATATAACGGGAACATAATAACCGCCTCTCTCCAAAACAGCATGCTAAAATCCCACGAGTACATTATGACCGATCATGAATTAGTAAAATCTTATTTTTATAAAAATAATTCCGTTCCATTACCTTCATTAACTATCGCAAAAGAAACCCAACTAGAGGAAAAATTAATTGCTACAAAGCATCAATTGCAATCTTTTATCTTTCAAAATTTAGATCCTGTTGTCATCATTGATAAGTGGGACAAAGTCATTACAGTAAATGTGGCATTTCAGACAACCTTTGGTTTCACCGCAATTGAAGTGTTAGGTCTAGATGCAAGTGAACTTCCTATCCTTCCAGATGATAGAAAATTTGAAGTGATACTTAATAGAAGTTTCGCTGTTCTTGGCGAAAAGGTAAAGGGGTATGAAACGATAAGAAAAACAAAGGATGGCAAAGTGCTTCAGGTACAGTTGTCTTGTTTCCCATTGCTTGATGAAAAGAATGAGGTAGATGGATGGGCTGTAATTATACGGGATATAACCGAAAGAAAACAAGCTCAGGAGTTATTAATTAAGTCAGAAAAATTGTCCATTGCTGGAGAGCTAGCTGCTGGCATTGCTCATGAGATTAGGAATCCAATTACTTCTATTAAAGGATTCCTTCAGTTGATGCAATCAAGTAACTTTGAAAAGCAGATTTATTATGACATTATGTCATCTGAAATTACTCGAATTGAGCAAATTCTTAGTGAACTTCTTATGTTAGCAAAACCGCAAGCCGTTCATTTTGCACGCAAGGATGTAAGGGTACTTATACGAGATGTAGTTACGTTATTAGGACCTCAAGCAACTCTCAATAATGTTCAAATCATCATTGATTTCAAAACGGAATTAGCGCAGATTATGTGTGAGGAAAATCAGATCAAACAGGTTTGCATCAATTTTATAAAAAATGCAATAGATGCGATGCCGGATGGAGGAAACTTAATCATACAACTGATTTCAAGTCCAAAACAGGAGTTAATTATTCGTTTTATAGATGAAGGAAACGGAATTCCAGATGAACTGATTTCAAAGCTTGGTCAACCATTCTATACGACAAAGGAAAAAGGGACAGGTCTCGGTTTTATGGTGAGTAAAAGGATTGTAGAGAATCATCAAGGTACTGTCACCATATGTAGTGAAGTAGGAAAAGGGACTACCATTGAAGTGAAATTGCCTAATTAAATTACCTGTAACATTGAAAGGAGAATAAAAAATGAAACAAATGCTGGAGTCAACTGAATATGAATCTTATTATTCCACATATGTAGACTTGGTGACTGAAGGAGATATGATTAGCATCTTAATGCAACAAATGGATGAAACAGCAGACATTCTTAAGGACTTAACAGAACAGCAAGCTCATTTTTCTTATGGAGTAGGAAAGTGGAGTATCAAAGAAGTCATCGGACATATTACGGATACTGAACGAATCATGGGATATAGGCTTTTATCTTTTGCACGTGGCGAAAAAGCTGAACTACCAGGATATGATGATAATGAATACGTAAGAAATGCTTCGTTCAATGGTCTATCCCTACAAGATTTACTTGAAAACTTTCAAATAACTCGAAAATCTACCTTACAGTTAATAAAAAGCCTTCCGAGTGAAGCGTTTTTACGTAGGGGAAAAGCTAATGGCTCAGAGGTTTCTGTCCGTGCACTAGTATACATTATAGCAGGACATGAACTACATCACCGAAATCTTATTAAGGAGCGCTATATGAGTTCTGAAGCATACCCTAAAACTCGCTAAGTCTTTATAAGGCATATTTTTGATCGAAATGGGTAACGATACAGTTATTATTGTATTTTTAAAAGGATGATTCAATTGTCTAATACCCGTCTTGAACAATTCGATAAAGCCGTACAACTGAGAGAAGATTCAACCGATCTATTAATTCATATTTGGAAAGAGTATCATTTGTACACAACGTTGGAGTACTGGATAATGGCGTCAATACTTGTTGTTCCATTATTAATATTATTTATTAAAATTGATAAAAGTAAAATCTTTTTAATTGGATTTTACGGGTATAGTGTTCATGTTGTTCTTGCTTATGGTGATATATATGGCATGAATGAAGGATTTTGGCACTATCCATTTCAATTACTACCTGCTTTGCCAAGTTTATCTATTGATGCCAGTATTGTTCCGGTAGTAAGTATGATCATGTATCAATGGACGTTAAATCATCATAAGAACTACTATCTTTATGCCATTTTAACTGCAGGTGCCTTTGCGTTTGTATTGAAACCATTACTTGTTGGCCTTGGATTATTTAAATTGTATGGAAAAGTAAATTTTATACATTTATTTGTGGGGTACATCTTAATCCTACTTATGGCAAAATTTATGACCAATGTATTTTTATGGACTCAAAAAAAATATGGCCCTCCAACCAAACAATTTTGACCATGCCTTTACAAAGAGTAAAGGTATTTTTTTTATGGGAAAGTGTGTAAAAGAAGGAATAATATACATCTATGTAGAATTAGTTAAACTTGTGTTTCTGCAAACAATAAAAGAAGAGGAAAGGGAAGTTTATCATCCACTAGAAAAAGTAGTGGAACTGTTAAATAGGGGGATTTAATAAATGGAAGTATCATTATTGTTACAATATGGTTGGGTTTTGCTTATTTTGATTGTTCTAGAAGGATTATTATCTGCTGATAATGCCCTGGTTTTAGCGATTATGGCAAAGCATTTACCTGAAGACCAACAGAAAAAAGCGATAAATATTGGATTGCTTTTAGCATTCTTGTTTAGAATAGGGGCCATTTTCATCATTTCGTACCTGTTTCATGTGTGGCAAGTACAAGCCATTGGAGCAGCGTACTTAATTTATATTGCTTTAAAACATTTGTTCACCAAGCACGAGCGTGAAAAAGATGCGAAAGGGAAAAGTTATCGCGCAACAGTAGCTTCAATTGCTTTAGCCGATATTGCCTTTGCAGTAGATTCTATTTTGGCTGCCGTTGCTCTTGTTCTTGCACTACCAGACACACCACTAGGAGATATTGGTGGAATGGACGCAGCTCAATTCATTGTTATCTTAATAGGTGCGATTGCTGGTTTAATTGTTATTCGATTTGCTGCAGCATTCTTTGTTAAGATCCTAACGGAACGTCCAAGTCTTGAGCGTGCAGCCATGCTACTAGTTGGTTGGGTAGGGATAAAACTCCTTATGCACACTCTTGCCCATCCATCGGTCCATATCATTTCACATGATTTTGTTGAAGGTCCGATTTGGAATACAATCTTTTGGTCTGTCATGCTAATAATCGCTCTTGGTGGTTGGTTCATGTCGGGCAAACAAAAAGCAGTTGGTCACTAAAATAAAGAGGTGCATGAATCCTAATTGGATTTGTGCACCTTTTACATTATTTAAGTATTAGTGCAATTGTTGAAAAGCTTCTTCTATGCTCCCATATCCTTTTTTGTCATTGAAATTTGGTTCATCTGTTTCAATGGTCCAATCTTTATTAATGAGTCCAAATTGCCCATCATGATTCGTCTTATATGTTTGATGAAGCATGTATGTCCCACCATTTTGGTTAATGGTATAGCCTATATAATATTCTCCATTTGGCCCTTGTTCTTCAAAAAAACCAATATCTTCTAATTTATATGTATCCATTAACGAGTGAAAAGATTGTTGTAATGTATTCATGATCTCCTCACGTGTACCATTTTCCAAATTAATCATCCTTTCATGTTGTATGTAAAATAAATCCTTTATCAGTAGTAATATCCTACAAAGTTCAATTTATTAGAAAAAAAGTAAAATAATGAACCTTTCCTTATAAAAGCAATAAATGTATGGAAAGATAAAATAACTACTCAAACATAAAGGGTGTTATATGTAATGGATGATAAGACGAAAATCCGGTTGACTGCAGCAGAAATGGCGATGTTATGGACTCAATACATCAACGACACAGCTTCCATTTGTGTAATAAGTTATTTTTTAGAAAAAGTAGAGGATCATGAAGTCAAACCAGTTATTGAATTTGCTCTAAATGGTTCAAAATATAATATTTCCTTTTTAAAGGAGCTATTTACAAAAGAAAGCTTTCCCATCCCAATTGGATTTACCGAAAAGGATGTACACGTAGCCGCCCCAAGACTCTTCTCAGATACTTTTTTTTTAATGTATTTAAGAAATATGTCTGTTCTTGGAATGGCAGCGGGAGGTCTAGCTCTTGGGATTGCAACGAGACCAGAGGTAGTAAAATTTTTTAAAAGTGTTTTGAAAACGGCAGTAGGCTTACAGGACTTAACACGAGATTTAATGTTAAAGCAAGGTACATATGTTAGACCACCATTCATTTCAACACCAGATAAAGTCGACTTTGTTGAAAGGCAGAGCTTTTTAACTGGATTTTTAGGTGAAAGAAGATCGCTTGTGGCACAAGAAATTACGATGTTATTTAATAATATCCAAACAAATGCCATTGGAAAAACGTTAATTACAGGTTTTGCTCAAACGTCCAGAACAAAAGAGGTAAAAGATTACTTTATACGAGGAAAACGAATTGCTCAAAAGCATATCGACATATTTAGTGACATTCTAAAAAAGGAAGATTTACCTGCTCCGATGACTTGGGATACAGCTCTTTCGGATTCGACCATACCTGTTTTCTCAGAAAAATTAATGATGTTTCACGTGTCTGGTATGATTGCGGCTGGTATTGGAAATTATGGTGCTTCTATGTCAGGGAGCCCTCGTAGAGATTTAGGTTTAAAATATGCGTCTCTTATTCCTGAGATCGCCCTGTATGCAGAGGATGGAGCAAATATCATGATTAAGCATGGCTGGTTAGAGGAACCGCCTCAATCGGACAATCGAGAGAAATTAATAAATGGGGAATAAAAAAGAACAAATGTATGGACCATACATTTGTTCTTTTGGTAGTTGTAGATTATTTACTACTTTTTTCAAAGTGAAAAAAGCCACTGGCATAGTCCTTTGATGAGTTATATAAATGTCATAAGTGCTCCGCCGATTACACCTGTCACAACAATGATCCATGGAGGTAGCTTCCAGTATACGAGCATACTGAATAAAATAGCCGCAAATGCAAAATCAATCGGAGCTAAAATGGAACTCGTCCAAATAGGTTGATAGAAGGCGGATATTAGAATTCCTACCACCGCCGCATTCACCCCCATTAATGCCCCTTTTATTTTAGGATTACGACGTATAGAATCCCAGAAAGGTAATGCTCCCAGCACTAGAAGAAAGGCAGGTAAGAAGATGGCGAAAGTGGCTAATAACCCACCGTGCCAACCGCTTATGACCGTTCCTAAATAAGCAGCAAAGGTAAAGAGGGGACCAGGTACTGCTTGTGTAGCACCATAACCAGCTAAAAATGCCTCTTCAGTTAACATTCCAGTCGGAACAAATTCTCGTTCTAGTAATGGTAACACCACATGTCCGCCACCAAATACTAAAGAACCTGATCGATAAAAACTATCAAACAAAGCGACCCAATGAAGTGATGTGGCCTCTCTTAAAATTGGGAGCAATAGTAAAAGACTGAAAAATACTAGTAAGGAAATGACTCCAAAACGACGACTAATTGGAAATGCCATCTTTTGTTCATGTGTATCTGTTTGTTGTCTGTAGAGGAAAAATCCTAGAATTCCTGCAATGACGATCACTCCTACCTGAGTAAAGGCTGTTTGCCAAAGGAGTGTTACAACAAGAGCAAATAGTGCAAGTGCTTTTCTTTTTAGATCAGGAGTTAAATTGTTTGCCATACCTAAGATCGCATGTGCAACGACTGCAACAGCAACAATTTTTAATCCATGTATCCAGCCTGCTTCACCCACTTCAAATTCACGAAGTAAAAGAGCAAATACTATAAGGGCAACAACTGAGGGAAGAGTAAAACCGATAAATGATACAATTCCTCCAAGAACTCCAGCCCTCATGACACCAATTCCAATCCCAACTTGGCTACTAGCTGGACCAGGTAGGAATTGACATAGTGCGACTAAATCAGCGTAACTTTTTTCATCTAGCCACTTTCTTTTGCGTATATACTCATTGTGGAAATAACCTAAATGGGCAATTGGACCCCCAAAGGATGTTAATCCTAATTTGGTAGACACGATAAGGATTTCCAATAATGATTTCAGTTGATTCACCATATCACCTCTAAAGCTAATCTTTTATTTCTTTAAATTATCCAAATGACTGATTTCTGGACTCTTCTAAGGTATCATTAATACACAATATTTCTGTTTATAACAAGTATTATTTACAAAAAAATTACAAAACCTTTACATTGTTGGGGTGTTTCGTAGCTTGATAAGTTACAATTTGTGGATAGGCAATGCCAGTCAAAATTATCAAAACACCTAACCATTGTACCCATGTCACCTGTTCTTGTAGTACCCATACAGAAGCGATTACAGCTACAGGGAGTTCTCCAGCACTAAGAATACTAGCAAGTGCGGGACTAATCTTAGGTGCGCCTAGGGAAAAGAGTAGGATTGGAATAACTGTTCCGAAGGCCCCTAAAAGGAAACCATAAAACCATATACCGTCTCCGAGTGAAGAAAATAATGCTTCAGGTGTGAAAATGGTTAGTAGCACTAATAACCCGCCAGTAGATATGTAGAAACTACGAGTAATTAAAGGGAGTTGAGTTTCCACTTTTCCACTTAATAAAATAAATAAGGACATCATAAAAGCAGCAAGTAAACCAAAAATCAATCCTAACATATCTATTTCCTTAACATTTCCTCCAGCCATTCCACCTGCTAAAAAAGTGCCTGCTATTAATAATACAATAGATAGAAGGGTAGTTCTAGAAGGTCGTTTTTTGGTTGCTATTGAATGAATCAATATTCCCATCCACGTGAATTGAAAAAGCAAAATGATCGCTATAGATGCTGGAACGGTTTGTAGGGAATAGTAGTAAAAAACGCCAGTCAATGCAGTACATGCGCCAACAGCGGCCAGACGTATAAACTGTTTCAAACTTATTACTTGTCTGGAGAAAATAATCATTAAGAAGAGCATTAATCCCCATCCAAAACCATATTGCCCGGTTGTTACTTCACGAAAGGTAAACCCTTCTTTGTAAGCCAATTTCACAATCGTTGACAATATTCCGAAAGAACAGGCTCCTAGAAAAACATAAAATGAATATAGGACCAAACGAAACAAGATCTAACCCCTCCTAAAAATATAAAGAACCCATCTTTATTGTTTTAGTTTCCAGAAAACAATAAAAATGGGTTCTTTGAGTTAAAAAAATTATACTTTTTATATAGGGAATGTGACAAGGGAAATACTACTATTATTTTATAGATTATGAGGAGGAAACAAGTTTTTTATCATTAAACGGTGATCACCACTTTACCTTGAGCATGACCTTCAGAGAAATAATTGAAAGCATCAGCAATCTCGCTTAATTTATATTTTTTATCGATAACTGGCTTCACGCTACCTGTTTCCAGTAATTCTTTCACATAGATTAAGTCTTTTTGATTGGCTCTCTGTAGTATGTTTCCGACCTTCTTCCGTCCTATGATTGATGCCCATGGTGCTTGTATCATGGTTTGAAATAACTGTTCTCCTGAACCTCCGACATGAAGAAAGATACCATTCGGATTCAATGCTCTTTTGTAAATAGATAAGGGTTGGTTTCCATTCACACCTAATATCAAGTCATACTTTTCCTGTGATTGGGAGAAATTCTCTTTCTGATAATCGATGACATGGTCAGCACCAATTGAAAGTAATATGTCTACATTTCTTGTGCTGCACACTCCTGTAACTTCAGCACCAAGGGATTTTGCAATTTGCACAGCAAATGTTCCCACACCACCAGAAGCTCCATATATCAAAATTTTTTGTCCGTGTTGAATATTCCCTTTATTCCGTAGTGCCTGCAACGCAGTAACTCCAGCCATAGGAACCGCCGCTGCTTCCTCAAAGGATATATTTTTCGGTTTGAATGCGAGAGCGTCTTCAGGAACGCATACATATTCTGCAAAACCACCCCAGCCATAGGCAGATAGGTCACCGAACACCTCATCACCTGATTGAAATTGGTTTGCACCATTGCCTATTGATACAACTCGACCTGCAATATCGCCTCCAGGTATGGAGTATTTCGGTTTAAATAAACCAAAAGCCAATCGAGCCAAATAAGGTTGGCCTTTTAAGAGAACAAGATTTCCATAGTTTATGGAAGAGGCATGTATTTTCACTAACACTTCCTTGTTCTTAGGAACAGGTTTATCCACCTCTTTTAATGAAAGTACATCGGAATTTCCATACTTTGTACAAACAACTGCCTGCATGTAAATACCTCCTATAAATCAATCAATCTCAATAAAATTTCATCTAGCTTAAAGATATTCCATGAAACAGGTCTTAAAAACCGATCAGGTTCTTTTTAACAAACAAAAAGATTGTTTTTAAAAAATTTTAATAATTTTATAAATTCCTAGTTTACAGGTAGGGATAATGTGGATTATAGTATAGAAACAAAGTTACTAAAGAAGTTTGGAGGCTATGAAATGAAAAAGTTAATTGTATTTACGTTTATTGGTTTATTTGCACAGCTAATAGACGGCGCATTAGGAATGGCGTACGGGGTGACGTCCTCATCAATGTTACTAGCATTTGGTATTGCACCAGCAGTTGCATCCGCATCGGTTCATTTAGCAGAAGTGGTAACAACAGCTGCATCTGGAGCTTCACACATTAAATTTGGGAATGTTGATAAAAAAACCGTAGTCAGACTCGTCATACCAGGATCGATTGGAGCATTTTTAGGGGCTACATTTTTGAGTAATATTCCTGGTGACCTTGCAAAACCCTATATTTCTATTTTTTTACTTGCCCTTGGTGTATATGTTTTAGCTAGATTCTTATTCATGTTTAAAGTTGGAGAACAGAAAAACAATATTGGCCTATCAAGAAAAAAATCCATCCCTCTAGGATTGATTGCCGGTTTTGCTGATGCGACTGGTGGAGGAGGCTGGGGTCCCATTGCAACTCCTGTTTTGCTATCTCAAAAAGGAATCAGTGCACGTAAAGTAGTTGGTACAGTTGATACAAGCGAATTTGCCATTGCCGTATCTGCTACTCTTGGATTTTTAATCTCCCTTGGTTGGGAACAAGTAAACTGGCTGTGGGTAGGAGCGTTAATGATTGGCGGATTAATTGCTGCACCGATTGCTGCCTGGTTAGTACAAAAAATCCATGCTCAATTAATGGGTGTGCTTGTAGGAGGATTTATTATCCTAGTTAACTCTAGAACTCTTGTAACAACATGGATTGATCAAACAAATGTTTATCCATTTGTTTACGCTAGTATTGCAGGTATTTGGATAGCTTCGATTGTATATATTGCAATAAAAATTAAAAATACAAATACAAATGCTAGTGAAGTATTAAATTAAGTTTTGCTACCCCCTAAAGACTATAAAGTAATCTATTTTTATATTCAAAAGTCGACTAATTTAATCAACAATTATATTTTTATGGTAAAATGTTGACTAGAATACTCAACTTTATTTTGAATCTTAACTAACTGAATGAGGCTAAATTAGGGGGAAAACAAAATGAAGGTTTCAAGTAAGGGTGAATATGCACTAAGAGCCCTACTAGTCCTTGGGGAACATCATGGAAAAGTGGTATCAATTCAAGAAATTTCAGATAAAACTTTAGTTACTGTAAGTTATTTAGAACAAATCTTATTAAAGCTAAAAAAATTAGGGTATTTAGAAAGTAAAAGAGGAACAAATGGCGGATATATCCTGAAGCGAGAGACAAGGGACATAAACATTGGTGAAGTCATTCGGGTGTTAGAGGGACCACTTTCCCCTATGGGATGTGCATCAATCACGAAATACGAACCATGTCAATTAGAACCTTCATGTCAACTAAAGCCACTCTGGTCGCTTGTAAGAGATACGATCGCGTATGTGTTAGATCAAACAACTTTAGAGGATTTATTGGAGAATCGATTAACTTTGAACAAAGGGGATGATTTCCTTGCTTTCAAAAGGACAAATTGATGAGCAAGTACTAGAAAAAGTGAAGGTTTTACTCGAGAGCTTAGAATATGGGACGGTTCAAATAACCGTACATGACTCTCAGGTAACTCAAATCGATAAAATAGAAAAATACCGTTTACCTTTACAAGCAAAAGGGAAAACCCAACAAAAACATGCTAGATAACAAAAGTAAATACATGCCGATCGGACAACCGAAGGCTCCTGTTAGTTAACTGTTCATAAACATGAACCGTTGCTGAGGGGGCTTTTTATTTTGAAAAAATACAGAGGAGTGGAGAAAAAATGGGACATCCAACGATTCATCCAACAGGAGCTACAGTTTATCAACCTGAAAAAGCAAGCAGTGGTTATACGATTTATCAAGCTGCAGACTTAGGCGCACTATTGATTGACATGAATGGAAAGGAAGTGCATTTGTGGAAAGGACTTCGTGGGTTTCCTAATAAACTTTTACCTGGAGGTTATGTATTAGGGAGTACAGCCGAAAGAGATCCCAAATATGGATTTCAAGACGAAGTGGATGTAGTTCAAGTGGATTGGGAAGGGAATATTGTTTGGAAATTTAACAAATATGAATATATTGAAGACCCTGGACATGAACCGCAATGGATGGCGAGGGCTCACCACGATTATCAACGAGAAGGCAGTCCAGTGGGATATTACTCTCCAGAATTAGAGCCTCGTATTATTGGCGGAACAACGTTAATTTTAGCTCACAAAAATGTTCATAAGCCTGAGATCTCTGACAAATTATTATTAGATGACGTCATCATTGAGGTGGATTGGGAAGGAAATATTCTTTGGGAGTGGGCAGTTAGTGATCATTTTGATGAGCTAGGCTTTGATGAAAGTGCGAAAAATGTCCTTTTCCGAGATCCGAATACACGGTTCTTTGGAAACTCTACTGGAGATTCGGCTGGAGACTGGATGCATATCAATTCCATGTCTACGATCGGACCAAATAAGTTTTATGATCAGGGAGATGAACGTTTTCATCCTGATAATATTATTTGGGATGCAAGAGAAACGAATATTATTGCGATTATTGATAAAAAAACTGGAAAAATTGTTTGGAAGTTGGGTCCAGACTACTCCACACCAGATGTGAAGCATTTAGGCTGGATTATTGGTCAGCATCATGCACATATCATTCCTCGAGGCTTACCTGGTGAAGGGAATCTCCTCGTATTTGATAATGGTGGATGGGCTGGATATGGATTGCCGAATCCTGCTTCTCCATATGGAGTAAAGAGCGCGGTACGCGATCATTCTAGAATTTTAGAAATTAACCCTGTCACATTAGAAATCGAATGGCAATATACACCAACAGAAGCGGGTTTCCAAGCACCGTTAGATTCTTATCGCTTTTATAGTCCTTATATAAGCTCTGCCCAACGTTTGCCTAATGGAAACACATTGATTACCGAAGGGGCAGATGGAAGGATTTTTGAAGTAACTCACGAGCATGAATTAGTTTGGGAATATATTTCTCCTTATAAAAATAAAAGAAATGCAAACATGGTGTATCGTGCTTATCGTGTCCCATATGAATGGGTACCTCAGTTAGATAAGCAGGAAGAAACAGAAATTGTGCCACTGAATATTGCTGAGTTTAGGGTGCCTAATGCAGCAAGTACAGGTACAGATTCAGTGGTCACTGTTGCAGGGACCGTTTCGTATGGAGATGGAGCATTCTGTGTAGCAACTGTAGACGAAACGAGAAAAGAGAAAGTAGAAGAATAAGAGGATTCTAAGGGGGAGATAGAATGAAAAACATAATGTTATCAGTACTTAGTATATTGCTACTTTTTAGCCTTATCATTACAGGATGCTCGAGCACCACAAAAAGCAGTACAAGTGACTCAGAAGGAAAAGCAACAGAAGTGAGTACGGTTAGATTGGCCATCGATACGGCTGCAGGAGGATCTTTTCAGTTTCGAGCAGCTGAAAAGCAGGGATATTTTGACGAACAAGGGGTAAATGCAGAGCTATCTAATTTTGCTTATGGCATTGATACGGTTAACGCCATTTTAACGGAACAGGCGGACACAGGACTTGCTGCTGACTACGCTCTATTAAACTCGTTAGGGAAAGGCGATATGGTGGTTGTTTCCACTCTGACAAGAGGCCATGAAAGATCATTAAAAGATAACCAGCTTCTTGTGCGAGGGGACATCAAGAGTCCAGAGGATTTAAAAGGAAAGAAATTAGGTGTGCCTAAAGGGACGGTTACCGAGTATATATGGGCCAAATATTTGGAAGCCAATCAAATTAGTGAAGAAGACATCATTTACGTTCCATATAGTACCCCTGATGAAGCCATTGTAGGAGTGAAAAAGGGAGATATCGATGCGGTTTGGAGTTCAGGTGCCTTAAAAGATAAGTTCAAAAGTATAGAAGGAGTCACACAGTTAGATGACTTAGAAAGTGCGGGTGTCACAATTGATAGTTACCTTCTTGCAAAACGATCATTTGTGGAGGAACATCCAGAAGCAGTGAAGTCGGTTCTAAAGGCATTATCACAAGGTATTGAGTATGTAGGTAACCATCAAAAAGAAACAGCCCAAATTGCCTTTGAACAATTAAAAGTACCAGAAGAAGACGCGTTAAAAGATATTGAAAGACAAAATTATGTTTTAGGATTTACCGGGGAGGATGTTAAGCATCTTGAGGATATGAAAGAATGGCTAGAGGAAAAAGGGATATTAAAAGAGTCATATAATCTAAAGGATAAACTGTTCCTTGAGCCACTGAAGAATGCCTTTCCTGATTTAGTAACGGTTGAATAAAGGAGGAAAAAGGATGAGCACAGTAAAGGAAAAAGTAATTGAAACTCCTGCAGCTATTTCCATTACGGGATTAACAAAAACCTTTAACAATAGTAGTTTTCATGTGCTGGAGGAGGTGGATTTATCCATTCAACGAGGGGAGTTTTTTATTCTCCTTGGTCCGAGCGGATGCGGGAAGTCTACCTTACTGAATATCATTGCTGGGTTTATTGAAAAGTCTGCCGGTGAGCTGATCGTTGACGGAGAAGAGGTTCATAAACCTGGCAGGAATCGAGGGGTCGTTTTCCAGCAGGCGGATGCTGCACTATTTCCATGGCTAACGGTAAAGGAAAATGTTGAATTTGGATTGAAGATGAAGAAAGTACCCAAAAACATTCGTCAAGAAACATCTGCTCATTATATTAATCTAGTAGGTCTAAAAGGTCACGAAGGGAAATTCCCGAGAGAACTTTCAGGTGGAATGAAACAAAGGGTACAGTTAGCTCGTGTGTTAGCCAATGATCCAGAAATTTTGTTAATGGATGAACCTTTCGGTGCCCTTGATGCGATGACTCGAAGAACGATGCAAACCGAATTCATTCGAATCTGGAAGGAAACCAATAAAACAGTTATTTTCGTGACACATGATATTCAGGAGGCGCTGTTACTTGGGCAAAAGGTAGGTGTCATGTCTGTAGGACCGTCCTCAAATATTGAAGCTATATACGATATTTCCTTACCTTATCCTAGGAGTTTTACCGATAAGGAGTTTAGTCTACATTACCACAGTATTCAATCTCATTTTGATTAAAGGAGGGGGCAAAATGGGTGCACTAAGAAATAAAGTGATAAAAAGTGAGAAGATATTTCAAAAGAAAAAAGTTCCATCGAGCCTTCTGGTAAAAATGATAAACAGTGGAATTCTTGCGTGGATTCTTGTTTTTGCGATTTGGAGCATAGCAGCTAGCCTGTCTGATCCGCAGTTTCTACCGAGTCCATTGGCTGTTTGGAAAGGTGCGGTCGACCTTAGTCAAGATGGTTCACTTTTCCTTTATATATGGGTGAGTTTTGTAAGAGTCATTTCCGGCTGGACATTAGGGAATCTTGTAGCGATCCCAACTGGCTTGCTAATAGGGCGCATTCCCATACTCCGAGCATTATTTGATCCGATTATTAACTTTGTACGATTTATCCCACCACTCGCATTTATCACCTTATTTATGCTTTGGTTTGGTATTGGGGAGCAGTCGAAAATCTTTTTAATTATGTACGCCACCTTTTTCATTGTAACCATCAACACCCTTACCGGTGTGCAGGCTATTGAAGAAGATAAAATACGTTCAGCTAGAAGTATGGGAGCATCAGAGTGGCAAATTATGTTTCATGTCATTATCCCGGCATCCCTTCCTTATATTTTTACAGGTGCAAGGCTTGCCATGGGTTCTTCCTTTATGGCCATCATCGGGGCTGAAATGGTTGCAGCTAATGAAGGAATAGGCTATATGATTTGGAACTCAAGATTGTATTTTAAAACAGATTGGATCTTTGTGGGGCTAGTAATTCTTGGACTAATGGGCTTCACGATGGACCGAGTCTTCAACCAGTTTGGAAAAGTAATTCTTAAAAGATATAACGTGGTTAGGGATTGATGAGAGAACTCTTACCTTACTAATTTATGTAAAAAAAACAGTTTGGTTTTCCAAAAGTACAGTAGTAAGACTTGTTGGTAAATGAATAAACTAAACTGGAGGTATTGAGGATGTCAAAACAATTAAGATTAGCAGTAGAAAAAAGAAAGAATTATTTAATTAATTACTTAATCAAAGCAGGAATCTACAAGAAGAACGAGCAACATTTATTTGAGCTAACACTTACAGACTTAGAATTAGAGTATAAAAAGTGGAACCGAAATCGTAAGGAATAAGTGTGGACCTTCGTTAAGCGAAGGTCTTTATTTTTATAAGTTGAGTTTTTAGTAACTGATCATGGGTAGCACGCCTATAAGAATTGAATATAATTTAACATACAACAGTAAGGAGTATGTTATGGACGATCAGGTCAAAGAATTATTTGGAGCGGTAATAACTGCAATAGGGACAATACTTTCAGCAATAGCAAGTATACCTACACAGTCCACTAGAATAACAGATTTATACAAAGGCTTAGACATTGTCGGGAATACACTCCAAGGAACCGGCAATGCCATCCAAGCAGACGCGCAAAGAAATCCCTCACTCGAGAAACTAGGTAATGAGATTCAAGCAATAGGAAACAGTACGGTTGTTGCTGGTCTTATTTTGGATGTAGAAGAAGTAACGGAAGAAAAATTAGTGATCACGGGCAACTTATTACAAGCATTAGGGGGCGGTGTAGCACTAGGGGAGGAATTTGAGGACCCGTCCGCTCCTGGACAAATTTACAATATATACGGGAACCTACTCCAATCTACAGGGAATTCGCTTCAGGCAATTGGAGGGTCTATTAACTTAAGAGAAAAGGAAGAGTCTGAATCTGAATCTGATTCTGATTCGCCTGGTGATGTAATTATCTTTACTGGAAGTTGGATTCAAGCAATTGGTTCGGTAATCTCGATATTGGGTACTCTTCCGGAAGAAAGCAAACGGGGTGTTCCGTCTCCTTAACACCCCGTAAGTTCTTCTCTACCTACTTAAAAGAAGCAATTTTATCCCCAACCCAGCAAAAATAGTTCCCTTAAAGTAATTAATAATGTTAGATACCAAAGCATTTCCACTCAATTTGTCTCTTAAACGTGAAGAGAATAATGAAACAATAAAAAAGACAATAAAGGTTTCTATGATGAAGATGATCCCTAAGAAAAAGATTTGAAACGATTCATCTCCCGTACCTACATGTACAAACTGTGGTAAAAAGGTTAAAAAGAAAATAGGCATTTTTGGATTAGCAATATTCGTTATAAAACCTTTTCTAAAAAAGCCCTTTGATTGAGCACTATCAGGTTCTAATTGAGTAGATTCACTTTTTTCACGAAAAGATTGAATAGCTAAGAATAGTAAATAAACGGCTCCGCCATATTTAATTACCTCAAAAACAAAGGGTGATTTTTGAACGATAATCGACAAGCCAAACGCAGCAAGTAAGGTATGAATAAATGTTCCCGTTAAGGAACCTAAAATCGTACGGACTCCTGCTTTTATACCTGATGAAATACTTTGTGTAAGAACAAAGATCATATCGGGACCAGGTATTAGAATGATAGATAATGACATGCAAATATAGAAAAACATCGTACTACTCCTTCAATTTCTTATTTTTACATATTAAAACATAGAAACAGAAAATCTCTCAAGAGACTCAACTAATGTATTAGCAGTCTACCAAGCTAAAGAAATACTAGTATTTATGTCTTTGTTCATTTAAGGGAAAAGATTTTTGGTAATGAGAAATAAAATCAGAAAAAGGTGATGAAGATCAATAGATGATAATGAAGGGAGGGAAGTGATCTTCATAAGGCTGATGAAGATCAAAAGTTGATAAAGAAGGGAGAGAAGTGTTCTTCATAGGGCTGATGAAGATCAAAAGTTGATAAAAATCAGTTTGAAACGACCTTCATAAGGTAGGTGAAGACCGAAAGTCAGTAAAAGGCGGTTGTGAAGCGGTCATTATAAGTCGGATTAAGACCAAAAATCAGTTTGGTTAGCCGTGAAATTGGTCTTAATAATGGTTTAGCTTTGTCTATGTACTTCACGTGCGAGAGATTCTAAAATATACACGACGGGCACTTGAGTGGTAATATTGGCTTTTTCATAAATTTCTTCCGTCACGTAATATGCAATGTTTACATCAGATATTTTGGCAATCGTTGAACGTGTATTATTTGTAATGCTAATAATGGTACTTTTTTCTTGCTTTAGTTGGTTCAAGTGTTCTATCGTAAAAAAGTTTTCACCCGACACCGATAACGCGATCGTAACGCTTTTATCGTGGTGTTTGGAGTGAAGCTGTAAGAAAGGATCCTTTATATAAAGTGAGAATTTCCCCAAACTAGAGAAGTATCTGGCTCCGTATTCAGCAACAATACCTGAGCTGCCGCTCCCGATAAAAATAACATGATCGGCTTCTGCAATCAGTTTTGCTGCTTCTTTAATTTTATCTTCTAAATCTCCATTTAATGTTCGCTCGAAAAACTCAACTACTGAATGGTCTGAATATTTTAGTGTTGTTTTTTTCTCTTCGCCTAGATGCATTTTAAGCTTAACTTTAAACTCTGAAAAACCTTCGCAATTAACTTTACGGCAAAAACGTAGTATGGTCGCTGTGGAAACATGTGTTTCATCGGCTAATTCACGTATTCTCATATAGGCAACTTTCTCACCATTTTGGCAAACATAATTATATATAGATGTTTCTAATTCATTGAATGATTTAATGACCTCGTTTGTAAACATAAAAGGGAACCTCTCCTTAGAAATCGCTGCTCTTTAATCATACTTTTACTAATGTAACATAGTGTTACAACTTTGTAACGTATAACAACCGCTGTTATTAAAAACTAGATACTCCACAAATATTTACTATCACACGAATTAAAATTACTATATTCCTATAGACTAACTAATAACATTTTAGAGAACAGGCTAGGAGGAACAATCATGAAAAACAATCAATTCCCAGAAGGGTTTTTATGGGGTGGAGCTACGGCTGCAAACCAATTAGAAGGTGCATATAACGAAGGCGGTAAAGGATTATCGATCTTTGACATGGTTCAATTTGTTCCAAAAGAAGAACGTGGAAATGAAATTGAGATGGACGTGAAAAGCAAAAAGGAACTAGAAGATCTTTTAGCAGGTAAAGGCGGAGATAACTTCCCAAAACGTCGTGGAATCGACTTCTACCATCGTTATAAAGAAGATATTGCTTTGTTTGCAGAAATGGGCTTTAAAACATTCCGTATGTCTATCTCTTGGCCTCGTATATTTCCAAACGGTGATGATAGAGAGCCAAATGAAGAAGGACTAGCTTTCTATGACAAGGTATTTGATGAATTATTAAAGTATGGAATTGAGCCACTTGTGACTTTATCACATTACGAAATTCCACTCAGCTTAGTACAAAATTACAATGGTTGGGCAGATCGTCGTGTAGTTGAGTTCTTTGTTCATTATGCAGAAACAGTGTTCAATCGTTATAAGAGCAAAGTAAAATACTGGTTAACTTTTAATGAGATCAATATTTCTACACTTTCTCCGTATATCGGAAGTGGAATTCTGATTGACGAAGTGGAGCATAAGGAACAAACGGTATATCAAGCTCTACATCATCAATTTGTTGCTAGCGCAAGAGCCGTTAAAGCATGTCATGAAATTATTCCTGATGCTATGATTGGATGTATGTTAGCTCGTATGGAAGTATATCCTGAAACATGTAGTCCAGATGATGTATTAGAAGCACAAAAAGAAGATCAAATGAACTTATTCTTCACAGATGTTCAAGTTCGTGGATATTATCCAAGCTATATGTTGAGCTATTTTGAAGAAAATGATATTAAAATTAACATGCTTCCTGGAGACGAAGAAATTTTATTACAACATACAGTAGACTTCCTATCATTCAGCTACTATATGTCTATGGTTGCTAGTGGGGCACCAGGTAAGAAAAAGGAAAAAGGAAACTTCTTTAGCGGAGTGAAAAACCCTTACTTAGAGTCATCGGATTGGGGATGGCAAATCGATCCAAAGGGCTTGCGTATTACATTAAAGAAAATGTACGACCGCTACCAAGTACCTTTATTTATTGTTGAGAATGGTCTTGGCGCTTACGATAAAGTAGAAGAAGATGGTTCTATCAACGATGATTACCGTATTGATTATATGCGTGCTCATATTGAACAAATGAAAGAAGCAATCAAAGAGGGCGTAGATCTTATTGGTTACACAAGCTGGGGCTGCATTGATTTAATTAGTGCCGGTACGTCAGAAATGTCTAAACGTTATGGATTCATCTACGTAGACCAAGACGATTACGGCAATGGTACATTAGCAAGAAGCAAGAAGAAATCGTTCGATTGGTATAAAAATGTTATTGCTTCCAATGGGGAAGAACTATAAATAGAAGCTAATATTATTTGGAAGACATCTCATTTACTGGGATGTCTTTTTTGGATGTAGTTTCGCGCTTCCTCGGAATTTTTTTTTCTTAAAAAAGGAATTAAATGGTATTATATTATTAAACAGTAAACAGTAGGAGTGGTTATGACGATTCTTTCATGGCAAAAAAATATACTAATGGCTATTTTGTTTTTAGTGGGGATAATTGTAATCTCTTATGAAATGTGGTTTTGGTCGATAGCGGTAATAGTTTTATTAATTTTTCTTTCTATAAAAAACAGTAACTTACGATTTATATGTTCTTTGTTTATATTTTTCCTTGTTAGTTTAATAATTTACCAGATAATGAATGTCGTGATTGGTCAGTATGATTTTTCAATAGAGACGAGGATTCTTTTTAACAGAAGTTTGCTTTTGATTATTGTAGCGGGCTTATACATTTCTCATCGAGTAAGTAAAAAGGAATTCTTTTTTTATCATCAGATGCCTCGGTGGAGTCGTGTAATTGAATTACCCTTTCACTCCATAAAGTTGTACAACTTAATGATCATCGTGATTCTATCTTCTGGAGCAGCGTTCCTTCCATTTGCTCTACAACAAGAATCAATAACGAAATCATTCATCATCTTTTGTTTATTATTTTCACTAATTAACGCTACACTTGAGGAGTGGATATGGCGAGGGATATTATTATCAAGCTTAGTTAAATATGCTACGGTTTCTTATGCACTGGTTGTTACAAGTATTGGTTTCGGATTATTGCACCTAATTATTGGTATTCCATTATTTCTTTGTCTCTTTTTTTCAGTAGGAGGGCTTTTCTATGGAGTGCTGGTTTTAAAAACAAATAGCATTTTCCCATCTATTATTTTCCATATCGTGATTAATATAGGCATGGTTTTAAGTGGCTTCATTCTTTAGTTACTAGGGGGATCTACATGAAAAAGTTTTTTAAGATTATCTTAGGTATTTTTGCTTTAGTTCTAGTGGCAATTATCGCACTTGTTATTAGTTTTAACTTGAGTATGAAACCTGACAAAGAGAAGGAAGAGGAAGTAATGGGTCAAGCAGAACAATATTTGGAAGAAAAATTTAATGATGACTTTGAAATATTTGATACGCTATTTGATAACATGGGGAATTTTGAATTTGAATATGCGGCTAAAGTACGAGATAAAGTGAATCAAATAGAGTTTCTAGTATATATGGACAATGAAACCAATGAAATGGTCGATACATACGTAGCGGATAAGTGGGCTGCCGAACTAGAAAATGCGGTTCGAACGTACGTTAAAGATAATTTTGGAGAAAAGGTAGAATACTTTGCTATGTTCTCTGACGAAATCGGAATAGATTTAGGGATCGATCCATTGAATGTAGGTAGTTATAAAGACTTTGATATAACAGCTACAATCCACATAACTCTCCCCCGAGAAAAAAGTGAAAACGATGATACTCTCTTTAATAATTTTGTTTCCTACTTGGAAAACAGTGATTTGTTGCAACACGGGACTGTTTTTGTAGGTTATGTGGCTGAAAACGGCGTAATATTAGAGGAGGAGGGGTGGAGTAAAGACTTTTAAATAGGATCGACGATTGCTTATTGAGTAATCGTCTTTTTTTGTGAAATTATGGTAGAATAGTGGTGTTAAGTTATACCTATTGGATTTGGTAGGATTACATAGAAGAATTTATAACGGAGTGACAATATGACAACAATTGCAGATATTGCTCGTATCGCTGGTGTGGCGAAGAGTACCGTTTCACGTTACTTGAACGGTGGGTCGATTGGAGATGCGACAAAACTGAAGATAGAGAGAGTGATAAACGAGACGGGGTATGTTCCGAATACGTTTGCTCAAAGTTTAAAAGCAAAGAAGACAAGTATTATTGGAACCGTTGTTCCACGGTTAGATTCTTTTGCTTCTGCAAGAACACTCATTGGGATTGATGAACAACTCCGAGAAGCTGGATGCCAAATGGTCATCTCGAATACAAGTCAAGATGAAGAAAGAGAAATAGAGAGTCTTTACAGCTTTGCTAGACAAAAGGTAGCAGGAATTATTTTGTTGGCAACTAAAATAACCGATCAGCATCTAGAAGCTTTTGAAAAAATTGATATACCGGTCCTTCTCGTAGGCCAACAGCATCAAGAAGTTTATAGTATTATCCATCAAGATTACGAAGCAGCAAAAGCAATGGGGAAACATGTTTTGGAGAAAGGTCATAGAAAAATAGCTTATTTAGGTGTAACACCAAAAGATATTTCTGTAGGTGTGCAACGGAGAGATGGCTTCAAAGATGCAGTTTCAGATATTGAAGGGTGCGAGGTCAAATATTATGAAACAGGGTTTGGGATGGGTGAGGCTCTCGAGCAAGCGACACGTATTATTGAAGATTTTCAGCCATCGATCATCGTCTGTGCGACAGATAATATTGCCCTAGGTGCTTGTAAAGCAGCCTTTATAAAGGGATTAGATATTCCAAAGGATTTATCTGTTACAGGGTTTGGTGGATATGAAGTAACAGAGTACATTCATCCAAGTCTCACGACTGTCAAATACGAATTTAAGAATGCAGGGAGAATAGCTGCGCAAAAAATGCTTAAATTGATTGAAGGGGAACAAATAGAAAAAATCACATACACAAATTTTGAATTAATTTCTCGTGGAAGCGTTGACAGTTTCATAAAACATGAATTATAATCAACTTATCGGAACCGGTTCCAAAACAAGCAGCCTAGGAACCGGTGATATAACACTTAAAAAAGGAACCGGTTCCACTATTGCGGATTTTTTTTAATCAAGTTTGGAATCGGTTCCACAATAGAATAAGGAGGAAATACCAATGAATTATTCATTAATTGCTGAAGAAATTCTTAAAGCTATTGGCGGCAAGGAAAATGTTTCAGCTGCGGCACATTGTGCAACAAGACTTCGACTAGTCTTAGAGGATGAAAGCTTAGTAGATACAAATGTTCTTGAAGAAATGGATGTAGTAAAGGGAACGTTCTCAACTGGAGGTCAGTATCAGATTATCCTTGGTTCCGGTACGGTAAATGAAGTATATAAAGAGTTTACTAGGTTAACAAATATAGAAGAAATGTCTACGAGCGACGTAAAGGATGCTGGATCAAAGAAAATGAATCCGCTTCAACGTTTTGTAAAGATGCTTTCTGATATCTTTGTACCTATTATCCCAGCGATTGTAGCTGGTGGTTTATTGATGGGGATTAACAATCTATTAACGGCTCAAGACTTATTTATCGCTGGAAAATCTCTTGTCGAAGCTAAGCCTGAACTTGCTGATTTAGCCGCACTTATTAATACGTTTGCGAATGCTGCATTTGTTTTCTTACCGATTTTAATTGGATTTTCAGCCACAAAACGTTTTGGCGGCAATCAGTATTTAGGGGCAGCTCTTGGAATGCTGATGGTTCACCCAGATTTATTGAATGGATATGGTTACGGAGATGCTTTGTTAAATGGGACGATTCCGGTTTGGAACATTCTTGGCTTAGAGATCGAAAAGGTCGGATATCAGGGTAGTGTTCTACCAGTTCTTGCAGCATCGTTTATTTTAGCAAAAATTGAAAACGGTTTACGCAAAGTGATTCCATCTGCATTAGATAATTTATTAACGCCATTATTAACTATATTTGTTACAGGTCTTTTAACATTCACAGCAGTTGGCCCTATTACACGTTCGGCAGGGAACTTACTAACTGACGGCTTAATTTGGTTGTATGACACGACTGGTTTTATCGGGGGAGCAATCTTTGGACTTCTTTATGCGCCAATTGTTATCACAGGTATGCACCACAGCTTTATTGCAGTAGAAACGCAATTGCTAGCAGATATGGCTAAAACAGGCGGTTCTTTTATCTTCGTTATTGCTGCCATGTCAAATATTGCACAAGGTGCATCAACACTGGCGGTCCTTTTAATTACGAAAAATGCCAAGACAAAAGGTGTTGCTTCAGCAGCAGGTATCTCAGCGTTACTAGGTATTACGGAGCCTGCTATGTTCGGAGTGAATTTAAAGCTGCGTTTTCCATTTATCGGTGCCATTATCGGATCAGCGGTAGGAGCAGCGTTTGTGACGCTATTTAAAGTAAAAGCTGTTGCTCTTGGTGCGGCGGGACTTCCTGGCATTATCTCTATTAAGCCGGGATCCATTATCACTTATATAATCGGAATGGCAATTGCCTTTTCAGTAGCCTTTGCTATGACCTATGTATTAGGGAAGCGTGAGGAAAAGAAAGAAAAGAAGAAAAACGGGCTTAAAGCAGCTTAAGAGTGAAAAATGAGGAGGGAGAATCACGATTTTGATTCCCCTCTGTTTGCATAAGGAGAAGACTAACATGGAATGGACAAAAGAAAGAAGATATCGAACGTTGGAAGAAGTAAGCCAGGAAGAAGTACTTGAATTGGAACAAAGAGTGAATAATTCAGTCTGGCGACAAACTTTCCATATACAACCGAATACAGGATTATTAAACGATCCAAACGGTTTTTCCTACTTTAACGGTGAATATCATTTATTTTATCAATGGTTCCCTTTAGGACCGGTTCATGGGTTGAAATATTGGTATCATGTGAAATCAAAGGACTTGGTGAACTGGGAAGATGCAGGAATTGGGATCAAGCCAGGGGACTATTTTGATAGTCATGGAGCTTACTCAGGGAGTGCCATCGAACATGAGGGTAAATTATATTTACTTTATACAGGAAACACGCGTGATAATGATTGGGGAAGGAATCCATATCAATGTTTAGCTGTGATGAATCATGATGGGGAAATAACAAAGCTTCCTCCGGTTATCTCTGAGGTACCAGAAGGATATACCGATCATTTTCGTGATCCGAAAATATGGAAAAAAGACGATCAGTTTTTTATGGTGATTGGAGCTCAAAGAACAAATGAAACAGGGTGTATAGTCCTTTATCAATCAAATGATTTATTGAGTTGGTCCTTTAAAGGTGAAATGAAAACAGAGCTTCCTCAATTCGGTTATATGTGGGAATGCCCCGATTATTTTGAACTGGGAGATCAAGGAATTCTAGTTTTTTCACCACAAGGAATTGCTCCAAATGGTGATTTATATCAAAATATTTATCAATCTGGATACTTGATAGGAAATCAACTTGATGTGGAGAATGGTTTATTTTCCCACGGAGAGTTTCAAGAACTGGATCGTGGCTTTGATTTCTACGCACCACAAACGATGGAGGATCATGAAGGGAGACGGATCTTAGTTGGATGGGTTGGTCTTCCGGAAATCGACTATCCGACGGATGCGCATGGTTGGGCTCATTGTCTATCCTTACCAAGAGAGTTAACCGAAAAAAACGGGAAACTACTTCAAAATCCAGTAAAAGAATTACAAGGGCTAAGAACAAAAGAAAAACGTATAGAGGATATCCTTCATAATGATGGTAAATCCTACGCTGGGTTCACCGGCACCACTTATGAGCTAATCACTGAATTTCAAAACCATGATGCAAAGACCTTTGGGATTGAATTTCGAACAGGAAAAAATGAAAAAACAATCATTACTTATGATACGATAGAAAAGAAGCTAGTCCTCGATCGGGCACATTCTGGAACATCCTTTGCCACGTCTTATGGGACAGTGAGAAAATGTACGCTGGACAGCAAGAAAATTAAGCTTCAGATGTTTGTTGATGTGTCCTCAGTTGAGATTTTTGTTAATGATGGAGAAGAAGTTTTTACAAGTAGAATCTTTCCTAGCCGAGAGAGTGAAGGAATCCGCTTTTTTGCTACAGGTGGGAAGGTTTCTATTCAGGCAAAGAAATGGGAATTACAAACAAATCAGTAGAAAGAGGTAGGAAAATGGGGAAGTTATTTTCTATCGGAGAAGTATTAATTGATTTTATCCCTTTGGAAAAAGGAAAAGCATTAAAGGATGTTATTTCTTTTGAACGTGCACCAGGAGGAGCTCCAGCTAACGTAGCGGCAGCCGTTGCCAAATATGGTGGATCCTCTTCTATGATTACTAAGCTTGGAGTAGATGCGTTTGGTGATTTTTTAGTAGAAAAGTTGGAAGAAGCCGGCGTAGAGACAGATAAGGTTAGCAGAACGTCTGAGGCCAATACAGGTCTTGCCTTTGTTTCTCTTCGACTAGACGGAGAGAGAGATTTTTCTTTTTACCGTAACCCATCCGCTGATTTACTGTTAGATGAAGCAGAAATTGATGAAGAGTGGTTTAATAAGGGAGACATACTCCACTTTTGTTCGGTTGACTTAGTTGAAAGCCCAATGAAGCGGGCGCATACGAAAGCGATTCGAGCGATGAAAGCAAAAGGCGGCCTTGTTAGTTTTGACCCCAACGTAAGACTTCCCCTCTGGAAGGATGCAGAAGAATGCAAAAATACCATTCTGGCATTTATTCCAGAGGCTCATATCGTCAAAATTTCGGATGAAGAGCTCGAATTCATTACAGGAATAGCTGACGAAGAAACGGCCATTTCTTCTCTATTTCAAGGAGAGGTAAAAGCAATCATTTATACCAAAGGAGCCAGCGGTGCAGAACTTTATGTAAATGGCAAAAAATACGAATCTCATGGCTTTAAGGCAAATGTACAAGATACAACAGGTGCTGGAGATGCTTTTATTGGTGGATTCTTATACAAGCTTTTAGAAAATAACGCCAGCATTGAAGAAGTAGAACAACTACTAGAGACAAAAGCAGAGGAATTTCTTACATTTGCGAATGCAAGTGGGGCATTAACTACAGAAGGAAAGGGAGCGATTTCTGCTCTTCCTACAGTAGAGGATATTAATAGATTGATCAATAAATAGCGAAAAGGAACTTGCTGTGTATATAGCAAGTTCCTTTTCTTTTCGTAATTGTAGTTGAACATATCGAATTATCGAGTAATCACGATCGGTCCGTTCTTAGTAAGAATGATGGTATGTTCACATTGAGCGACAAAGCTTTTTTCTGTGACGTAAGTCCAGTCATCTCCTTCGTTTTGGAACACTTCCTCTTCTTGTGTGGAGATAAATGGTTCAAAAGCGATGACCATACCATCTTTTAACAGTTCATCATCCCAGGTTTCGTTGTAATTGTAAATATGATCAGGGGCTTCATGAATTCTCCGTCCGATGCCATGACCCGTTAGATTTTTAATAACCGTTAATCCATTCTTTCTGGCGACGGCCATTACGGCTTTTCCGAGTCCACTCTTCTTTGTGCCAGGTTTTGCTTTCTTCAAGCCCATTTCGAATGCTTCTTTTGCTGTTTCGCAAATCTTCGTAAGAATAGGGTCTCCCTCACCAACAACAAAGGAAATACCTGTATCGGCGAAATAGCCATTTTTAGAGCCGGACACATCAATGTTAACAATATCTCCTTCTTGTATCACACGCTTTCCAGGAATCCCATGCGCCACTTCTTCATTCACACTTATGCAAGTGTAGCCAGGAAAATTATATTCACCCTTAGGTGCAGAAATTGCTCCGTTCTCTTCAAAAAGAATACCAGCCATATCATCAAGCTCTTGTGTAGTAATCCCTGGAACCGTCTTTTGCACCAATTCCTCACGGATCAAGGAAACGATTCTCCCGATTTCCTTCAATCCATTAATATCTTCTTCTGTTTTTGCAATCATAATAAATCCCCTTCAATAAAATTAAATAAAAGTTCGATTGTTCTAGAATACCCTTTTCTTGCAGGAAAATCCACTTTTACTAATCGAGGAAGAGGGGAATGTCTTGGTGGTTTTTTATTGAAGTGATCAAACCTTCCTAGATTTTCGCATCGCTCCGAGTACAATATTGTATCCATCAAGGTCAGATAGGTGTGCGTTTTTAAAATCCCAACCGCCATGAGAACCGAAGAAGGGCTCAACAGAAATGATGCCTCCTCTCCTCCGGACATCATTCACAATTTTTTCTACATCGGCCCATTCTACATGGATAAAAGTATCCCATCCGTAATTGGGTCCTTGCCATTCTGAAGGGTAATCGGAGCGTTTTTTCGATAGGGCATTTGGACGGATATCACTTGGTGAGGATGCTTGTTGTAATAAAATCGTCATTTGATCACGGGTGGCATGTCCCCAATCATCCACGTCGCATCCAAGTTGATCTCGATAGTAGTTTCGTGCTTTTTTAAGATCAGAGACTAACCGCACTTGAATACTCAATCCAAATTTACCGATATTGTTTTCATTTTCCATTTTTAAATACTCCTCTCATTACTTTTTACTAGAAGCATAATTCTACAGAAAATGGAAAAAACCTTGTAGCTAGTGAAAAAAGTTCTTTAAAACTACATAAAATTAGCACCAGATACTAATAGTTAGTTATAATGAGTGTATATCTATTAATGAGGTGAAGGAATGAACGACTCGAGAGCACAAATCACTGCCGTAGGTTCATATGTACCAGAGAAAATACTAACGAATGAAGAACTAGAGCGGATGGTTGACACAAACAATGAATGGATCATCAAACGCACTGGTATAAAGGAAAGAAGAATAGCAAGCCAACAAGAGTTTACAAGTGATATTTGTGTAAAAGCGGTAGAAAATTTAATCGAAAAAAATAACAAGACTGTTCATGATGTAGATATGATTATTGTATGTACCATGACTCCAGATTTCAAAACTCCAAGTGTTGCTGCATTAGTCCAAGCTAAGCTCGGAATTCCTCATACCGGAGCGATTGATCTGAATGCGGCATGCGCAGGGTTTACCTATGGTTTACACGTTGCCAATGGTTTAGTTACTGCTGGTTTGAATAAAAAGGTTTTGGTTATTGGTGCAGAAACGATGTCAAAATTAACTGATTTTACTGATAGAACGACTTGCGTATTATTTGGTGATGGTGGGGGAGCGGCTCTTGTGGAATATAATGAAGATAGTCCAAGTTTCCTCTCCTCACATTTAGGTTCACAAGGGGAACTTGGGAAGAACTTATACTGTACAGATTTATCTGAGAGTATAAACGGAGAAAGCCTAACGGCAACAGGAAACATTACACAAAATGGGCGAGAAGTATATAAATGGGCTGTTAATACGGTTCCAAAAGGGATGTTGTCCGTACTAGAAAAGACAGACATAAGCTTACAAGAAATTGATTGGTTTGTACCACACAGTGCGAATCTTAGAATCATTGAGTCCATTTGTGAAAGAAGCCAATTTCCGATAGAAAAAACACTAAAAAGCTTAGTGGAATACGGGAATACCTCTGCAGCAACAATCCCGCTTGCCTTGGATAAAGGGGTAACGGAGGGGAAAATAAAACGTGGAGATAAAATTTTATTATACGGCTTCGGTGGAGGACTAACTCACGCCGGGGTGTTATTGGAGTGGACGATTTAAAAGGTTTTAGGAAGGACGTTAATCTTGAGGTTAACGTCCTTTTTTTTAAGTTTTTTCCATATTACAGGGAAATAAAGGGAGTGTTTTGTCTCAAGATGGTAAAATGAAGGTAATAATATAGAGATTATGTAATAAATACTCTTTAAACTAATGGAAAAAGGGGAGTATACATGAAAAAGATCGTATTAATACTAGCATTATCAGGTTTACTATCCGGGTGTAGCTCGAGTCTATCTTATTCTCAAGTTGAAAAACAAGATGTGAAGCAAGAGATCCAATCTTTTATTAGTGATCTCGAGGATGAAAATGGAGTAAATGTTTACTTTGATTCCGAAAAGGGAGTTTATGTGTATTTGAATAGTGCCAATGTAAAACAGGGTGAGGCTGCGGTCTATATTACTGATTTCGATGTCGAAGAAAATGGAGATACACTACAGATTATTTATAACACAGAAACTACCACTGATTATACCAATCATGATCTAGACCATGAGTTATTGTATAAAGTAAATATTAATAAAAAATATGAGTATTTGAAAGCTTATAGTGATGGAAAAGAAGTGGCGTTTAATATGATCTCAGGCAATGAATGAGATATTTATTCCTATGTAATTTACATGAATGCTTTATTTTTATTGAGGGAAGATATGTTGTAGGATTTCCAATCCTATTTAAGCACATGCTTAATAAAATTAAAATATAGCATGGAGGGATCATCATGGGAAAAAAACATCGTGCACAAGCGAATCGTCCGAAAAAAAATAACCATATTCCTGCTGAAGCTATCGTTGCTGAACACGAAGCACATGCAAAAGAAAATTCTGCAAAAGGCAGAAAGAATACGTAGGGAGGCAATTGCCTCCCTATTTTAATTAATCATCTCCTTCTGAAGTAAGAATAACCAGTTCATCATGATCTTTACTTGAAAGGTTATCTGAGTAGACAAGATTTGTATGAAATCGATAGGTAATATTGCTTGTGGTTGGTTGGAATTTATCAGTTATCACAAAAGTGAAAGGGAATTCGAGCGTTTCCTTTTCACTTAGTTGCTGCGACATTAAAATGGTTGTTACTTCTTCAACTGTATCGAAGCTTCCATCTTCGTATTCTTTAACTAAACTACATTCAAGCCTCTTAATTTTTTGAGTTTTACGGCCTCCATGGAGATAAAAACAACCAATTATCGTCTCGCCGATTTGAGCAAATGGCTGATTAATTTTAAGGTCAACAGTAGGTGAACCGGCTTTTAGTAGCGTAGTAAATATATTAAACAATTGATACCCTCCATTTTATGGATAAACTAATTATTTGAGTGTTTATATTTTCAGTATTAGATTGTAAAGCTATGAATCTAGGTGGCGAATATGTTTCTAAGGTCAATATTGAAAGTACATAGAGTTTTAATGTAATAAATAGTGTTAACAAAATAAAGATACGCCTGTGTGAATCACTGTCCAACTAAACTATCTTCTCCTCTTTTATAAAGTAAATAATAGGTGATAGTGATGCGTTTAGATGGTCATTCTCCTCCTTGTAAATAAATAAAAAGCCTCTACCATAAATGATAAAGGCTGGGTTTCATATATTTCCTTTACCGAATGGCAAAGGTCTCGCAAACAACAAATACGTTGCCAGTTAAGCCGGTGATTGAAATCACGTAATGTCGACATAACTGTTAGCTACTCCCCTTTGGAGTATATAACTTATTGTACAGTCGTAACTCGAAGGACTGTATAAAATATAATAATATATCAACTTAATTCACGTCAATAGGATTTATTTAGTCTTCGTCTCCTCCAAAGATATCTCCAAGATCAAAATCCTCAACTTCCTCCATTTCATCGTCAAAGCCCATGGCCTCTACTGCACTTCCCATCATTTCGCTTAAAAGAAGACCTCCAAGTACTCCCATAGCTAAACCTCCGATCATCCCTCCCATTGGATTAGACGAACGTGGACTATATCCACCAGGGGTTGAATAGGAAAATGGTTGAGTATAAGAATGAGGACGTTCACTTGCTTCAGTCAAGTACTGTTTAAGACTATTTGTGAGTTTTTGTTCATCAAGTAAGATTGCCTCTTCCAAGAAGAACTCACGTTTGGCTTCAATCTCATGGAAGCCATTACGGCAATCTACTTCCATCCATACATATAGCCCATTTTTTTCTTGGGCAAATCGGAATTCTACTTCATTTACAGAGCCGTTCAAGAATTCAGTTGGAAAGAAAGCAAACTCTTGGCCATATTGATCTAACTTACCAGATTCATGCTTTTCTCGAAACCCTAGACTACTTAGTACGCGGAATAGATTTTGAATATTTGCTGGGAAATCAACCGTTAAACGATCAACAT
The DNA here is from genome assembly GCF_050971805.1 of Robertmurraya mesotrionivorans. Lineage (NCBI taxonomy): Bacteria > Bacillati > Bacillota > Bacilli > Caryophanales > Bacillaceae > Robertmurraya > Robertmurraya mesotrionivorans. The sequence continues at coordinate 78,299 of NZ_JBPCCH010000009.1, read as the reverse complement.
CCGAACGGTCCACTCCACCTTCAATGTCTAATTCGGTGTCAAAATAATAGGCGACGGTGTTTCTTGTAATAGCTAAATTCGTAGGCAGTTGGTATGAAAAAGCGACTATCTGTTGTTCTTTCGGTAGTATACGATTAGCTGAATTTAACCTTACGCTACCCACTTCCCGATCCACTGTACCTTGTGGAGTTCTTACGCTCATCATTAGACGAACAGCTAATGAATTAATAATTTGCTCAACTTCTCCGCCTTGAATACTTATTTCTCCATTAACTTCTTCACCTGGAGTATATGGACGGTTTTCAAATCGTAAATCAACAGTAGCAGCACCTTTTCCAAAATGTGCTAGTATTTTTTTAAACATCATTATTCTCCTTTTTATTTAATCTTATGTATTTAATGCATTGACCAATATATAAAAATATATCAATGCATTAATTCTTTGTTATGTACATACGTTAGAAAAATAAATTAGTTTCATTAATTTTTAAAAATATTTAATGACATAATTATGGAAAAAGTGTAAGATTTTATCATTCTAATTATTTTCGAGGAGTTAAGAATTGTGGAAAATACAGAATCAAAACCATTAATTAGTTTAATCAAAAAGGGAAATAAATCTTCAGCGGTAGCGATGATAGGAAATGCTGTGATTGCAGCAACAAAATTTATTGCAGGAACGATAAGTGGAAGTGGCGCTATGTTTGCCTCTGCCATGCACTCATTAGCTGATTCGGTCAATCAGGGGTTTGTTTATATAGGAAGCATTATGGCTGAAAAAGCACCAACACGACGATTTCCAACGGGGTTTGGACGTGTGATCAATATTTTCTGTATGGTTGCAGTTATTGTTGTGACGATTATGGCGTATGAAACGATTTTAGAAGGTTGGCATTTAATTCAACATCCTGCCGAATCCCACGGAGGACTATGGCTAAATGTATTTGTATTAATCCTAAATCTTCTTATTGATGGGGCAATTTTAGTCAAAGCAATGAAAGAAATAAATGTAGAGGCAAGAGCGAACTCTAAAGGATTTGAAATTGTCACCGGTTCCTTTAAAAATGTCGGAAGAGCTGCTCCACCGACACGTTTAGTGTTTTATGAAGACCTTGTTGCTGTCACTGGTGCAGCCTTAGCATTACTGTCTGTCATAGTGGTTTATTACACAAATGCTGCAATATTAGATGGTATCGTAACCATTTTAATTGGATTGTTAATGATTGGTGTTGCATTTCGCGTAGGGTATGATAATATGGTTGGTTTAATCGGTGTTGCAGCACCAAGGGACATTGAAGAACGAGTAGTGAAGATAATCTTAAGTGATACGGATGTTACCGATATTAATAAAATGAGAATTATCCAAGAAGGACGATATTATCATGTGGAAGCCCTAATCGAATTAAGAAAGGGACTAACTTTATCTGTGGCAGATGATATCAAATTACGAGTGAAGGATACTCTTGTCTCTGATCCCGATATTTCTGATGTAGGAATAGGCATAATTGAAGATAACGGGGTAAAGGACTGGACGCCAAAAAAGCTTGAAGAATTAGTTTTGAGATTAGATAAGAGGCCTTAAGGGCTTCTTTTTTAAATAGTTTTTTAGAAAGGGAGCTCATGTTAAAATAAGAGACCATCTCCTGATTCAGATGGTCTACTGATGTAGTAATTGTCTTAAAAAGTCAGCATGTCTTCGATTTGTATCAATGACTTCTTCAACGATTTGTCTGCTTTCAGGATCTAAATCTCCTCTTACAAGTTCTTCTGAATAGTGTACACCGTAATCATCTACACCTTTTAAGGCATCCTCAAGGATATCTTTAGGATCCTCTGAGAGCATCATCCGATGTAAATAACCTTGCATGGCTCCTGTTATCCCTTCGCTATCAGCTGGTACACCACTTAAATTTTGAATCCGCTCGGCAAGTATTTGGGCATTGTGCTTTGTTTCCTGTTGCATTGACTGAAAATGTCTTCTTAGTTCCTCATCAGCGACTTTTTCAATATAGTGCTCCATCGAGCGAATCCCCATGTAAGTACCCTTTAGTAGGGCATTTAGTTCTGCAATAACTGTCTCATTTTTCATAAAAGCACATCCTTTCATTCTATTTTTAGGAGTTCCCTTATAAATATTCGTTTTTTTACTAAAAAAGGATAACTTATCCTCATTAATGAATTTGTGTGCTTTTATAGAATATATTTTAGTAAGGAAGCGGCAACTAGTTCCACTTCTTAATGCGTTCAATATTGTCCAAATAATGGGAGACAATGTCTATAAACGAATAGCGAGAATCCCCAATTAGGTATTCAATTGAGTTTTCATCTCCGATGTCATTGTTTCTTGTGTGACTGAATCGTGGCTTCACATGGTTATTTTGAATTAATGCTTTTGCAAGCTCAATGGCTAATTTTTTATTTTCGTTCACTCAAACCACCTCCAAGATAATAAATACCTATTAACGGGTTGTCCATTATATGACAGGTCATAATATTTTATTAACTTGAATGATTGTGATACCCTAACTAAATAGATTTCAAGATAGATAGGGGGCTGAATATGGAAAAAGAATGTGAAATTGTTGATGAGCTCCTGTCCCGTATAACTATTTCTTCGAATCCAAATAATCAACCCGTTTCGATTCATGGGAATGTAAAAGAATTGAAGTGTATTGGTGTTGGTACGGATGCAGCTGTTTTTCAATATATTCATGCGCCAGCCTATGCATATAAACTGTTTGCTGATGATAAATTAGAAAAAATTCAGATGGAAGCAAAGGTGTATGAAAAACTGGGATCTTCTCCTTATTTTTCGACCTGCTATGAAGTGAGAGACCGGTATCTAGTTGTAAGTTATGAGCCAGGTATCACACTTTATGATTGTCTTCAGCAAGGGATTCATATTCCATCACAGGTGATTCAAGAGGTAGATAAAGCGAGAGCTTACGCAAGAAAGAAGGGTTTAAATCCTCGTGATATTCACTTGAAAAATATTCTATTACAAGATGACAAAGTGAAAATCATCGATGTATCTGAATATTTATTATCTGGAGATGACGGTCGGTGGGAGCATTTAAAAAGAGGATACGAGGAGTATTATCGTTTAATAGATGGAAAATCCATTCCGGCATGGTTGTTAGAAACGGTTAGAAAAAGCTATAACAATAGGCAAACAACAACCATTGAAGATTTCTTTAAGGATGTATTGAAGTTGAAGTGGTTTTAGGAGGAAGTGAGAGCTTTCTCTTTTTTTATGAAGTAGTTTAAAAGAATTTTTTGTGAAATATGAGTAAAATACGAACAATAAATGTTTACGGATGTTAAAAGTTCGTATATAATACATTTTGTTGTGATATTTCATTCGTATATTCTTAGAAATATGGTCTAAGAGTCTCTACTAGGAACCGTTAATTCCTAACTACGAATGGGTAGGAGAAGTCTACCCATTTATAGTTAGGAATTTTTATTTTTAGGAGGATTTATGGAACGCTTTTTTCAGTTAAAGGAATTAGGAACAAATGTAAAAACAGAGATTCTCGCAGGAATTACTACCTTTTTAACGATGGTGTATATCATTTTTGTAAACCCTGCGATTCTTTCAGCGGCAGGAGTACCTTTTAATCAAGTGTTTGTGGCGACGATTGCCTCAGCCGTTATCGGTACATTAATCATGGCTCTATTTGCAAAGTATCCTATCGCCATTGCTCCTGGGATGGGGATGAATGCTTACTTCACAAGTGTAGTTGCTGTTCATGGAATCAGTTATCAAGTTGTTTTTGGAGCTGTGTTTTTAGCAGGTGTGTTATTTCTATTATTATCTTTTACGAAGTTGCGAGAAACATTAATACATTCCATTCCAGCTTCTTTAAAATATGGGATTACATCAGGAATTGGTCTTTTCATAGCCTTTATTGGATTAAAAATGGCGGGAATTGTCGTTGCGAATCCAGGTAATTTAGTAGCTTTTGGGGATCTTCATCAACCGGTTACGATTTTATCTATCGTCGGATTGTTCGTAACTCTTATTTTGATTGCACGTAAAGTGAATGGTGCATTGTTTATTGGAATGCTTGTAACAGCTGTGATTGGTTACTTTACAGGCGATTTAAAATTTGATGGAGTGGTTGCAACTCCACCACCAATTGTCTTTTTTGATATTGATATCATGGGTGTTTTCTCAAACGGATTGTATACGGTTGTTTTTGCCTTTTTACTCGTTACGATTTTTGATACAACTGGAACGATGATTGGGGTAGCGGAACAAGCTGGTCTGATGAAAAACGGAAATCTTCCAAAGGTAAAATCTGCACTTATGGCAGATGCGGTAGCGACAACAGTAGGATCAACCTTAGGAACAAGCCCATCAAGCGCGTATATTGAGTCATCAACTGGGGTGGCTGCTGGTGGTCGTTCCGGGTTAACTTCAATGGTAGTGGCCATTCTGTTTTTCCTGGTATTATTCTTTTCGCCAATCGTGTCTGCGATTTCATCACTACCTGCAATAACAGCTCCAACATTAATTATCGTTGGCTGTTATATGATGGAGGGGTTATCAAAAATCAATTGGAAAATCTTTGATGAAGCTTTTCCTGCGTTTGCAATCATTCTCACAATGCCATTAACAGCGAGTATTGCGACGGGGATCTCCATTGGATTCATTACGTATCCATTAATGAAATTGGTAAGCGGAAAAGGAAAAGAAGTTCATCCGATTTTATATGTTTTTGGAGCGATCTTTATTTTGCAAATGATCTTCTTTCCTTCCCACTAATCTTTTAAATGAGTTGCTTAGGCAACTCATTTTTGTGTTTCTAGTGAAAAAGGACGTTGAATTCGTGGTTTAACGTCCTTTTTAAAATTCAGGGAAAACATTCTTTTTACACATCAGAAGAATCATCATAATCATATCGAAAACCATCTTTTTGTGCTGAGGTGTTCTGCTCCGGGTTCATTTCGTTTTTATTTTGTAATTCTTGTTTATCATTGGTTACCGAAGAGTTAGGTTCATTTTTATTTACATCCATCTATTTTAGCCTCCCTTACTCAATGTTTCACACATATTGTTCCTGTATTTTTCCTTCTTATACAGTTAAGGAATCTTAGGTTTAAACAAAAAAATCTGTACATTAAAGGCGTTTCTTTAGGTTAAACTGTGAACAAACACTTGAGAGGGTAGTGGGTATGCACGTTACTATTGCGATACTAACGATCTTGGCAGCGATGAAGTGGGGAAAAGGGAAAAACTGGCGCGAATATCATCCCAGTATGCTATTTATTTCCACAGGTGGTTTGCTGTATGAATATATCGTACAAGAAAATACATTGTGGAAATTTCATCCCGATTTTCTATATGGTCATGAATTGGTTGTCATAATTTATGCAATAAACACCATGCCTTTAAGTATCTTTTTATTTCTCTCCCACTTTCCTGTGAAATGGCTTCAACGAATCCTTTACATATTTGTTTGGTCCGGAATTTATATTTTCGTTGAATGGATTTTGCACATGTTTGACAGAATATCGTATCAAAATGGTTGGACCTTATTGTATTCATTTCTATTTGATCTTGTGATGTTTTCGGTTATTGCTCTACATCACAATAAACCACTTCCAGCATATATCATTTCTTTGTTTATTATCATTTTCTTAATTGCACAGTTTGATATTCCATTTAAATTTGCAAAATAGCCAAAGTTGTTTGGACATTCGTTCGATACATCTTTGGCTTTTATATTATTTCAAGTTCTTGACTTTTAAAATCATCTATTTTATAATATCTTTAAATCAAGATACTTAGTTTCGAAGTATTTTCAAGTAGTTATATCTCAGTTTCGAGATATAATGCATAAAATAGAAGATCCTTATTTAGGTAACAAATATTAGTAACAATCTATCAAATAGGAGTGGTTAATGATGGTCAAAAAAAGTATGGGAATACATCATATTACAGCGATAGTCGGACATCCTCAAGAAAATGTGGATTTTTACGCAGGTGTTTTAGGTCTTCGATTAGTCAAACAAACGGTGAACTTTGACGACCCGGGAACATATCACCTCTATTTTGGAAATGAAGGTGGAAAACCAGGAACCATTATTACCTTTTTTCCGTGGGCAGGTGCTCGTCGGGGGGTAATTGGTGACGGTCAAGTGGGGGTTACTTCCTATGTAGTACCTAAAGGAGCTTTTTGCTTTTGGGAAGCAAGATTAGAGAAGTTTAACATCCCGTTTACAAAGCTCGAGCGCTTTGGGGAAAATTATCTTGAGTTTGATGATCCTCATGGGTTACATCTTGAGATAGTTGAAAGAGAAGAAGGAGAACCGAATAGATGGGAATTTGGAGGAATTACATCAGAGTATGCGATTAAGGGATTTGGGGGAGCAACTCTATTATCGACTCAACCGAACAAAACATCAGACCTGTTAGAAAAAGTAATGGGGCTTGAAAAAGTAGGTGAGGAAGGAGATATTGTTCGTTTCCTGTCTACAGCAGACATCGGAAACATTATTGATTTAAAACGAACACCAATCGGACGAGGACAAATGGGTGTCGGTACGGTTCATCATATCGCGTGGAGAGCAGTAGATGATGCCGATCAGTTGGACTGGAAAAAGCACGTGGAAGCAAATGGGTATGGCGTAACTCCTGTTCAGGATCGAAATTACTTTAATGCAATCTACTTTAGAGAGCATGGAGAAATCTTATTTGAAATTGCAACAGATCCTCCAGGATTTGCTCACGATGAGTCTGTAGAAACGATGGGTGAAAAGCTAATGTTGCCAAGCCAATATGAGACTCATCGTCATCAAATAGAACAAGTTCTGCTTCCGTTTGAAGTAAGAGAGCTAGATTAAGACGAGGGGATTGATTACATGCTTTCCATTGATCCGTCAGCATTGTCCGAAAGAGAAAATTACAAGCTGTTAATTGGTAGTATTATCCCAAGACCGATTGCATTTGTTACCTCATTATCCGAAGAGGGAGTACTAAACGGTGCTCCTTTCAGCTACTTTAACATTGTATCCTCCAATCCTCCTTTGATTTCCTTAGCCATACAGAGATCAGGTGGGAAACAAAAGGACACAGCAAGAAACATTCTTCATTCTAAGGAATTTGTTATTCATGTGGTTGATGAAGAAAATGTACAGAAAATAAACGAAACCGCAGCAACTCTTCCACCGGATGAAAGTGAAGTTGAACTAGCTCAATTAACTCCAGTGAACAGTGTGAAAGTTGCTGTACCAGGAATAAATGAGGCGAAAATCCGCTTCGAGTGTACGTTAGAGCAGTCACTTGAGTTAGGTGGAGGAGATACACCTGGGTGTGATTTAATCATTGGAAAAATCGTTCACTTTCACATCGACCCAGCCATTTATCACGAGGGGAAGATTGATCCACGAGCCCTGGGAGCGGTAAGTCGGCTAGCCGGAATCAATTATGCCAAAATAGGTGACATCTTTTCGATTGAAAGACCAAAATAACAAAGTACTGGGTGGGGAAAACATGTTAAAAACAGTAGGCATCCATCACATAACAGCCATGGTAAATGACGTTCAGCGTAATATAGACTTCTACGCAGGAGTTCTAGGTTTAAGGCTTGTGAAAAAAACGATTAATTTTGATCGTCCTGAAGTGTATCATCTCTATTTTGGAAATGACTCTGGACAACCTGGAACGGTGATTACTTTTTTTCCTTGGGCCCATCAGCTAAAAGGGAGAATTGGAACCGGACAGGTTGGTGTCACAAGTTATATTGTTCCAGAGAACTCCTTCTCCTTTTGGGAGGATCGTTTACAATCGTATGGAGTTCGTTTTGTAAAAACGAAACGATTTAAAGAAACATATTTGAGCTTTCATGATCCCGATGGATTGGAGATTGAATTGGTACAGCGACCAAACGGTCCCCGAAATGAGTGGAATGTGGACGGTATTGGTCCAGAGGTGGCGATAAAAGGATTTGGAGGCGCGACTCTTTTGTCTGCAAAACCTCATAAAACGGCGGATGTATTAGAAAATGTTCTCGGACTTACATGCATTGGACAGGAAGAAAACTATTTACGGTTTCAGTCAGAAGGAGAGCTAGGAAATACAATCGATATTAAATTATCTCCGTCCGTTCGAGGTTTAATGGGTGCTGGAACCGTTCACCATCTTGCTTGGAGAGCTAGAGATGAAAAGGAACATCAGAAATGGCGAGAACTATTAGTGGAAAAGGATTATTATCCAACTGACATTCTTGATAGAAATTACTTTCAAGCGCTATACTTTCATGAAGAAGGTGGGATTCTTTTTGAAATAGCCACTGACCCACCAGGCTTTACTGTTGATGAACCCCAAATAGAACTTGGTAAGAAATTAATGTTACCATCTTGGTTAGAGTCAAAAAGAGAAGAATTAGAAAATACGTTGCCGCCAGTTGAGGTTCGAGGGTTGAAAGGAGAAAAACGATGAAACATATTTATCAAAAGGGGAAAGACCCACAAAAACCAACTTTGTTATTGCTTCACGGTACAGGGGGAAATGAATTAGATTTACTGCCTATAGCAGGCATGATTGATGATTCTGCGGGTGTGTTAAGTGTGAGAGGAAATATTCTAGAGAACGGCATGCCCCGATTCTTTAAACGTTTAGCTGAAGGGGTTTTTGATATTGAAGATTTAATTTTTCGCACAAAAGAGTTAAATGATTTCCTAGATGAAGCGGCTGAAAAATACGACTTTGACCGTAACAACATCGTAGCAATTGGATATTCAAATGGTGCGAACATTGCGGCCAGTCTGTTATTCCACTATGAAAATGCCTTGAAGGCTGCCGTGTTACACCATCCAATGGTCCCTTTGAGAGGAATTGAGCTTCCTAACTTGGAAGGTACATCGGTGTTTATCGGTGCAGGGACCAATGATCCTATTTGCTCTCCTGAAGAATCAACAGAGCTTCAAAAGCTATTAGAAGGTGCGAATGCAAAAGTCGAGCTTCATTGGGAGAACCGAGGGCACCAACTTACCGCAGATGAAGTAGAAGCAGCAGCTGAATGGTATCGAAAATTATAAAATACAAGTGTTATTCTCAGGGTAAACTAACGTATCTAACTTTGAGGAGTGAAGATATGTTTTTGAATGGCGTCATTATCGAAGGTATCTTTGATTCCTCTGTAAATGAATTTACTTTACAGAGAGTGAAAAACTTTGATACACAATCGGTTCTTAATGAAACGCAAATAAATAATATTTATCAATACCTACGATTGCATCGGGATAATGAGGACGGACAAATCATTACCCTTTATGATCAAATGCCCCTACGTCTTTCAAAAGAGGAAAGTAGCCAATTGATTGGTGATATAGAGAAAGTGATGTCTATGTATCACTAATGGATACCCTAAAGTAGGTAAGCTATGAAAAACCTTAAACAAAGACCGCATACATTTCTTCGGAAAAGTCGCGGTCTTTACATGTTTTATAGAAACTTCTTTATATCTAAAATCGTTTGCATATGTAAGCCTTCATGAAAGATCGTACGAATGAGTACTTGTTCAATCGTATGCATTCCCATCTCTGTTGGTGGAAATTCTTCTTCTAATCTTTCTCCGTACATTTCTTTGATCTTTACAGGTTGTTCTCTTAGTAATTCCATTAACTCTTGGAAAGAAGGAGTGTCCTTTTCAAAACTGGCTGGACTTGATCCATATCCAAACCATGATTGAAATTGCTCCGGCACGCCTGCTTTTTCTTTCGTAACCGCTTGGATCCATAGGTACTGGTCTAGATAGAGATGTCCAAGATTCCAACGAATATTATTCTTAAATCCTGCAGGTATGACTTCCGCTTGTTCTTCCGAAACATCCTTTAAAACTCCCAAAACCTCACTTCGATAGCTTTCCAATTGAGTAAACAAAACCTCATGACGTGGATTCATTATACACACCCCTTTATTTTGAATAGGTAATTATTCGATAAAATGGGCAATTATCCTGCCAACAGAAGAAAATTAATGGTAGGGATATGCTATAATTGTAATATATTTCATATTAGTAGATTAGTAACATAATAAACATAGAAACACTTTGAAGGAATAGAATGTATGCGCGTACAATTTGATTAGGGAGTGAATAGAGATGATAGAAGACGCAAAGAAAAGGGCAATTGGGTTCTTGATCAAGTCTTGAAATGAAAAATAACCTCAATGATGAGGTTATTTTCTGTTCGCTTGACGTCCGCTTTTTTTCTGACTTTGTGATTTTGTGTTTCCGATTTGAAAATCATCGCCTAGCTCTACATCATTACGCTTATCCTGCTTTTCAATTTGTTCTCTAGTTTGATCTTTCTTTTGCATTCCTTGATGAGACATTTCACTCAACTCACTTTCATGTAGTATCGGTAGTAGTATGTGCACGGTTGGAAGAATTATTAAATAAAAATAACGGAGGTAACGCCATGAATAATCCAATAAAAAATAAGATTGGTGCAGTATTTATCCCTGTTAGAGACATTGAAAAAGCAAGAGATTGGTATTGTGATGTATTAGGTTTACCATCGGATGGGGAAATATTTCATGGTCATATCTATGTACTGCCAACGAAGGGAACAGGAATTGTACTTGATAGCAAAATCTACTCAGAGGAACGCGTCTTCTCCGCGCCAATGTTCCATTTTAACACGGATAACATTGAGGAAGCCTTTCAATTTTTGCAGGAAAAGCAGGTCGAAATCGTTTCCGACATTCAACACGGGCATTATTTTAATATCAAAGATCCAGACGGAAATACACTTATGATTTGTAAGTGTTAACGGAGGTGAAACATGCGAAGCGAAAAAGAAATGCTTGACCTTATTCTACGAGTGGCAACAGAGGATAACCGAATTCGTGCAGTTTATATGAACGGATCAAGAACAAACCCTCACGTTCCAAAGGACATTTTTCAAGATTACGATGTCGTTTATGTTGTAGAGGAAACGGCATCATTTATTAAAGAAAATACATGGATTAATGTGTTCGGAGAATTGCTTATGATTCAGGAGCCTGACAGAAATGACCAACTTATTGGTAGGGAGGTGAATTTGAATCAGTCATACGGTTACTTAATGCTGTTTAAAGATGGTAACCGAATCGATCTTCGTATTCAAACACAAAGAGAAATGATTAATGATTACGGGAGTGACTCACTAACTGTTCCTTTGTTGGATAAAGATGGGGTTTTACCAATCATTCCACAAGCATCTGATGAAGACTACCATGTAAGACGCCCAAGTATAACGCAATATTTGGCTTGTTGTAATAATTTTTGGTGGTGTCTTCAAAATGTAGCAAAGGGGATTTGGCGTGACGAATTGCCTTATAGTAAGCAAATGTTTGAATTGGTTATTCGGTCTGACTTACATCAAATGGTTGACTGGTGGATTGGAAGTCAGCACAACTTTAAGATATCACCTGGGAAATTTGGGAAGTATTATAAAAAACATTTGCCTACGAGGTATTGGGAGATGTATAGAAAAACATATTGCGATAGTGAGTATGAACATATGTGGGAATCACTTTTTACAGCATGTGAATTATTTCGGATTTTGGCAGCTGATGTGGGGGAGGAATTGAGTGTGGAGTACACGCACATAGAGGATAAGAACATGATGATGTATTTAGAGCGGGTTCGGAACTTACCTAAGGATGCAAGGGAGATTTATTAACGATTTTGAACCGTTTTTACCCGATTTTTTGATATTTTAATGAGGGTGTTACTGTAAGTCAGTAGATTTTATAATTGGTTCTTGAAATTACTTGCGATTATTAGGTTTTATTTGCGATCCTGGAAAAATATATGCGATTCTAGAAATTTACTTGCGATTCCTAATAATTATTAGCGATTCTAATCCAAATCACCAACAAAGGGGGACCGATCTCTTTTCCAACCATCCACTCTTATACATTTACGAAAAACAACTATAGATGATATTGATTTTATAGGCGAATTAGAATCAGACCCACAAAATTCAAGGTTTATTATTCCGTGGTCAGCTGAAAAACACATTTCGTCATTAATTACTAACGATATTTTACATATCATTATAGAAGAAAAAGCTGACCATACTCCTGTTGGTTACTTGATTTTGGCTGGTCTAACAAATCCGAACCAAAGCATTGAACTAGTAAGAATTACTATTCGCGAAAAAGGAAAAGGCTACGCAAAGGAAGCGTTTCGATTAGTAAAAGATTGGGTGTTTACAAAAACAAATGCAAACCGCCTTTGGTTAGACGTGAAAACGACGAACGATCGGGCCATCAAATTATATGAAAGACAAGGATTTACTAAGGAAGGAACACTAAGGGAGTGTTTACTAACGAATGGAACGTTCGAGTCGCTTCATATTATGTCTATCCTGAAACGAGAATTTCACCAAAATAAATAGTGGGAAAACGGGTGTCCACTAATTACATTTTTGTGAATTGTTTAAATAGCTGTATGTTTTTGATTTCCTCTAAATGAATTTCTGATAATTTTTCCAGTATCTCTAGTCCTTTAGTGGTCACACGAATAAGCACGCTACGGCCATCCTCTGGATTACTCGCTCTTTCAACAAGACCAGCTTCCTCACACCGGTCAATCAGTCCAACACATGCATGATGAGTAATTTGAAGTCTTTCTGCAAGCTCGCCTGTCGTAACAATACTTTTTCCAGGGAACCCTTGAATGGCTAATATTAATTGATGCTGTTGAGGGGTAATCCCTTGTTCTTTGGCTGCCGACTCACTAAATTTAAGAAATTTACGGAGCTGGTAACGAAATTCACCTAAATATTCATATACTTCTTTCGATAAAAGAGAACTCAACTATTTTCAACCTTTCTCATCTGATTGATATTTATATCTTAACATGATATAATCAAAATACAAAATAATATCTCAATACGATATAAATAGCAAAGGGGCGGTTCAATTATGTGGAGCTTATTATATCCAACAAGTGTAACCGGGATTGTTTTGTTTTTATTAGGTTCAGCATTCACGATTTATGCCAATGTGAAGTATCTTAAGTGCAAGTTAAGCTAACTTGAGGTGATGGAGATGCATGAAGAAGTGGGAAGATGTAGGAAATGCGGTAAGACGATCTTCTGTTTGGATGGTTTTCTCAATGGGGTAATGGATACTAATGGCGAGATTGAATGTTTTCCTTGTTCAGAGGAAAAGGCAAGGATATAAAAAGTTCTTGTCTGTTGGAAAATTTTAGATTAAAATACAATTATAGGAATGAAAGGGGTGATGGTGGAATGTGGAATCAAATCAATAGGTTGTGTCTTTTTCTATCATCATCTAACGGCATCAAAAAATATCTTTAGTGCCCCACTAGATCGATAGATGACACTGGGGCTTTCTAAAAATAAACAACGTATGGGAAGCTGATGAGATATACTCATTGGCTTTATTTTTTGCCCCGCTTATTGACCTTTTACTACTAATAAAGGCGGGATACGATCTATGATGAAGCTTAGTACAATGAAATTAATAATGGACACAATCGATCAGGACTGGAAAAGTACATTGGCAGAAAGCATCTTAGAAAGATGGGATTATGACAAAGGTACCGTTTACTTTATTCGGGCAAGCGCTAATTTTATTTTTATTTTAAAAAAAGACGGGAAGTACTTTTTTCTTCGGTTTAACGATTCGTCCGAGAGAACAGTTGAGGCCATTGCTTCTGAACTTGCTATTCTTCAATACCTCCATACAAAAGGAATTCATACAGCTCAGCCAGTTCAATCAAAAAACGGGCAACTGCTTGAAGTGGTTAAGACAGAATTAGGCACTTTTCTTGCAGTTGTTTTCGAAGCAGTTCCAGGTAGACATGAAGAATGGGGTGACATCACTCAAGAGAATATTTATCGATGGGGAAATAGGCTTGGTAAATTGCATCATGTATGTAAGGAAATGCCTCAAGAATACGTAAACGTACGACCGAGTTGGAGAGATCAAGTGGCCGAGCTTCAACAATTTTTACCTGAATCAAATGTGCTTCTTCAAAAGGAAATTTCTGAACTACTAAACTCCATCAATAAATTACAGATTACCAAAGAAAACTTTGGGCTGATTCATTATGACTTTGAGCTTGATAATCTATTATTTTCGGAAAATATGATTGGAATCATTGACTTTGATGACTGTATAGCAAGCTGGTACGTGGCAGATATTGTATATGCTTTACGAGATGCCGGAAATTTTCGGCTGGACTCCCTAGAGGTACAAAGTTTTCTTAAGGGTTACGAAAACGAAACAAGTATAGATACGAATATTCTTAAGGAAGCTTCTTTATTTGAAAGACTTCACCGTTTAGTCATGTATGCAAGATTAACAAGGTCAATTGATATAAAAACAACTGAGTCTGATTCTCCATGGTTACGTCAGCTTCATCATAAATTGTCCTCAATGGTAAATGAATATCTCTTGTGGATAAACGAAAGGGAGAGCAAAAATGAGTGAAACATTAATCAGGGTAGGAACGACGTATATACCAGTAACAAATGTGGAGCACTCTGCTGACTGGTACGTTACTAATCTAGCTGCAGAACTAAGCTATCAAGATGTAGACAAAGCGATTATTAATCTGGCAAACCAGAGTTTTTTCTTAGTTAAGGCAAGTGAAAATCAAAGTTCTAATTTTTTAGATTATAAAGGGGAGAAGTGGTTCTCAGTCACATTCGAGGTGGATGGAATGGATGCCTTACAGAAATTACATCAAGACCTTGTAGAAAAAGGTGTGCGTGTTGGAGATATCGAAAACCGCGGTCATGCAGGAATGAACTTTGTCTTTTATGATCTTGATGGAAATGGATTTGATGTATGGAGCGTATTGAGTCCTACATTTAAAAGATAATCTTCTTATGACCCGTGGAGATAGAAAAAGTGTCTCCTTCGGGTCATAAAGCATGTTTTATAACGCGAAGACAAAGGGAAAAAGATCTTTCGAGTCATAAAAAATCTTTTATAACCCGAGCATAGATATTATAGGGTGCTAAAAGTCATAAACTTAAAAAACTAAATTTACAATCCATATTTCTTCATCTTATTATATAAAGTCACACGAGACCATCCGAGCATTTTGGCGGCAGCCGATTTATTTCCATATGTTTGATGAAGTACTTGAGAAATTTTGGACCGTTCATCCTCTAACGTTTCCTCTCGCAACACATTGATGGTAGGCTGTGCCTTGCTTTTAAAAAGGGCGTTTGGCAGTTCGGCAACGGTGATGATATTGTCATCAGCCAATATCATCATTCGTTCCACCGTGTTTTTGAGCTGACGAATATTTCCGTTCCATGGATAATGCATGAATGTGACCATTACCTCTGGCGCAACAACGGGAACAGGCTTGTCGTATTTAGCGGAGAACTCTTTTAAAAATAATTGTACGAGCTCAGGTAAATCCTCGATCCGCTCCCGTAAAGGAGGGAGAGGCACGACAACGACATTTAATCGGTAATACAGATCTTCACGGAACAATCCTTCTTCAACCATCTTCTCTAAATCTCGATTGGTCGCAGCGATAATTCTTACATCAATGGGGATTGGTTCATTCCCACCCACTCGATAGTATTGCTTTTCTTGTAATACGCGAAGTAGTTTCACTTGCAACTCAAGTGGGAGCTCGCCAATTTCATCTAAAAACAAAGTTCCATTCTTCGCAGCTCCGATTTTTCCAAGTTTCCCTTCCTTCACAGCGCCCGTAAATGCTCCTTTTTCATATCCAAACAGTTCACTTTCAAAAAGGGCAGCAGGGATCGCTCCACAGTTCAAGTCCACAAAGGGTCCCTCAGCACGTGTACTCGCTTTATGAATGGCTTGTGCAAATAACTCTTTCCCAACACCACTTTCCCCTGTAATCATGACGGTTGCGTCTGTACGTGCTACTTTTTTCGCAAGGGTAATAGACGTATTCAGGGCTTGACTGCGACCTTTAATTTTATAAAAAGGGTCATCGATTTCACTCGGCTCAATTTGACTTTCCAAATCCTGAATATACGCAGCAGTGGTTGTTAACTCATCATTCAGTTTTACGATGTCGGTAATATCACGTTCTACCGAAATTCCACCAACAATCTCTCCGTTACTAATCAAAGGAAGTGAGTTAATAAGCACGTGTACATCTTGTTTTGGCTGGTTATATTGTCGAGTAACCGTAGAACCATCAGTTAATGTCTTCATTAATACGACCGATTCTTTTTGGAAAAAGTTCGTAATGGGATATCCGATGATGGCTTCAGCAGCTGTTTCGTAAAGTTCTTCTGCCTTTGGATTCCAGGCGACAACCTGACCCGATTGATCGACTATCGTAATGGCATCATCGACCGCCTTTAATAGTGTTTCGTACATATTGGACAAGTTTTTCCATTCTTGAAAAATGACTTCGAAAAGTGCTGACTTCGGAACAACAAAGGCTGGAGCACCAGTATGATCTACTAAAAGAACATCTTCTAATACTGAAACATCTGACAAGCGAGCATGTAGGGGATAGGTTTGCATTTCTTCTATATAAATAGCTCCGTCTATCGGTTGGGAAAGAGATTGGAGCATAATGTTTTTATTTATCATACAATCACCTTTGCTACTGTTAATGTGGTTTACAAAAATGTAAAGACTTTACACATATTTTACAATATTGTAAACAGGCTGTACACGAAATTTTCAGATAATCGTACATTTTTAAGTTGGCACGCTTCTTGCATATAGAATGATATACAAACAAAGAGGAGGATGTTTATGTATAGTTACAAACATGAACCATTTACAAATTTTTCACTTGAGGACAATCAACAAGCTTTTAAAAAAGCTTTAGAATTAGTAAATTCACAGTTAGGAAAAGAATATCCCTTAACAATCGGCGGAAAGAAAATTACAACAGAGTCAAAAATCACTTCGTATAATCCAGCAAACAAAGAAGAAGTAGTAGGGGTTGTTTCAAAAGCAAGCAAGGAAATCGCTGAAGAAGCAATGCAAGCTGCGTTAACAGCGTTTGAATCTTGGAAAAATGTAGAGCCAGCCACTCGTGCAAATGTTTTATTCCGTGCTGCTAACATCATGCGTCGACGTAAACATGAATTTTCTGCATATCTAGTAAAAGAAGCAGGAAAGCCGTGGAAAGAAGCGGATGCTGATACAGCTGAAGCAATCGACTTCTTAGAGTTTTACGGAAGACAAATGAATCAGCTTTCTGCTGGTGTACCAGTTCAAAGCCGTGACGGAGAATTTAACCAATACAATTATATTCCACTTGGTGTAGGTGTCATTATTTCTCCATTTAACTTCCCGTTAGCAATCATGGCTGGCACAACCGTAGCGGCAATTGTTGCAGGAAATTCTGTTTTATTAAAGCCAGCTAATAACACGCCTATAGTAGCAGCTAAGTTTGTTGAATTAATGGAAGAAGCAGGACTACCTGAAGGGGTTCTTAACTTCGTTCCCGGAAGTGGAGCAGAAATTGGTGACTACCTAGTTGACCATCCAAAAACTCGTTTCGTTTCCTTCACAGGTTCACGCGAAGTAGGTTGCCGTATTTATGAGCGTGCTGCTAAAGTACAACCAGGTCAAATTTGGTTGAAGCGTGTGATTGCTGAGATGGGTGGAAAAGACACTGTTGTGGTAGATAAAGATGCTGATCTAGATTTAGCTGCAACATCCATCGTGTACTCTGCGTTTGGTTTCTCAGGTCAAAAATGTTCAGCAGGTTCACGTTCAGTTATCCATGAGGATGTATACGACGTGGTTTTAGAGAAAGCAGTTGCTTTAACAAAGACTTTATCACTTGGAAACCCTGAAGATGTGAACACATACATGGGACCAGTAATCGATAAAGCAGCTTACGATAAAATTATGAGCTATATTGCAGTAGGAAAAGAAGAAGGTCGCATTGTTGCTGGTGGAAATGGTGATGATTCGAAAGGATACTTCATCGAGCCAACCATTGTAGCGGATGTTAAGGAAAAGGACCGTCTGATGCAAGAAGAGATTTTTGGACCTGTAGTGGCGTTCTGTAAAGCTCGTGACTTCGACCATATGATGGAGATTGCAAATAACACAGACTACGGTTTAACAGGGGCTCTTATTTCTAATAACCGTGCCCATATCGAAAGAGCGAGAAAAGAGTTCCACGTAGGAAATCTTTACTTCAACCGTACGTGTACAGGAGCCATAGTTGGTTACCAACCATTTGGTGGATTCAATATGTCGGGTACTGACTCAAAAGCAGGAGGACCAGACTACCTGGTATTACACATGCAAGCGAAAACAACTTCTGAAATGTTCTAATTGAATTTTATCTTGGGCTGCACGAACCATATGTGCAGCCTCAGGGTTTATGGGGGAGAAAGAGAATGATAGAGGCGATTTCAAAAAATTTCTTTTTAAAAGTGTCGCAAAACAAGTCGATGAACAAAGCTGCTCGGAAATGGGGCCTTCGCTTTGGTGCTAGTCAGGTTGTTGCTGGAGAAACGATTGAAACAGCGATTGCAGCGGTAAAAAAGTTAAACAAAAATGGAATCGTTGCCACACTGGATCATCTTGGTGAGTTTGTATCGAACAAAGCAGAAGCTAGTGAAGCAACTAATTATTGTGTTCGTACGTTACATGCAATGGCATCTGCGAAAGTAGATGGCAATCTCTCAGTAAAAATGACACAATTAGGCTTAGACATCGATAAGCAATTTTGCTTAGACAATATGAGAAAAATCGTCTCCACAGCAAAACAATACAACAACTTCGTTCGTATTGACATGGAGGATTCAACACGTACTCAAATTACATTAGATATTTTAAAGGAATTACGCAAAGAGTATGACAATGTGGGAACGGTTATTCAAGCGTATTTGTATCGATCTGAACAAGACGTGAAAGAATTAGCGGGAGTTCCTCTTCGCCTTGTTAAAGGAGCATACAAAGAGCCTGCAGAAGTAGCTTATCAGGACAAGACTGACGTGGACAAGAACTATATAGCGATCATTAAAGAGCATTTGAAAAGTGGAAGCTACACTGCAATTGCCAGCCATGACCACAACATCATTTCGAAGGTGAAGGAATTTACCAAACAAGAAAACATTCCTACCACTCAATTTGAATTCCAATTTCTATACGGTTTTCGTAACGAACTTCAGCAAAGTCTCGTAAAAGAAGGCTACAAAGTTCGTGTGTATGTTCCGTTTGGGGATGACTGGTTCGGCTACTTTATGCGTCGTTTGGCAGAAAGACCGCAAAACATTGCCTTTGCTTTTAAAGGATTCTTTTTTAAATAAAGTGTAATAAGAAGAGAAGCGTGAATGTTGGATTCAGGCTTCTTTTTTGATGTAAGGTTCCTTTGTTGAAATCTCCCTTTTTATACGTGTAAAAGCGATAAAATCAATAAGTTCTTCCTTTGATAATGATACTCCGTCAAGTGTTAGTGAGATTGATTCCTCTTCAATTAATTTGGTTAACTCTAACGATTGCTCACTTCGTCCAAGAATATGGTCCACACTTGTTTCAAATAAATCGGCGATATCAGACAACGCCTGCAAAGATGGCTCTCTATAACCATACTCATATCCCGCGTATGTACTTTTTGCGATTTCTAGACGATCTGCCGTTTCCTGCATCGACCACTTTCTACTTTTCCTCAAAGTTACTAATCGAGATAACACGGTTCATTCTTCCTCCAATGACTGATTGTTTTGTTCATTATAGCATGTTAGTAATGACAAGAATACAAAAATGTGCGCGAATTGAAAACATATATTGCTTTATTTAATGATTTAATTATAATAAGCTTATAATAAATTGCAAATCGCGTACATATACGTAGAGGAGAAGAGAAACCATGAAAAAAATATTACTGCTCGCAACTGGTGGGACCATTGCATCGTTAGAGGGAAAGGACGGTTTGGTTCCAGGACTAGCCCCAGTGGACCTTTTAAGCTATTCTTCGGATGTATCTTTAGCTGCTGATGTGACTTGTGAGATTTTAATGAATAGAGACAGCACGAATATGCAGCCGGAGCACTGGATTGAAATGGCGTCTAAAATTGCAGATAACTACGATCAATATGATGGATTTGTTATTACGCATGGAACTGATACACTCGGGTATACATCCTCTGCTTTATCCTATATGCTACAGGGCTTAAATAAACCTGTTGTAGTAACAGGGTCTCAAGTTCCGATTAGTTTCAAAAGAACAGATGCGATTAAAAATCTCAACGACGCCATCTGCTTTGCTTGTGAAAACGTTGGTGGAGTTTATGTCGTGTTTGATGGACGAGTGATCATTGGGACAAGAGCGGTGAAAATGAGAACGAAAAGCTTTGATGCGTTCGAAAGTATTAATCATCCTTACGTAGCTCAGGTAAGAGAGAACAAGGTAACGTATTACTGGCGACCAGAGCAAACGATACAGTCATTAAAGCTAGACGTTAGTCTTTGCCCAGATGTGTTCGTTCTTACCTTACATCCTGGTACGAAGCCTGAAATTTTTGATTGTTTAAAAGGGTTGTATAAGGGAATTATTATCGAAAGCTATGGAAACGGTGGGGTTCCTTTCGAAGATCGAAGCTTGTTGCCAAAGATAAAAGAACTAACGGAAGCAGGTGTTGCGGTTCTCATCTCTACGCAGTGTTTAGAAGAAGGTGGAGACCTGTATTTATATGAAGTCGGACGGAAAGTAAGTCAGTACAATGTGATCGTCTCCGGAGATATGAATAAAGAAGCAATCGTACCGAAGCTAATGTGGGCCTTAGGTCAAACGGACGATCTGTCTCAGGTGAAAGAAATGATGGAAACACCGATTTCGTATGATCTATCCGTTGAATGGGGTCAAGAAGAGTGAGACAAGCCTATCATTTATTTATTTTACATGTAGGGATTGCCTTAGTAGCGATAAATATTCACTTTTTTCTAGCACCTAATCAATTTGCTGCCGGAGGTTTAGGTGGTTTGACCATTGTGATGCATCACTTTTTTCCAAACGTTTCGATTGGTTTATTAATGTTATGTTTTAATGTGGTGTTGTTTGGATTAGGATTCATGTTTCTCGGTTTTAGCTTTGGTTTAAAGACCATTTACTCCAGCTTTATGTTATCGTTTATGGTTTGGTTGTTTGGGGAAGTTGCTCCAATGGATAATCCCCTAAGTGAAGACAAGCTGATTCAACTCATGGTCGGCGTATTAATTGCTGCACTTGGATTGGTCATCGTGATGAAAGAGGGAGCTTCAACCGGAGGAATGGACCTTATCGGCATGATATTAAATAAATATTTTTCGATTGATATAGGTAAAGCTGTGTTGTTTTCCGATATGATCATCGTGCTACTGTCGATTGTTGCCTTTGGTGTGGAAAATGGGTTATATGCACTATTTGGAATTGTGTTAAGAGGCGTCGTTATCGATTATTTGATTCAACAGTTTAGTTTAACTAAGGAAGTTGTCATAATTAGCTATAAATGTGATTTAATAAAGAACTTTATTATTGAAAATCTAGGCCGTAGCGCCACCGTGCATGAAGCAAAAGGTGTTTTTAGCAATGAGCAAAAGGAAGTCATAACGATCGTGCTAAAACGAAGCGAGTTTCATTCACTGAAAAAATATATTAATGAAATCGACAAACGAGCTTTTATTAGCGTACATAATATGAGCGAAGTCGTCGGAAATGGATTTTAGAGTATTGTTTAGGTAAATAAATCCCATGTTACATTCCTGAAATATATGTAATAAAGGAAAAAGCAATCATTTGTTTCTTAAATAAACCTGGTAATTCCACCCATCATAAGGGCGGTTAAAGCCCGGTCTATCAATATATTGTGTCAACAAAAATTATTTGTCCAATAATTGGAACATGCACGGGTATATTACATCTGGTAACCTTCTTGTTATCGAAAGCAAGGAGGTATTTTTTATGAACATTCTAAAGAAACTACTTGTTCTCTCTACTCTATCGTTCACATTGGTTGGGTTCGAAACTACTTCGAGCGCAGCTGAACAAACTCTTTCAGTGAAAAGTGGAGAAACATCTTGGAAAGTAGTAAGTAAAACTGACAATTCTGCTCTTGAATTAATGAAAGAAAATCATGATAAATTTCCAACATTATATGAAAAGGAAATTGATGTTACAGATCAGGAAAAGGAATTGATGGCTCGACTTGTATCCGCGGAGGCAAAAGGTGAGCCGTACGAAGGGAAAGTGGCAGTTGCAGAGGTTATTATTAACCGTGTAGAGCATGAGGAATTCCCTGATACTGTCAAAGAAGTTGTATACGAGCAGGTATCTGGTACGTATGCATTTTCCCCTGTTCAAAATGGTGAGATTAACAAGCCGGCGGATGAGAAATCAATGGAAGCTGTAGAAGAAGCTTTGGTTGACAAGGAGAATGATACAGAGGCCATATATTTTTATAATCCGGAAATTGCAACGGATACATGGATTTTATCAAGACAAGTGACAGAAACGATTGGTAACCATCGATTTGCGATTTAGAAACCAGGGAATAAACTTCCCTGGTTTTTTACTGAACAAAATATTGCTTTAATGCTTGTTGCAATGTTCCTAATGTTTTTGTCTTCTTATAGAAGGCTGAAACATCTAAATGAATCATTTTTTTCACAACTTCGGCACGTAAACCGGTGATAATCGAGTGGCAACCCATCATGGAAGTGCCGTCGATAATTTTCATAAGATGGTCGATAACATCAGGTTCCATATCGCCAATTCCTGATAAATCAATGATTAACGTTTGCATGCGAAGTCTTCCAATCTCTGTTAGAACCTTTTCTTCTAGAATTGCAGTTCGGAAGGAGTCTACCGTCCCAATTAAAGGTAAAATACATACAGAAGAAGTGATTGGAATAATAGGTACTGATAGATTTTCAACTAGTTGTCTTTGTGCAACAATAAGAGAATCTTTGTATTTTGAATAACTGATAAAGAAAGTGTTCAGAAACTGGTCAACTCGATTATTGATTTGTAGCTCGAGCTGAAAGAAGTCATCTAACGCATATTTGTTGGAAAGAGTGTTAAACGATTGAATAAACTTCCAAAGTGTACGTCGTGTCGCTTGAACCCATTCAAGTTTGAAGGATAATTCAATTGAATGGGTAGCCCATACAATTCCCTCTTGCTTGGCAAAAGCTTTCAGTTCATCCTCATTGCCATCGATAATGTCGATAACTAGCTTTTGAGCATTCGAAACTAAGTTGATATTACCGATTCTTAGTATTTCATCAATCCGACCTTTTACATTTACAGCCTCTAGAAGAAGTGAGTTCTTAAATTTATCTTTATTTTCTTCAATAAAGTGTTTTAAGTCAAAAGAAGCTTGATATGTATATTCCATGAGATGTTCCCCCTTTTACAATTCCCCAAAAACTAATACCCATAAAATGTATTTGATAAACATGTTTTTAAGATAAAAATAATAATGAGATATTTAATAGGGAAAAAGAAGGATTTGGGATAGAAAACAGTGACTTTTATCATAGTTGTCGACTGATTTCGACAAATCTTCTATAATGGGTTTGCTAAAATAAAAAATATAATTGAAAAAGGCAAACTCATTGAAAGGTGGGGACGCAAAGCTACAGATCTAAGGTTCTAAAGGAACTATGATGGCTGAGTTGCCAAGGGAATAATCGGAAGACCTATATCCCTTTGGGTGTAGGTCTTTTCTGTATTTCAAAAAAAGTTTGGACCATACACCTTTCACATTACAAAAAGAAATAAATTTTTAAAATAAGGAGTGATGACATTGAAGGTTGGATTTATCGGCTTGGGCAGTATGGGGTTACCGATGGCAGAAAATCTTTTGAAAAATGGCTATGAATTAGTGGTATACAATCGGACGAAAAGCAAATGCCAAGAATTAGCCAAAAAAGGAGCCTTTATAGCAAATACTCCAGCTGAAGCAGCCGGTCATACGGACATCGTCTTTACCATACTTTCCGACGATACAGCTGTAGAGAATGTCGTGTTTGGAGATGAAGGAATACTTGCTGGGTTACTGCCAGGTGGCATTCATGTGTCTATCAGCACCATCAGCGTGCATTTGGCAAAGACACTAACGGCTGACCATGAAAATGCCCGTCAACATTTTGTTTCTTCCACCGTTTTAGGTCGCCCTGAGGCAGCTGCAGCCGCTGCTTTACGCTTTATTGTTGCAGGTCCAGAAGAGGCAAGAAAGAAAGTCATACCTATCCTGAAAATGTTAGGACAAGATGTTTTCACTGTTGGTGATCAAGGGTATTTATCGAATGTGGCTAAGCTGGGAAATAACTTCTTACTTGTATCCATGTTAGAATCCTTATCAGAAATATTCGTAATGGTGGAGAAGCACGGAGTTGAACCAAAGCAGTTTTTAGAAATTATTAATTCCCTGTTTGCATCTCCAGTTTATAATACTTATGGAAAAATGATTATAAATGAACAGTTTGATCCTGCTGGCTTTAAGCTGAAGCTAGGGTTAAAGGATGTGAATTTAATGATTGATGCAGCAAATGAGGTATCAACGGAGTTGCCAATTGCAACCCTCGCACAATCTCACTACAGTTATGCGATCGAAAAAGGCTGGGGAGACTTAGATTGGGCAGCCATCATGAAGGTACTAAAGGATATTAATTAGGTAGAGTCAGTCGGCTCTACTTTTTTAATTTTTTGGAGGTAAATTAGAGGTCAAAATTGAGTGGGTCAGGTGGTTTTTTTACAAAAAAGCTTGTCATAATTCAGTAATATGTTTGTAATACCACCCTAATCAAGAAAAAAACGAATAAAATATGCTGGAAATTTGACCCTTTTCAAAGCTTGTGAAACGTTGATACCATTACTGTTGGAAAAATTAACTAGTTGTAGGGAAAAATTGGTTCATGAAACGGTATGTTACATCTGGTAATCTACTAGTTGTTCGAGAAAACAGCAATTGGAGGTACAAGCTATGAAAATGCTAAAAAAATTACTAGTGATCTCAACTCTATCATTTACATTGGTTGGATTCGGAACAGCAGCAGATGCTGCTACTCAAACACATGTGGTACAAAAAGGAGACACGTTCTGGAATATTGGTTCTAAGTATGGTGTTTCTGTTCTAAAGTTAATGAAGCAGAATAACAAAACGACATCACTTTTATATCCAGGTGAAAAGCTAGTGATTCCGGCAACTACTTTGTCAACAGCTGATAAGGATCTATTAGCGAGACTCGTAAGTGCGGAAGCTAAAGGGGAATCTTATGCGGGGAAAGTAGCTGTTGCGACAGTTATTTTAAATCGTGTGAACCACCCAGATTTTCCTAACACAGTAAGTGAAGTTATTTATCAAATCGACCAAGGTTATTATGCGTTTACACCGGTTCAAAATGGAACCATTAACCAAGCGTCAGATGAAGAATCAAAGCGTGCAGTTGACGAGGCGTTAGCGTTCCAAGGACAGGGACAAGGTTCATTATATTTTTATAATCCACAAACAGCGGCAAGTAACTGGGTGTTCTCTCGTGAAACAACGATTACGATTGGAAACCATAGATTTGCAAAATAAAAAATGGCAAGAGGGGATTGTACCCTCTTGCATACATATAGTTACTACCCATAAATAGCCACTTGATCTCTACCGTTATTCTTTACATAATACAGCGAATGATCAGCATGCAAAATCATTTCATTCACATTCTTATACTCTTGAAAATCATTGCTACATAACCCGATACTAAGCGTTAAATATATGGAATGACCGTTTTCTAACATAAAAGGAACTATACGATGAAGCTCAATTAGTTCCTCGGCGATTTGTGAAGCGTTATGATGATCTAATTGGTTTAAAAAGACAATAAATTCCTCTCCGCCGTATCGACCGACGATCCCGTAGTTCTTACAAACTTTTTGAATTTGATTAGCAACAAATACAATGGCTTGATCTCCGATGGTATGACCATACGTATCATTAATATTTTTAAAGTGATCAATATCTATTAACATAAGTGATACAGGTTGATTGGAACCTTTGGCAAGAGACAGTGTTTCTTGAGATGATTCTAAATAATACTTACAATTTAGTAAGTTGGTTAAATGGTCATACATAGCTGATTGCTTAAAAGTTTGAACGTTTCTAGTTTCTTGTTCTTTTTCTAAAGTAATGCGTTTTATTTTATCAGCTAATCCTAGTGAAAGGACCATTACTTCTACTAAAACCCCTATTTTCGGTGCATACAACGTCACTGCATTTAAAGGTAAAAGCTGATAAGCAGCGCATATATTTAATAAAACACCCACGAGTAAAAGTGCCCATGCAGCAACGAAATATTTTGATTCTCTAGAAGTGAATCTCACCTTCAAAGCGATTGCCAAAATGAAAATGACAGCTATTGTCGTAATAATCGTACTAACCATCGTTGCCGTTCTAAAGTTAAGTACAAAAGGAAGTACGAGGGCTACGGCACAAAAAAAAATAAAAGTATTAACTACTACTTTGTATAATAATGGTGCGTTTGTTTTTAGCTGAAGAAAGTGCTTCGCAAACTGCAAAGAGAATAGCGATGTCCAAACGATAAAAAAGGAATTCGACCTTAACGTCCACCAAGGATAATCTTCCCAAAGCCATTGAAACGCAAATCCATCCCAGATAGACTGCATCAGGGTAAATCCAATAATGAATAAAATATAATACAAATAACTTTTTTCTCTTAAAGAGAGAAATAAAAAGCTATTGTAAAGAATCATGGCCAACATGATTCCGTAGAAAATACCATGAAGCGTTTGAATTTCATAATTTTTAGCAGAAAAAGCATTCGGATCCCAAATAGATACAGGAGCTTGAAAAAAGCTTTCTGATTGTATTTTAAGTAAATAGGTTGAAGACGGGGGATCTTTACTCTACGGAGCGTTTATTGATAACTCTTCTGCTTGAAATTAT
This sequence comes from Robertmurraya mesotrionivorans, assembly GCF_050971805.1. Lineage (NCBI taxonomy): Bacteria > Bacillati > Bacillota > Bacilli > Caryophanales > Bacillaceae > Robertmurraya > Robertmurraya mesotrionivorans. The sequence goes on along the minus strand of NZ_JBPCCH010000009.1, from coordinate 51,410 downwards.
TCTTATAGATGAGGTGAATCAAATGGATTGTACAAAAGTAGGAAGGTTGCTTTTAACCCTTCGCACAGAAAAAGAAATGACTCAAAAAGAGGTTGCTGATGCCTTAAATATTAGTGACAAAACCATCTCGAAGTGGGAGCGTGGATTAGGTTGCCCGGATGTGTCATTGCTTGAAGATTTATCAAATCTTTTCGGTGTAAAAATTGAAAATATATTAACTGGCGATTTAAATCCTAGCTTGCCAAACGTGGGAAATATGAAACATATTAAATTTTATGTGTGTTCAAATTGCGGGAACGTTATGAACAGTACAGGACAATTGGAAGTTTCGTGTTGCGGCAGAAAAATAGAACCATTAGTGGCTAGACCAGAAGATGACGCACATGAGTTAAAGATCGAAGAAATTGAAAATGACTATTACATTACCATACAACACGAAATGAGTAAGGACCATTATATTTCCTTTCTTGCCTGTGTTTCTTTTGATAGAATCTTGTTCGTAAAATTATATCCGGAACAAAATGCAGAAATACGAATACCAAGAATATCTCGTGGGAAATTATTTGCTTATTGTACGCGCGACGGTTTATGGGTGAAAGAAAAAATCTGAAAGTAATTCAAGCTTAATAAGTTATAATAATGCAAAAAGGCAGGAACCTAACTCCTGCCTTTTTGTTTTACTTTTGCTTTTTCTGCTGACTCTTCATTTTATTACTTGTTAATTCTGCAGCGTATTCCTCTTGCGACATTCCTCGTTTTGCACTTTCAGACTCAATCTTTCTGGTCTTGTTATCATTTCGATTTGGCATAGTAACACCTCCCTTTAAACAAAGATATTTTGTACAAAGTTTTTACTTCTATTCAAAAGAGAATACGTCAAGAAAAAATAAGTAAACTAAAACCGTATTCCCAATCAAAGATAAGGAAGGTGACAAGATGGTGAAAAATAAGGATAAGCAATTTAAGAATAATAAAAATGCTTTACCTAAAGCGGATGTAGAATTTTCGTCTGAAAATGGGTTGGAAAGAAAAGCGTTGAAGGCATTGAAGAATGTGAATAAGTAAAAATAGAAAAGTCGAATTCCGTTATTCTAGGAATTCGACTTTTGCAATTAGTAGAGACTCATCCAACTATTTCTTATAAACTATAAGAAATAGCAGCAGGAGGAGTTTTCATGTTTGAAGCAATTATTCATGGTTTTATTTTAGCATTTGGATTAATCTTGCCTTTAGGTGTTCAAAATGTTTTTGTATTTAACCAAGGGGCCACACAGCCTCGATTTTCAGGGGCGTTACCAGTCATTATTACTGCCGCTATTTGTGATACGTTACTTATTTCTTTAGCCGTCTTAGGAGTATCCGTTGTGGTTCTGGACTATGATTGGCTAAGAATGATTTTACTTATTGCAGGCATTATATTTCTCATTTATATGGGATTTGTTACATGGAATAGTAAAGCAGCTATTAATGAAGGAGAGAGTAGAATATCGTTTTCTCCGAAAAAACAAGTTATTTTTGCTATGTCGGTATCTTTACTAAATCCTCATGCTATTTTAGATACCATTGGAGTGATTGGAACAAGCTCCTTAGCCTATTTAGGTGTGGAAAAAACAGCATTTGCCATTTCGTGTATACTTGTCTCATGGTTGTGGTTCCTTGGCTTAGGAATTGGCGGAAGAATGACAGGAAGGCTTGATCAAACAGGTCGCTTCTTATTGGTCTTAAATAAAATCTCAGCAATCGTCATGTGGGGAACAGCTGTTTATATTGTTGTTACCCTATAATTTTTTTCAAAAACGAGGTCAAAGATTTCTCTGTATTTAAACATAATCAGACATCATCACGGTTGGACTATGCAGTGGTCGCTGTTATTTAACACATGAAAAAAGAGGCTTAGTAATCCTAAACCTCTCGATTTTGGTTAAAACTTATCTGGGAACTGCTTTATGATGCCTTCAGTTAGTGCATCAGCCATTTTAATGATATGATCTTCGCCTTTATCAAAAGCGATAATGTCAGCTTCCCAATTTTTATTTATTCTTGCTTCAAGTGTATCAGCAACTAATTTTAAATGCATATACAACATGTCTTTTAAATCTTTAACAGACCAATTTGGATTAGCTTTACTTAAAAACTCGGCAATATCATCAGCGTTTTTATACCACTCTGAATTATATTTCTTAGTATTTGTTTCATTTCCGCTCTTTACTGCGTCTACTATTTTCCCTGCGATGACAATGTGATCTGTTAGCAATTCAGCGAGCTTATTTCCTGCTTCCTCCCCATAATAGGGTTTTATACTATTCCCTAAATCTTGTTGATTTTTCAATAGCCTAGCTAGTACCTTATCCTTATCATCAAGGTTTTCTACGGCACTTATTATATAGTCTCTTGTCCAAATTGTATGGTCAATCCAAAGTCTCCGTATATCTTCCTTTAATTTAACTGCTGCAGGACTATAACACTGATTCTGCCTGCTCTCAGATCCCTTTGCTATCACCTCAGAACTAAATAAACAAGTAGAGTGGGCCATTAAAACTACGATGATTACTAGTAAGTATTTTTTCACAAATATCTTCTCCTTTTCCTAAAGTATTACAATTATTTTAAAGTTTTTCATGATGTGCTTGAGTTCTAGATAAATTTCTAATCATCCCCATAAACCCGCGAACAATAAGAAAACTAAAGGCGATAGACAGAAAACTATAAAAAGAATTCCAAGATTTTTTATAGGATATTAATTTTGTATTTCTTTCGAGAAAGTGTTCAACTACGGCGGATGGAACACTAAAATAAAGGCATTTTTTTAATATGTCAAATACGCTAGACGACTTCGTGATTTGGTTGAAATACACGCATGAGATCGGAAATAGAATATAACTAAATAAAACACTAATATCAAACCCGCTGATTAGATTCACAGGATATTTTAGAAACCCTTTTCTTACAAGTAAGTTATCAATAAAGGTAGCGAAGTAACTTTTTAGAAAAAATACAAGCAACCAATCTTTAATAGGAGGTTTCCTTATTAAGTTAATGAACAACCCTACACTGATGACTAGTAAAGCTTTCAAGATATTCATCTCTAATTTATTCCTCATATCATGTCCTCCTTACTTCAGATAGTTAACCAAAGGAAAAAATAGATGACTGGTTATCCATCAGACTTTTTCCTCAAGTATTTGTTATGGATACTAGAAAGGAGAACCAAAGCAATGATTGAGCCTGCAAGGGTAAGAGACATATCCCACTGAGAATCCCATATATCACCTTGAGTGCCTAAAAAATCCTTCGATGCTTTTCCACCATGCGTGATGATTGAAACGAGCCATTCAATGATTTCATATAAGGCCGCAATAGCAAGGGCTACACTTAAGGATAGGAAAGTTAGCCATTTTCCTTTTGGCAGTGGTGAAGTTCGGAGTAAGATTTCTCTAATAACAATGATCAAAAGTCCCTTAAGGAAATGACCGAACCGATCATAGTGATTCCTCTCAAAATGAAAATCATCTTTAATCCAATTAAAAAGGGGGACTTCAGAGTAGGTATAGTGCCCTCCTATAAACGTGAAAATGGACAGAATAGCAATTAATAAATAGGAAAGGGTTGTGAGTTGAAATTTTTTATAGATAGCTATCACAACAAGGAGTCCAATAACCGCAGGGAGTACTTCCATTGTCCATATTCCATATCCAACAGGTTTAATGGCCGACCAAATTAACACAGCAAAAACAATTAGTAGCAGGATAAAATGAATCTTTGTACCAGTCTTTTTACTCAACATTTTCACCTCCACATATAGTATTTACAATCGATAGTTGGTAAATGCAGTCATTTAGGTTCACGAGAAGAACAAATGAAATGAAATGTATATATTTTACATTTCTGTAACCTACCCTTTTTTATTGCTTTAGGGGTGGAAATCTGTTTTTTAAACAAAGAGACCTGTTTTTTGACTACAATAATTTTCTGAAAATAAATACAATTCTACGTGTAAGCGATTTCAGTATGGAGGTGAAATACATACATCGCAAGATTGACACAATCAATAAGAAAAATAAAGGAGGAAGCTTATTGATTACAAAGAGTAAGGGCAAAGGAATTATTTCTATTGTTTTAAGTGTGTTAATGGTAGTATGCAGTATTCCTTTAAATTCTCAAGGAGTCAGTGCGGCAGAAGAGGAATCAGCCATTGTGAAGAAATTTGATTTTGGGACAAAAGATAGTGCGACAATGAGCGGTTATACTCAGGTTACGCCCGAAACTGCCTATACATCGGAATTAGCATACGGTTTTGCAGATTCAACGAAGGTAACTGGTACCGATCGGAACACATCGGATGAACTAAAGTCTGATTTCATTTCGGCTGTTGGAACAACCTTTCAAGTCGATCTTGAGCCAGGAGATTATAGTATTACGGTGATCGCTGGTGACACAGACGAAGCAACAAGCGTAGGAGTTATGGCCGGAAATATTCAAAAGGTGCAAAATACAAACGTTGCAAAAGGTGAGTATATTGAGCGTACTTTTAATCTTGCCTTAGTAGATGAACAAGTAAGCTTTGAGTTTACTGGAGATACGCCAAAGATCAATGCGATAGTTATTTCCAAGCTACCACAACGATCAGCAGCAGACGTACCAAACGTTTATATTGCCGGTGATTCAACGGTTCAAACGTATGATGAATACTGGAAGCCTGAAGCTGGTTGGGGTCAGATGATTTCCCGTTATTTTACCGATGATGTGAGCTTTAAAAACCATGCGATTGGTGGAAGAAGTACGAAATCATTTATTAACGAGGGAAGACTGGACGACATCCTTCAAGAGATTAAACCAGAGGATTACTTCCTTGTTCAGTTTGGACACAACGATGCTACAATCAGTAGACCTGAACGATATGCATCAGTTCCTGATTATAAAAATTATTTAAAGACGTATGTAAATGGTGCTCGTCAACGAGGAGCAACACCTATTCTTGTTACACCTGTTGGGCGTCGTGACTTTAACGCAGAAACTGGAAAATTCAATGTTAGTTTCCCAGAATATGTGCAAGGGATGAAGGAAGTAGCAGAAGAGTTAGACGTTGACTTAGTCGATTTGAGTACACTAAGTGTGGCTTACTATGATTCTATCGGACCTGAGGGGACTTTATCAGTATTCCTACATACGGAACCAGGGATCTACCAGGCATTCCCTAATGGCTCACAGGATAATACGCATTTCCAGGAGTACGGGGCGATTCAGCTAGCGCGACTTGTCTCTGGTGGGATCAAAGATTTAAATAACTCATTGTCATCGTATGTTCAAGATATTGAGCCACCAGCTCAAGTTCCTAACAAACCAACTGGGGTTATTGCAAGTAGCATTAGTAATGCAGGCGCAAAATTAACTTGGAATGAAGTAGAGAGCGCAGATATTTACAAGATTTATAGAAAGCTAGAAGGCGATGGAGAATACACGCTAGTTGGTACGTCTACTCTTCCAAGATTAAATATTTCTGGAATGGAAGAAGGAAAAACATATCAAGTAGTTGTAACAGCTGTTAATGGAAAAGGTGAATCGGAACAATCTGAAAGCGTAAGCATTACAACAAAAGCAGCCACGATGAAATATGACTTTGGCCTAGCTGGAAGTGTTATAGCTGAAGGATATACGGGAGTTAATCTTTCTACTCTTTATACACCAGAACGAGGGTATGGAATAGTTAATTCAACAGGTATGATCGGGCGAGATCGTTCATCTGGTGGAGATGTCATTCGAGATTGGCTTGGCTATTTTAGTGTAGGCTGGAAATTCAATGTTGACGTACCGAATGGGCTCTATTCGGTGAAAGTATATGTAGGTGATATGCTAGGTAGCGCAAGAACAACGTTAGAGATTGAAGGTCAAGATTTTGGGCAAATCTCAGCACCTAGCAGAAATTTCACAAGTAAAATTGTTCCTGAGGTTTCAGTAAAAGATGGACAGATGAATTTTGCTTTTGGAGGTTCAACGGGAATTGTTAACGGACTTGAAATCACTCCGATATTAGCTGCACCATCAGGAGTGGCCGTAAAAGAACTTTCCTTAAATGCCGACACCCCTTCTGTTTCCCTCACTTGGAATACAGTGGAAGAAGCAAAAGAATACAATATCTATCGTCAAACAGAAGGAGCTTCTGATTATGTAAAAGTTGGGACATCGACTTCGAATGCTTTTACCGATCAAACGGTGGATGTAGGAATGGAATATCAATACACAGTGACAACTGTTGATCACGCCAATGTGGAAACTGTTCCTTCTATCCCGTTAAAGGTTGCTATGATTGATCCGAATCAACCTATTCCTGGCACTCCGATGAACTTGAAGGTTGGCGAGGTAAATAAAAATGATGTAACTATTTCTTGGGATCAAGTAGATGGTTCCGTTTCTTATAATGTATATCGTTCGAAGAAACAAAATGGAACGTACGAATTTATTGGGAAAACAAAACAGACTTCTTTTAAGGATGAAACGGTCTTAACCACCATTCCATATTTCTACAAAGTAGCAGCTGTCAATGCAGGAGGAGTATCTGAGCTTTCTGAAAGCATAGAAACACCAGCCGTTACAAAGTTGAAGAGACAGATGGAGGATTTAGATCGTGCACCAGCAGCTGTAAAAACAGAAGAGGGAGTGCTTGTTAGCTGGAGAATGCTTGGAACCGATCCAGAAAGCATCGGTTTTACCGTCTACCGAGATGGTAAGAAAATTACCTCAAAACCAATCACAACAAGTACGAACCTTCTTGATAAAGAAGGAACAGTAGATTCTATCTACGAGATTCATTCTGTGTTGGATGGAAAAGAAAATAAGGTTGCACGAAATATCAAAGTACTTAGTAACAACCATTTTGATATTCCATTAAAAAAACCAGCAGATGGTGTCACACCGCTTGGAGATCCGTATTCTTATCGAGCAAATGATGCGAGTGTTGGTGACTTAGATGGTGATGGAGAGTACGAATTGGTTGTAAAATGGGATCCAACCAATTCCAAGGATAACTCTCAATCTGGTTATACAGGAAATGTATACATCGATGCCTATGAAATGGATGGAACGCTTTTATGGCGTATCGATCTAGGAAAAAATATCCGCGCAGGTGCTCATTATACTCAGTTTTTAGTATATGACTTTGACGGTGATAGCAAAAGTGAAATTGCATTTAAAACAGCTGACGGAACGATTGATGGCATGGGGAATGTCATCGGAAGAGCGGACGCTGATCATCGTAACAGCACAGGGTATGTGCTTCAAGGTTCGGAATATTTAACCGTATTTGAAGGGCAAACAGGGAAGGCACTTGTTACAACGGATTATGAACCACCTCGTGGAGATGTGGCTTCTTGGGGAGATAGTTACGGAAACCGTGTAGACCGTTTTCTTGCAGCTGTTGCGTATTTGGATGGAGAAACACCAAGCATCGTGATGGCTAGAGGTTATTACACAAGAACCGTACTTACTGCCTATAACTTTAAAGACGGAAAATTAACTAAGCAATGGACGTTTGATACAAATCAAGAAGAATATCGGAGCTATGTAGGTCAAGGCTACCACAGCTTGAGCGTAAATGACGTAGATCTAGATGGAAAGGATGAAATCGTTTACGGACAGATAGTCATTGATGATGATGGAAAAGGTCTGTACAACACAGGATTGGGCCATGGAGATGCCCTTCATGTGAGTGATTTAATTCCTGATCGACCTGGCTTAGAAGCCTTCGCTGTTCAAGAACATAAGGACTCACCATATGGTTTTGACATGCGCGATGTAGAAACAGGAGAAATCCTATGGGGCGTGAAAACCGGTGAAGATACAGGCAGAGGATTGGCAGCTGATATTGATCCAAGACATAGTGGTACAGAAGCGTGGGCAATCTCAGGTGCGTGGAATAGTCGGGTAGGTGGACTTTATACGTCTACGGGAGAAAAAATCTCTGACAGTATTCCTAGCTCTAATTTTGCCATATGGTGGGATGGAGATCTACTCCGTGAATTGTCGGACCACAAATGGAACGATGAAACAAAAACAGGTGTTGGTACAATTGATAAATGGGACTATAAAGAAAACAAATTAGTCAATTTGTTAACAGCCGAAGGTACTCAGTCCAATAATGGTACAAAAGGAACTCCAACTCTTCAAGCTGATTTATTTGGTGACTGGCGTGAAGAAATTATTTGGCGTACAGATGATAGCAGTGCCTTACGTGTGTACATGACTACTGAAAAAACGGATCATCGAATTTTCACGCTTATGCACGACCCACAATATCGATTATCGATTGCGTGGCAAAACGTGGGTTACAACCAGCCTCCACATACAAGCTTCTTCCTTGGTGAAGGGATGAAAACTCCACCAGCACCAAGTATTAGTATCGTGGAAGTAGCTGATAAAATCGCACCTGAAACCACTGCAGAAGTGGAAGGGTCCACAACAAATGAGTGGTATAATAAACCAATTACTGTTCATCTTACGGCCGATGATAACAAATCAGGTGTGGAAGCCACATACTATTCAATAAATGACGGTGAAGCACAAGTAGGGAACACAGTAACCATTGAAACAGACGGAAAGTTTATTCTTAGCTATTGGAGTAAGGACAAAGCTGGAAATGTAGAAGACAAGAAGTCCATTGAGATTAACCTAGATCAAACAGGTCCAAAGATTACATTCTCTGTTGAGGATGGAGCAGAATTTGGGGTAGACCAGATGGTAGACATCACTTCTAAAGCAGAAGACGCACTATCAGGAGTCGATACTTCTACGGATGTTAAAATCTCAAAACCTGCCTATGAGCTTGGACTAGGTTCTCATTCGTTCTCTGCTGAAGCAGTGGATGTGGCTGGAAATCGTTCGAGTCAATCCATCAACATTGTGGTGATTGTTGATTATGATCGATTAACAAGCTTGACAGGTCAATTCCTAACAGCGAATGGAAGCACTGAAGACCTTAACTCCTTTGAATCGAAGTTGATGGCTGCTAAAGAATCAGAAGCTAAAGGAAACACTTCTGCTCACAACGGTCAGCTCAAAGCATTTATGAACCAAGTGAATGCACAGAGTGGTAAAGCGTTTACAGAAGAGCAAGCTAATGTATTAAGTGAACTTGCAGAATCTTTGATGAAATAATTTAAAGCTGGATGGACCTGTTATAGGTCTATCCAGTTTTTTGCATTATTAAAGAGTTAATACAAATAATAGAAAATATACGTTGGGGTTTGTGAAGGGAAATGGTGTTTGAATGTGGAAGGATTGGGGAGTAGCAAAGAAAGCAGCATTAAACTTTGTCATTTTTTATATCACCCTAAGCAGCTTGTGGGTTTTATTATCCGATTATATTTTCAAGAGGAACCTAAGTTATATACCTGAATGGATGAATACGTCAAAAGGCTTGGCTTTTATCATATTAAGCGGTTTTGTTTTTTATAATTTATTTAAAAAAATGATTAAAGATATTATTAAAGAGGAGCGTTATTACAGGCTAATCGTAGAAAATGCTTCTGATTTAATATTGGTGATTGATCAGCAGGGCAAATTGGAGTACATCTCTCCATCGCTCCAATCTATTGTTGGCTATCATCCACAGGATTACATAGGAAAAACAGTAAAAGAAATATTTAGCCAAGAAGAGATAACAAAATTAAGGTACAGCTATATCCAAGAAAATTATAATATTCCAATAAAATTTAAAATAAAGAATAAAAGTGGTAGAACCATTCTTCTTGCAGGAAAAGGTGTGTCCATCTCTGACGAAAAGGATGCATGCCGTTATGTCGTTCTTGTTCAAGATATTACCGAACGTGACAAAGTAGAAAGAGATCTATTAGAAAGTGAAGAACGGTACAGGAAACTTGTCGAATTTTCTCCAGAAACAACATTGATTCATAAAAATAGAAAAATCCTCTATGTTAACCAAGCAGGAGTAAAGTTAGTAGGAGCTCATAATCCTGAGGAAGTCATTGGGAGAGATGTGCTAGATTTCATTTATCATGAGGACCTAAGCCAGGCTATTGAAAAAATGAAACAAGTGAAAAAGGGGATATCAGAAATTAGTGAATATCGTATCCTTAGGATAGATGGTACAGTAATTTTTACGGATATGATGGCGTTTTTAACAACATATGAAGGAGAAGAAGCGGTTCAAGTCATAATAAGAGATATTTCGAAACGAAAAAAAGCAGAGGAACAAGTTCAATTATTAGCATACTATGATTCATTAACTGGGATGGCCAACCGCAATCTTCTATATGAGCATTTAAGCGAAGCGGTAACAAGAAACGAAAAGAGCGGACAAACCTTTGCTGTAATGTTTTTGGATTTAGATCGTTTTAAGATGATCAATGATACGTATGGACATAGTTTTGGAGATCTATTATTGCAAAAGGTTTCTACAAGACTAACGAACTCTATAGGTGAGGAAGGGAAAATCTTCCGTTATGGAGGGGACGAGTTTATTATTGTACTTGAAACTGATAAACGGTCTAAAGTGTCTGAAACAGCAGAAAAAATCATTTTTATGTTAGGCTCTCCCTTTGTAATCAAAGACCGACAAATGTTCATATCAACAAGTATCGGAATAAGTGTCTATCCAAAGGATGGAGAAAATGTAGAGGCACTTATCCAAAATTCGGATATTGCTATGTACAATGCAAAGGAAAATGGAAAAAATAATTATCAATATTACACTTCTTCTCTGAATCTTAGTCATCGATGGAGAATGGAATTAGAAATTGGGCTGCGAAATGCTATTAGCAATAATGAATTGAGCCTTTATTATCAACCTCAGGTAGACCTTGTATCTAATCAAATCATTGGATTAGAAGCATTGATTCGGTGGAAGCACCCTGAATATGGTTTTATCTCTCCAGCAGAATTTATTCCACTTTCCGAAGAGACAGGTCTCATTTTCTCGATTGGAAAGTGGGTATTAAAAACCGCGTGTACTCAGTGTAAGCAATGGATTGACATGGGTTTACCGATTGATAGTGTATCAGTTAATGTGTCTCCCTTACAATTTCGAGAGAAAAACTTTGTTTCTTCCATCAATCAGATACTAGAGGAGTCGGACCTACCCCCGAGATATCTCGAACTGGAAATTACCGAAAGTGTAACTAGCAATGTTGATCAGGCGTTAAGCATTATGAAAGAAATTAAAGAACTAGGGGTAAACTTTGCAATAGATGACTTTGGGACGGGATATTCTTCGCTAAACTACTTAAGACGTTTTCCCATTCATAAATTAAAAATTGATAAATCATTCATTGATGAAATCAATCAGCATGAAGACGGAGAAGTGATCGTAAAAACAATTATCGAACTTGGCAACCGGTTACGTTTTCAAGTTATTGCTGAAGGAGTAGAACATGAACAACAAATGTCCTTTTTAAAAGAAAATAACTGTTTTTTAGCGCAAGGATATTTCTTTAGTAAGCCACTTCCAGCTGAGGAGATTGAAGTTCTTTTAAGAAAGAAAATATTGGAGTAAAAGACCTTCCAACAGCAATTAGTTGGAAGGTCTTATAATTGTTTATAAAATTTTCCAAATTACCTTCCCTTCAATTGGAAATATAGTTATAATTAGTGTAAAAATACACTATTTGTTTATAGGGAGGGAATTATGAAGTTATTTGGAGCGATGGTTGTTGTTTTCGTTTTTGGATTTATTGGATTCTATGGAACTATCATTCTAGCAATTTCAAGATCATCGGAGTTTTATCCTATTTTTACACCGATCGTGGTACTTGGTTTGATCGTTATCTCGATCCTCGGTATTTATGATCAATTAAAGAAAAAGGTAGTGAAAAGAATTTCTATCGGGTTTCTTGCTCTGGCTGTGTGTACGGTGGGGGGCTTTGAAGGATATCAATATTATTTAAAAAGTCTGGAAGTGGTAAGTACGCAAGATGTGGATTTATCTCAATATCGCCCGTTTGTTGAAAACTCAAAGGTTGTAACCTTAGATGAAGCTTCAACGCTTCAAATTGAAGAAAATCTTCCAACACTTGATGGGGCGACTGCCCTTTATCCGGTATATGCGGGATTTGTTCAAGCCGTTTACCCGGAAAAAGATTATTCATTAGATGAAAGTGAAGTTGTTTCGACTCAAACGAGTTATGCGTTCGAGCGTTTAGTTAATGGTGATGTTGATATGGTTTTCATGGCTCATCCGTCGGACCAACAGATGGACTACGCTAGACTTCAAAGAGTGGAATTGACATTAACCCCCATTGGAAGAGAAGCGTTTGTGTTTTTCGTTCATAAAGACAACCCAGTGGAAGAGCTATCTGTTGAGCAGATTCAAGGAATTTATACAGGAGAAATCACCAATTGGAAGGAAGTAGGAGGGAAAGACGAACAAATCCGAGCCTTCCAACGACCAGAAGGAAGTGGCAGTCAATCAGCGTTAATCAATTTTATGGGGGACACACCCATCATGGATCCGCCATCGAAGGATATCGTCTCAGGTATGGGAGGCATCATTCGGGAAACGAGTAATTATCAAAACCGTTCGAACGCTATCGGTTACTCTTTCAGACATTTTTCTGAGGAGATGGTGCAGAATGGGAAAATAAAGAATATTGCCGTTAATGGTTTTCTGCCGACAAAAGAAAATATTCAGAACGAAACGTATCCAATTGTCGCCAATTTCTTCGCTATTACAGGTAACAGTCAAAACCCTCATCTTGTAGAGTTTATTCAATGGATACAATCAGAGCAGGGTCAGGAAATTGTTGAGAGATCGGGGTATGTTCCGTTGAAGTAGTTTCGTGCCTGTGGTAATTTTATGAAAAGAAATATAATAAGAATTCATAACAAACAAACAGGAAGTGGTTTCAATCATTAGTGCTATCATTTTGTTTATATGTGCAGGAGTAGCTGAAATAGGCGGTGGCTACTTAATTTGGCTTTGGCTTCGAGAGGGAAAGCCTGCTTATTGGGGAATAGCTGGTGGAATCGCATTAGCTCTTTATGGTGTGATTGCTGCATTTCAATCCTTTCCTTCCTTTGGCAGAGTCTACGCCGCCTATGGAGGAGTGTTCATCGTGCTTTCTGTGCTATGGGGATGGGGAGTTGATAAAAAAACACCTGATTTATATGATTGGGTAGGGGCTGCAATATGCTTACTAGGTGCTTCCATTATCTTATTCGCCCCTCGTCAATAAGAAAGCGTATTGCTTAGACCACAGCAATACGCTTTTTCCTTGTTGAAAGCAATTATTTCGTTAAATTTTTTATCATTAAAACGTGAGGGATGTCTGCTTCCAGAAAAACATCGGAGGCTGTGTGATATCCCAGTTTTTTATAAAATCCTTCTGCTTGTGTTTGTCCGTGCAATTTTGCATGTGTCATGCCTTTTTCAAGAGCGGTCTCTTCCAGTGCTGAAATAATTATTTTTCCTAGTCCATATTTCCGGTAATCTTCTAATATACAAATTCTTTCTAATTTGCCAAAGTGGCCGACAAATCTTACGCGTCCAGTACCTACGGCTTCTTCCTGATAATATACTAAAATATGTTCACAATCTGCCTCTAAAGTATCAAACTGATCAAACTCTTCCTCTAGTGGCACACCTTGTTCCTCAACAAAAACCTTTTCTCTAATGGAACAAGCTTTTTGTAAGTCCTCTTGATGAGTAATTCTTTTTGAAAACATGTTCTCATTCCTTTTCATGACTGATAGTGTTTATTAACTCTAATATAACAAATATTAATTACTTGGTGTGACCGTAACATGTGCTGAAGAGGTCAATTTTATAAAGAAGGATAAGAAAAAACTGACCAATAATATACAGCCTAATACACTAAAGGATAACACGTAAACTCCAGTATTTATTAGGGTCAATGCTAAAATAGGTCCAGTACTCGCACCAACAAATAAAATAAAGGCATTGAATGAAACGGCACTGCCTCTGGCATGTCCGGCTAGTTGGCTAACAATGGAGATAACAATCGGATTGGCTGTCGCAATTCCTAATACAAAAATGATACTGGCAAAAATAATTAACGAGAGGGATGGACTTACTCCTATTCCAAACAATCCAGCAGCAGCAAGAGCCAACCCTATTTTCAGAATTATAGTGGTTCCTAGTTTTTGTGCAAGTCTTCCGGCAAATAGTGATAATAGCATTCCTATGATACCAGCGGCACGAACTAATAAGATTTCTTTTTCTGTTAGACCAAACTGATTTGACAGATAGCTTCCTAGAATCGTATACATACCAACTAATGATAACAGTAGAGAGAATGTAATACAAAAGGCGAGTAGAAGCTGTGTTTCTTTTCCTAATAAGGTCATTTTTTTGAAAGCTTCAAGCATTCGTACATGAGGTCTGGTCATCTCATCCTTTGGTAAAAAGAGAATAATTAGTACAAGTGTAAGGAAATAAAGAATTCCTAGCAGGAAAAATATAGCCTGCCAGCCCCAGAGTTCATTGACTAGTCCGCTATACACTTGCCCCACCACTCCAGCCATTAAAAGCCCCGAACTGACAAATCCAACAGCTGTTAACCTTTTTTCTGGTGGAAACATTTCCCCTGCATACACCAAAGAGATAGGAGCAAAGGCTGCAGAAATAAGTCCTTGTAACCCCCTCAGTATCAGTAAAATGTAAAAATTGTCTACAAAACCTATAGCAAAGGTGATCACTGTTAAAAGACTAATGCTCGTAACTAAAAACACTTTTCGTCCATAACGATCGGAAAATGGACCGTAAAGTAAACATCCAACTGCATAACAAATGGAATAGGAACTTGCGAGCCAAGCCACCTGTGTCATACTTTTGTGAAAAGTATCAACTAATACGGTCGCTAAAGGGATGGTCACGTACATGCTACATAACACGACTAAACCACACCAGAATAAGATGCTGGTCATTAATGGATAGTTATATGGTCGTTTGTTTGGCTGTGTCATTTCACGAACCTCCCTTTCACAATTTGGAAAAAATTAAACTTATAATTGTAGAAGTTAAACCGATATACATAGTGACATTATTAAAAAAGATCATCTTGGAGGGTTTTACTTGCTGAAAAAATTCATATCACTAAAAATTAGAACGAAACTAATATTGTTTTCGCTAGGTATTCTTTTATTACCATCAACGATTATCGGTACACTTGCTTATTCAAGTGCAAAGCAGGAAATCGAAAAACAAATGATGTCTACTTCCATAGAAAGTATTATGTTACTAGACTCATTTATTACAAGTTCCATTAGCCTAAAAGTACATGATGCAGAAACGTTTGCAAAAATGGTCACTTCTGAGTTGGTTAATGGTGAGGATAGTCCACAATTACGTGTAAAATTAGAACAATATACCAACCTTCATCCTGAAACAGTCAGTATCTTTTTAGGGACAACGAACGGTTTGATGATTCAAAATCCAAGAAAAGAACTAGCTGCAGATTATGACCCTCGACAACGTCCGTGGTACCAAGAAGCCATGGCGAATAAAGGGCAGGTAATCATTACGGATCCGTATGAAGCTTCTTCAGGTGGAATGGTCATTACTGTAGCAAGAACTACAGATGACGGCAGTGGTGTTATCGGAATTAACTTAATGATTGGGAATATCACACAGTCAGCAAGTAAAATTAAAATTGGAAATGAAGGCTATGTTATTCTTCTTGGAAGAGAAAAGAATATGATTTACCACCCAACGGTAGAACCTGGAACCGTCATGGAGCAAGCTTATTATCAAAAAATGTACGAAGGCAATAAAGGTGAGTTTGAATATGAATTAGACTCCCAAGATAAAAAGATGAGCTTTACAACAAATGAACTTACAGGCTGGAAAATCGGTGGCACGATGTATACTAGTGAAATAAAAGATAGTGCCTCACCAATTTTTAATAAGACATTAATCACCGTGGTGATTGCTCTAATAATCGGTACGGTCGTAACGTTCTTAATCATCCGTTCCATTGTAGAACCAATTCGTCGTTTAGTTGGCAGTACATTGGCGATAAGCGAAGGGGACCTAACACACGAGATTGAAGTTAAAGGCAAGGATGAGATTACAGAGTTGGCTGTTTCGTTTAGAAATATGACTAACAATCTAAAAGAAATCATTACCCAAGTGGATATGAACACAGAGCAAGTAGCGGCTGCAGCAGAAGAATTAACGGCATCATCTGATGAAACAACGATCGCTACCAAACAGGTTGCATACTCTATCCAACAAGTGGCAAGTGGTGCGGAAAGTCAAACAATCGGAATCGATAAAACGGTAAGTACGATGAATGAAATTAGTCAAGGTATGGAAACAATGACAACCAATTTTATTCAAGTAAATGCACTAACACAACAAGCGGTGAAACATGCTGAAGAAGGTGGAGAGTCGGTTCAACATACGGTAGCACAAATGAACGAGATTCATAGGCAAGTAGAAAGTTCAGATGTGATTATTAAATCACTTTATGACCGTTCGAAGCAAGTAAATGAGATTATTGGTGTGATTAGTGATATTTCTAATCAAACGAACTTGTTAGCGTTAAATGCTGCAATCGAAGCAGCAAGAGCTGGTGAGCAAGGGAAAGGATTTGCAGTAGTGGCTGATGAAGTCCGTAAACTCGCTGACCAATCTCAAAGCTCAGCAAGCAAAATAGCCGAACTAATTCAAGCGATCCAAGAAGATACCGAGAAATCGGTAGAAACGATGCAGCTCGCAACAAAGAGTGTGCAAGACGGAATTCTTGTATCAAATAAAACGATTGAGAAGTTTGACGAGATTTTAAATGGAGTAAGAGTCATGGCGCCTCAAATTGAAGAAGTATCACAAATAGCGGAACAAATTACAGCAGAAATCAAAAATGTTACAGACACATCTTATGAATTATCTGAAATCGCAAAGGAAAACGCGTCCTCTTCAGAAAATGTGGCGGCGTCCACTGAGGAACAACTCGCATCTCTTGAAGAAGTAAGCTTATCAGCCAAATCACTATCAGAAATGGCCGAAAACCTTCAGGAGCTCGTTAGAAAGTTTAAGATATAATATTAGAAGGAGTCCTAAAAATATTTTAGGACTCCTATTGTATGTTGGACATCCCTCCATACAAAAAACGGGGAGATACATAAACTGAGAGTAACATGAAAATAAGGAGGGGATGACGTGCCTTGTTACCCAGGTTATCGTTATTGTGGTCCTGGTTGTAGTGGACCAGGCCGTCCCGTCAATCAATTGGACGCACTTTGTATGAAGCATGACGACTGTCTTCGTCGCTATGGGTCACATCGGGTGTGTGACGAAATATTTATGCAGCGGCTGAGACCTATTAGGAATCAACGTAACAGAATGGGAAGAGATGCTGGTATAATGAATGGTTTTATGAACCTAAAACGAATGTTTTTAAGCTAACTGAAGAAATAAGAAAATCCCTTACGAATCAGTAAGGGATTTTCTTATTATGCTTCTTGATGAAGTGGATTTGTTTTTTTGTTAAATGCTTTGCGGATGATAGGCAGTACATAATAATCTAAACCAAATCTTCCTGCATTGTAACCAGCTACGATAAGAACGAAGCCCATTAGAATATCCGTTGGGTTATGAGATACAGTTCCAGCAAGGACGAAAGCAAAGTTCATTAATACTCCGAAAAAGGCAGCTGCAGTTGTAAAGCATCCAAGGATTAAACCTAAACCAACTAAGAACTCTCCCCAAGGTACTAAGAAGTTGAATAAATCAATATTTGGTAATGCGACGCCTTCTAGGAAGGATACATACCAACCATACACAATACCATCTGGACCTGCTACTGGATTAGCGATTGCTCCTTTTAAAAATCCTGCAGCATCAAAGCCACCACTAGTTAATTTTCCCCAGCCAGCGGTCATCCAAGCAAACCCGAGGTATACACGTAAAACTGTCAAAAGACCAGCAACAATCTTGTTTTCTCTTAATAATTGATTAAACATAAATGATTCCTTCTTTCGAATAAATGTTTTTGTGTTTCTATATTCATAATATACACCGTGGCTATATAGAAAAACATAGGTTTGTGATATTTTTCACAAAGTGTTAAAAGCTTATTGAATAAAATGTGAACACAAGGAAAACGGCCGGTACAACAAAAAAATTAACTATAATATTATTATGTAAACTAACGTAAAACCAACCGCCAATTCACTCACTATAAAATATAACTCTAAGAATAAAAAAAGGATAAAACCAATCATTCAAAGAATACATATAAAATGAATCCAATAATTTTTATAAAATAATAGATTTTATTTTATAAAAATGTTTAACAAATAGTATAAAGGGTATATATCTAAGAAATCTCATTTTATCAACTAGGAGGGGATGTTCTTTGGAAGGAACAAAGGTCGTACATAGAAATCAAGATTACATAATTATGCACGATTACAAGAACGGAATGGTAGAGATACGCAATAGAAATTATAAGTTTGACATCCGATTGGTTTCTATTCATGAGCTACTTTTTTCTAGTGGACAACAAGAAGGGTACGGCCAAACGGGTTGATAATGCGATTTTGGGAAGCCTTTACGCACAATAAGCGTAAAGGCTTTATTCCTTTTATTTCAGAAACCACTTTAATTTTTTCAAACCATCCTTCAGATTCGGATAGCGGAAGGGTAGATCAAATTTCGTTGTTTGCTTTAGAACACTTTTACGATGAGAAAACGTATCAAAGCTTCCTTTTCCATGGTACGCCCCTATTCCACTTGAGCCCACTCCACCAAAAGGCAGATAAGGAGAGGCGAGATGATAGACGGTATCATTAATACAGCCACCTCCGAAAGAAATATGATGTAATACCTCTTGTTGTACGCTCTCATTCTCAGAGAAAAGATATAGTGCTAAAGGATTCGGGTGTTTATGTATACCATCAATAACCTCTGAAAGCTCGCGATACGGAAGGACAGGTAGAATCGGACCAAATATTTCATCCTGCATAATGGAATCATCCCATGTGATTCCTGTCAAAACAGTCGGTTCAATCGTTAGTGTTTCCTCATTTGAAGCACCACCCATGAACGTATCTCCATTATTCAAAAAGGTTAGCAATCGTTCAAAATGTCGTCTGCTCACGATACGCGTGTAATCAGGATTTTCAAGTGCTTTTTCTCCATACAGCTCATGAGTTGCCAACTGAAATTCCTGTAAAAACTCATCTCTTATGCTCTCATGAACATACAAGTAATCAGGTGCAACACAGGTTTGACCAGCATTAATAAATTTCCCCCACGCAATTCGTTTGGCAGAGAGCCTCACATTCGCATCGTGATGGACGATACAAGGGCTTTTTCCGCCTAACTCGAGTGTAACGGGAGTCAGATTTTTGGCTGCCGCCTCCATAATGACTTTTCCAACAGGAACGCTTCCGGTAAAGAAAATGTAGTCAACATCCTCTGCTAGAAGTGCTTGGCTGGCTTCGACTCCGCCTTCCACTACGGCAATATATTCTTCTGGAAAAAGTTCAGTAATCATCCTTCTTAACAATGCAGAGGTTTTGGGTGTTAACTCCGAAGGCTTTAAAATCGCACAGTTCCCAGCAGCAATGGATCCCATTAGTGGAGCAATCGCCAGCTGAAACGGATAATTCCATGGCGCAATTATGAGAGCGACACCGTAAGGCTCTGAGTAAATATAGCTGGTCGAACCAATATGGCTAACAGGTGTTTTTACTTTTTCTGGCTTGACCCAGTCGCTTATATTCTTAAGAGTAAAACGAATTTCTTCAAGCACGACCCCAATTTCGGTTGCGTACGCTTCAAATTCGGATTTATTTAAATCCTCTTTTAAGGTGTGAAGAAGGGATTGTTCATTTTTACGAATGGCCTCCCGAAGTTGTTCTAATGCCTGAATTCGATAGGCCAATTCTTTTGTTGTTCCTGAACGGAAAAACGCTTTTTGTTTTAATATGAGTGAGTGGTAGTTCTCCATATGTGCAGCTCCTAATTATTCCTTAATCATTTCATATAATCTGAACAAATCGTGTTTGTCTAATATCTTTGGAACCGGATATAGCGGATTTGCTTCACGAAACGCACGATCTACCATGATCGGAAGGTCCTGATTCAGTAGACAATCGAATGTATTTGGGATATTCATGTCCCGGTTTAGTTTTTTAATCGCTTCAATAAATTTTTGGGCTTTAAGAGAGTCCGTTTCGTTTGCTGTGGTAATGCCGATCAAATCAGCTAATTCTGCTAACGGTTGATGCACGCTCTCTCCATAATACTCTAGCACATAAGGGAGAATTATGGCATTCGCTAGGCCATGGGGTACTGAGTAGAATCCACCTAATGTATGAGCGATGGCGTGAACATAGCCAACATACGCACGTGTGAACGCAATCCCAGCCAAATACGAAGCCTTTTGCATGTTTTTACGAGCCACAATATTCGATCCATCCGAATACGCCTCATATAGATTTTCAAAAATTAATTGAACCGCTTCTCTGCTGCATTGAATGGTTTCCTCTGTATTGCTTCTGCCAATGTATGCTTCAACCGCGTGAGTGAGCGCATCCATTCCTGTCGTTGAGGTTATATGAGGGGGAAGCTTCACTGTGAGCATCGGATCGAGAATGGCCAGATCCGGGATCAACACATGGTCATTAATGGCATATTTTTCGTGTGTTTCACTGTTTGAAATGACCGCAGCTACCGTTGCTTCGCTCCCTGTACCGGATGTCGTTGGTACTGCAATAAGTGGAGGAGTCGGCTTTCTTACCTTCAGCTGTCCCTTCATTTCAGGTATCGTTTTACCTGGTCGTGCGACTCGAGCAGCCACTCCTTTTGCACAGTCAATCGGAGAGCCACCACCAAAGCCGATAATCCCATGACATTGATGGTCTTTATATAATTGTAAAGCTTCTTCAATATTTTCAATCGTTGGATTTGGTACGGTTTCGTCATAAATAACATAGTCAATTTCTTTTCCTTCTAACCCAGCAAGTAAACGATCGAGCAATCCAATGGATGTAATCCCTTTATCTGTCACAATTAAAACGCTCCCAATTCCTTTCAGTTTCAGGAGTGGGGGAAGCTTGATCAGACTGTTTTCTCCTTCTAAAAGCTCAGGCTTTCTCCAATCAAAAAAGGGAGCAGCAGTTTTATAGGCGAATTGGTACATTCGACAATAGAGGTTGTACATCGCAATTTCCTCATTTCTATAAAAGGTCTACTATTATTAAATGAGGAAATATTTGGAGAAATACCTAAAACCTCCAAGCTTGTTTTAGCAACTGCACACCTAAATGGATTTGTTCGATTGATAGATTACTAAAACCAAGCTTTAGTAAGGTTCCCTGTTGGTTTGTTACATAGTAATTGGATGTAGGATACACTTTCACTCCGTGTGAAAGAGCTTGTTGAATCAATTGTTCTTCCTTTGCTGGTCCTCGAAATCTAATTAGTACATATAAACCTGATTGAGAACCGATGATTTCAAGCTTCTCTCCGAATGCATCCTTGAGGCAGGTAACAAGTGTGTGCATCTTCCTTTTGTATGTGGTTCGCATTTTCCGTATATGTGAATCCCAAAACCCATGTTCCATGAAGCGTGCCATCGTTCGCTGATGTATGCTCGAGGTACCTTGTTCGAGTCCGGAGAATATCTTTACATAAGGTTTGATTAGGATAGAGGGCAGTACCATGTAGCTTAAACGAATCGAAGGGATAAATGCTTTTGAAAAAGTACCAAGGTAAATCACACGCGCACCAGGCTGTAAAGATAATAAAGCTGGAACCGGGTGTTGCTTGTAACGAAATTCACTATCATAATCATCTTCTATAATAAAACCATTCTGCGTTTCTGCCCATTTCAGTAATTGCTGCCGCTCTGGAACAGGTAAGGTGACACCGGTTGGAAACTGGTGGGACGGAGTGATGTATACAAGCTTGGAGTCCGTCATTTCAAGCTTTTCAAGCGATAGTCCTTTTGCACCGACGTCTATGGGATGAAGGTGATATCCATGAAGTTGAAAGACTACCCGAGCTCCGTCATAGCCTGGATTTTCTACTGCAATGCTAGAAAAATCTTTTTTAAGGAAAAGAGACAAATGCATCAAAAGCTGCTGCGTGCTGCTGCCGATGATGATGTTTTCGGGTGTGGTTTGGATTCCCCTTGACTGAAGTAAATAGCTAGAAAGTTGAGTTCTAAGAAGGGGATCCCCTTGATTATCTCCGTAAGTATAGATCATGTCTTCCTTTAAGACGTCGTTACTACATCTTCGCCAAGATTTTAAGGGAAAAGCCTGTTGATCTACGGTTCCAGCATGAAAATTCACTTTAATCGATGTCTCGCTAGTACGAAGGTTATTCTCTAATTGAATTAATTGCTGTAAATCAATGGGCTCAAACGCTTCGACAAAGTATCCTATTTTTTCTTCACTTCTTATATAACCCTCAGCTACTAACTGTTCGTACGCAATAAGAGTCGTGTTTCGGCTCACATGCAAAATCATAGCTAACTGACGAATGGACGGAAGCTTCGTATCTTTTGGAAGCACTCCATCTTCAATAAGGGAGCGAATTCGTTCATAAGTTTGTTTATATTTAGGACTCTTATCGTTTAGTTGTAGGACTAACTCTTTCATCTAGAACTCCTAACTGACATATGCAATTGATAAAAACTGTTCCTTTTATTATGTCAGATTCCTTGTAAGATATAAATAGATTTAGTGAAAAGAAGGGAAGAGGAAAATGGATCTTATAAAGGCAGATATAACTTCACTAGAGCAAATAACCCCACTATTCAATGCCTACCGGATGTTTTACGAACAAACTAGCAATCTTGAAGGCGCAAGACAATTTATTCAAGAAAGAATAGCAAATCAAGAGTCGGTCATTTTTCTAGCGCTGGAGGGAGAAACGGCAGTTGGATTCGCGCAGCTGTATCCAACCTTTTCGTCTGTTGGTATGAAAAAAGGGTATATCCTAAATGATTTGTATGTGGATGGAACCTATAGAAAGAAAGGCATAGGAAGAGCATTAATACAGGAAGTTTTTCAGTTTTGTAAAGAGAGAAATGCACATTTTGTACAATTAGAGACGGCACCAGATAATGTTCAGGCTAAGACTTTATACGAAATGATGGGAATGCAGTTATCAAATGATTATGATTGCTATGTGAAAAGGTTCTAGAAATAAGTGAAAAGTGAACCAAAGCTTGGAATCAGAGCTTTGGTTTTTTTAATTTATTTTTAACAGTGATAATAGTGCAGACATGTTATTATATATCTACTAATGGTAAAAATGGTTATAATAGGCATTGGGGGAAGGGGAAGTCATTTTTAAATTATGAAGTACATATTTGAGTATGGAATAGAAGCCAGGAGGGAAAATGATGCTTAACTCGCCAATCGCAAAATTTCGGTTCATGGGTCTGTTAGAAGGTTTATCTCTGCTCATCTTGATATTTATTGCTATGCCCCTTAAATACTTCGCGGGTTTTCCGGAAGTAGTCACATTTGTTGGTTCCATTCACGGTATGTTATTTGTCATGTATGTGTTTATGATTGCGTATGTCACTATTAAAATTAGATGGTCTTTTGTATGGATCACTTCGGCATTTGCTGTTGCGTTTATTCCTTTCGGTAATCTTGTCCTTGATGCAAAACTTCGTAAGTCACGTTACAGTTAATTTGTAATAGATTCCTACGCGTACGGTTACAACGAATATTCCATCAAGGGTGGCTGCCAATCATGGTAGCTTTTTTATATTTGACCGCTTAAATGGGAGTTCTTTTTACGATTGCGATAACTTAATCATTATTTTTTCTAAGGTTTCTTTTTCAGTTGATGATCTCACAATCGTTGTTATTTCAGAAAGTATTTTTTGACATTGCTCGGCTTCTTTCGCTAAAGATACGAGATACTTTAGATCGCTGTAAGTTAATTCACTTACTAAAGCTTCCCATTTGTACCCATCCTCGTAATCTCGCAAAATTCCTTCCACGTTCCCTATCACAGAATTCTTCATACTACGCATTGGAACTCCTCCTTGATGATTCATTTTATTTAATTATAAAAGAGGAACATGAAGTTAGTTTTAACGTTGTGTAAATATCATGAAATTGTTTTTAAATAAAAACAGAGCATAGTACGTGCCAAAAATTAGAGTATAATAATCAAAAAGAAGAAGCGAGGAAGAACGATGACAGATAGAATAACGAAAACATGTTCACAGTCCAGAGTGATTAAGACAAGCAGGGTATTTCCACTCGATACCAATAACCATGGGACATTATTTGGTGGGAAATTGATGAGCATGATCGACGATGTCGCATCCATTTCTGCCTCAAGACATGCTCGATGTGAGATCGTGACGGCTTCAACCGATTCGGTCGATTTCCTATTTCCCATCCAAAAGGATCATTCAGTTTGCTTGGAATCTTATGTCACATGGGTCGGAAAGTCCTCTATGGAAGTGTTCGTCAAAGTGATCTCAGAGAATCTGATGACAGGGGAAAGGCAATTGGCTGCAACATCATTCCTAACGTTCGTGGCCCTTTCTAAAGAAGGGAAAGCACTGACAGTACCTTATGTAAAACCTGTAAGTGAAGAGGAAATTATGATGAATGAAAGTGCACCGGTGAGGGCGGAAAATCGAAAGAAAAGAAGAGAACATAGCAAAACATTAGCGGAAAAAATCAATGTAAACGTACCTTGGGGTTGAATATTTTTCAGAGCCAATTAGCCTAGGTATAAAAAGACTCTCAACCTAAAAAGGTTAAGAGTCTTTTTAAGATTTAATGATTGTTTTCTAACATGGAGATGACGATTTGAGCTTTATTGGACAGGTTCAGTTTCCCAGCAGAAGAAAGATAGGTTTCATTGTTCTTCTTGTTGATTTCATTCACGAATTTTTCCAGGAATTTGATTGCTTGGTTCTCTGAGCCTTTTTCTAAATGATGGTTTGCTTGTTTAAGAGAGTTTTCTAGCTGGTTGCTTAGCGGACCAGTTAACTCCTTGTTCGCTTGGAGCTCAGCCAACTCCATTTCTAACGCTTTTAGGACTCCAGGCATGATAAATTCTGGGGCTGGAACCTTGGACCAGTCAGTATCACTTCCGAAGTAGAAGCTTGTATAGGAAGGCTGATTATACGTCGTACTTTGTCTAGCAACCTCTGCTCGATATTGAGTATCATGCATGAGCGTGTATAATTTATGGTCGGTTACCTCTGTACTCATGTACATTCTGATAGCAGAGCTATCGGTAGTGCGTACGAGCAATTCTTCTCTCCAGTCACCAAAAATATCAGCTACTAAGCTTGGATTTCCTTTTGTTCCGTTATTTGTTCTGGTTCCTTCAGCGGTGAGAACGGTCCCTTTTTTCCAATCTTGAATAGTAGGAGTAACTTCAAGGGCACCATCCACAATCTGTGTCGTCATATCTGCAGACCACTTGATGTTCATGTTTGTACCAGGGGCACTAGAACCTAGTTTTTGACCGGCTGCTGTCCATAAGCCAACACCTGTATTCGCCCAGGTTTCTAAGCCAGGCTGGGCAGGATCAATATCTCCGACCATTCCTCGGCCAGTATCACGGCCAGTATAACCTCCGTATATCAATTCACCTGTTTTGGCATCTCGTAGTGAGTAGCCGTAAGGTGCCCAAGTTCCACCTTCGTGAACCATATAAATCTCCATTCCCGGACGATTCGGATCAATATCTGTCACATGCATAGCATCTCCATGTCCAAGTCTAGCAGTCTCGCCAGGAATTGCGCTTCCTTCAGGCATCTCGTCCATGGAACTATATAATAGAGATCCATCATGATCAATCGTGGCACTTCCATAGACGATTTCTTGCTTGCCATCACCGTCCACATCAGCCGAACTTAAGGAGTGAGCTCCTTGTGTGGTGAGAGTACCATATTCAGGATCCGTACCGTCTACGCCATGAGGACTATCGTTAAATGGGTTAGACATAGGTGCCCAGCCACTGTCCACGGCCCAGTGTTCTTTTAAGTTTTTGCCATCCCAGCTGTATGTAACAAGATTGGACCTTGTATAATAACCACGAGCAAATACGGCAAAAGGTTTTTCCCCATCTAGATAAGCAACGGTAGATAGGAATCGATCCACACGGTTGCCAGGTTCAATTCTAGCCATCGCATAATCTCCCCACATGAGTCCATCATCATGTCGCTCTGGCTTGTAATCGATGGTATCCATTTCTTCACCTGTTTCCCCATTGAACACGGTTAAATATTCTGGACCTTTGACGATAAACCCTTCGAAGGCTCTTAAATTATTCCGAGCGCTTCTGCTTGGTGCATAAACATCCAGAAAAAAGTCAGTTAAACTTTGTGCATCTTCCTTAGATAATGGATAGCTATATTGTTTTTCTACTCCAAACGCTTCTTCAAGTGTACTTGGCCAATTGCCATTTTTGACTTCTTCATGTTCATGCCAATTCATAAACATGTTCACAACATGATTATAATAGTCATCACTGCTCATTCGGTAGTCATCTTGATTGCTGTATCCTGCATCAATGTCTTTTTGAGGCATCGTAATGTATTTCTCTGAAGTAACCTGACCATTTTTATCATACTTCATGATCTTGGTACCTGGAGCTGTTTTGAACATCATCTCTGATTTGCCATCACCATCAAAGTCATATACTAAAAATTGAGTGTAATGGGCACCTGACCGGATATTCACGCCTAAATCAATTCGGTAGAGGAGGGTGCCATCCATTCGATAACTATCAATATACGTGTTTCCGGTATATCCAACCTGCGAAACATCCTTCGAATTAGAAGGGTCCCATTTTACAAAAAACTCATATTGGCCGTCGCCATCCACATCACCAACACTCATATCATTAGCCGAATACGTATAGCTCTGGCCAACTGGTGTGACACCGTCAGCTGGTTTGTTGAGCTTCAAGTCGACGTAGGATTGCGTCCAAGGGGAAACAGAGGAACTTTGATCCAGCTCTTTTCCATTTAACACAGACCGAACGTAATACTTAGAAGTACTGCTGCCGTTAGGATCTAAAAAGTTTGTGCTATCCTCGACACTGGCTATAAATTTACCATCGCGATACACATGAAAGTTGACACCCGTTAACCCCGTTTCTGAATAACTGGTCACTTCATTGCCCAACAGTCTCCAGCTTATAAAAATGCCTTCTGAAGTGGTGGCTGCCACAAGACCCCGGTCAAGATACTCTAATTGAACGCCTTGAACAGTGTAGGGAATCTTGTTTTGCTGGGTTTTATCCGCAGCTACCGATGAAACACCTGATAAAAGAAGTGGTACGGCTAATGCACTGGTTAGAACTCTTCTGCGTAGGGATGTTTTTTTCAAAATTAATAACCTCCTAGATTTTTTAGTAGTTGTACTCTAATTGAATGCGCTTACAAAATAATGGATGCACCTCCATGAAATAGGTTAGTAGAAACACGTAACCAATTATATTTGAAATATTCTGAACAAAAAATGCAATTTTCAGACGTTTTCATTTAAAAATCAGTGTTGTTGGTATTTATGAATGAGGGGGCGATTCGGACAGAGCGGAGAGCAAGGGAGCGGGTGGAGTCTGAATGAGTGGTGGATTCGGACAGAGCGGAGAGCAAGGGAGCGGGTGGAGTCTGAATGAGTGGTGGATTCGGACAGAGCGGAGAGCAAGGGAGCGGGTGGAGTCTGAATGAGTGGTGGATTCGGACAGAGCGGAGAGCAAGGGAGCGGGTGGAGTCTGAATGAGTGGTGGATTCGGACAGAGCGGAGAGCAAGGGAGCGGGTGGAGTCTGAATGAGTGGTGGATTCGGACAGAGAGGAGGACAAGGGAAGGGTTGGTGTCTGAATGAGCTGTGGGTTTGGACAGAGAGGAGGGTAAGGGAAGGGGTGGAGTCTGAATGAGCGGTGGATTTGGACAGAGAGGAGGGTAAGGGAAGGGGTGGAGTCTGAATGAGCGGTGGATTTGGACAGAGAGGAGGACAAGGGAAGGGTTGGGGTCTGAATGAGCGGTGGATTTGGACAGAGAAGCTTAGTTTTTAAAACATTCCACCCAAATCAGTAAATTCCGTATTAGTAGGAATGTTACTTACCTTTGATAGATACATGTACGTTTTTCTGTTAGAAAATCATAGGAATAAGAGCCTGTAAAAACCAATTTGCTCACAATTCTATTAAAAAATAAAGACTTAAATATGATTTGATTTTCTTGTATGGTTAAGAAATGAAAAGTAATTGAAAGATTTTGAGGTGTAGTATGTCAAAAACAATAAAAATTGATCGTCCAAAAGTCTCAACAGATTTGCCGCATGGTAATTTCCATGATGTTTTTTATGAAGAAGAAGCGGAGTTAGTAAACTGTTCGGTGATAAATTCCCAAGTAGAGAACGAGGAAATCGAAAGGCTGATTCTATCAAAAGTTATCTTTAGAAACGTTACGTTTATAAGCTGTTCCTTTATAAACATAGATGCAACCGATGTGGTTTTCGAGAATTGTAATATATCAAATGTTCGTTTTTGTGGAGGAAATCTACATCGAGTGGAGTTTAAAGAGAGCAAACTTTTGGGTTTAGATTTGTCTGATGCGATCTTAGGAAATGTTCTTTTTGAAAACTGTGATTTGAACTTTAGTAACTTTGCTGATACCCGTTTAAAACAAGTGAATTACGAGCAGTCAACATTGAGAAGTGCAAATTTTTTCAACTCAAAGTTTACTAAAGTAGGTCTTAACCGATGTGATCTGAATGATGTGGACTTTACCAATACAATCCTTAAAGGGGTTGATATTAGCACTTGTACGTTTGAACAGATCAATGTGTCGACCGAAAGTTTGGTGGGCTGCGAGGTTTCTTCCAATCAAGCAATTGGGTTTTCAAAGTTATTAGGATTGAAGATTAAAGAGTAGTTAATCGTATTTGGCATATAAACATATTAAGTAAAATGGACACTATCTTCATTAAAATACCTGTATCAAGTCATATTTGATACAGGTTTTTTTATATGGAAAAATATTTGGATATTCAGAGAAATGCTATTATAGTAATGAATATGAAATTCATGAAAGCCTAATGAAACTAGGAGAGGGTTATATGAGATGTGGTTCAAAATGCTTTCTGGTCACAATTGAAATGAATGGAGAAAAGCAAATCAAGCCAGTTACCGCGAGATCACCGGTGGACGCTAGAAAAACTATTCGAATGGAATACGGAGCAGAGGCACAGATTTTATCGGTAACAAAAGAGGAAAAGAAACGGTGAGGCTGAACGATAAGCACATTGAATTGCTGTCATCCAATAGGAGGTTTGCATGAAAACTTGGTCAAATCGCACAGTTTTGTGGTTATTCTTATGTATCATTTTTATATACTTAGTAGATTTATTTACGATAAAGCCTAGTGTCACTTCAGGGAACGGGAATGTAGGACTTTTATTTTTAATACCAGCTCTTATTGTCTTTTTCCTTTTTGCAAGAAGTTTTTGGAGAATCTTAGGTAGCATTCAATTGAAATCAAGTACTTTGGTTCTGATACGTTTTGGGGGAATCATCCTTTTACTATTGTTTTGTTTTTTAGAATACAATTTTACTATAAACCTTATTAACAATTTAGGTGGTGCTCCAGGAAATGAGTCCTCAAGAATCTATCGTTATCCTTGGTTAAATCAATATACAAACACCGTTTTTATTAACTTTTATACACTAGGATTAATGGTTACTGGAGTTATTTTTATTAAATCTTTTGGTAGAAAACAAAATTAACTTCAAATAAAATGACTGGCCGTTTTTGGTCAGTCATTTTGGGTCTAATGTTTCAATTATTCAGTTGTTTAGAGAGAAAAGTACGGCGGTTTTTTGAAAATAAACGTTGATAGATGGTGAGATAACTGTCTAGTCTTTGACTGATACGGATGGTATTTTTGCTGCCAAACCCTTCTTGCATTCCAGTGTAGATCAATTCACCACGGATAAGTTCAATTTTAATATATAAGTACACTTCATCATTTTCAAAAATAATCGGCGGCATATCAATGACTCCTATGGCTTTAATTTCTCTTGGTCGTATTAGTCTATTATTACATATTTTTAAAAGAAAAGGGAATATTTGATAGCAATTTTAATAAAATGTTTATTTTTTGTAAAGAAGTATCTTGTATCCTAAAAATTGAAAAAAAAGTAAAAGAATGATTGACATTCAACTAGGTTGAACCTTTATCCTAAATATGTAAACCAAACAAAGGGAGTGGTTAGATGTATCGATGGGATGGAGGATTTATTATGGTGCACCCTAGTCAATTTGAGGATGCCATTCAATGGTATCAGAAGGTATTTGGCTGGGAGTGTGTGGATCAAATCACTAGTTGGGTTGGAAGAAAAGGATTTATGAAGCTGCCTAGAGCTGGAATGGTGACGATAAAATCATTTGAAGGAGAGCATGAACACTTACAGTCTACAGAAACAGAAGGAAAGGTTAGGCTCGGATTTGCCACGTATAATCTGGATCAAACACTTTCTTATTTGCAAGATAGAAAGATAGAGGCAAAGGATATTAAGATGCTTCCGAACAGACAAAGATACTGTGATATAGTAGCATTTGACAACACAAGGTTAACGTTAGTAGAGGAGTTCAAAGGAGAGGATGAAAGGGAATATCCTCCATCAGGAGTTCTTGGTTTTGGCACAGTGAATTCCATTATTCATGTGAAGGACCCAAACTTCTCAGCCTCCTGGTATAAAGAGCATCTTGGATTTGTGATAGAGGAAATAGATGAGGAGAAAGGCTTTGCTCACCTTAAGACAGAGGATGCTTATGACAGAAATGTATTAAACGAATGTTTTTGGGATCATATTTGGCTTCTAAAAAGCGAAGACACCGTTACAAAGCCAAATGATAATCGTGCAAGAACCTATTACGACATAAGGCCTGAGCGTGTTTTCGACGAATATCAAAAACTGATAAAAAATGGATTGGAACCTTCTGAAATGGCAGGTGACCCAATAAATGATTGGGGTGGTTTTAATTTTTATGATCCAGACAATAATCGTATTAATGTGTGGTCCTATAAGTAATCGTAAAATTTATTAGTGAAATTGAAGGGTACGTATTTTTCTCAACTTAGGTATTAAAATTTTTAAGTGGAAGCGTTATACTTATACAGGTAAGTGAATGTCTTAAAAATCCATCTAAAAGGGGTAGAGATGAATGATTAACAAAGTTGGTCAAATCATGCTGTATGTTACTAACCAAGATGAGGCAAAAGCTTTTTGGACAGAAAAAGTAGGGTTTCAGGTCGTTTCTGAAGAAGATAACGGTCAAGGATTTAGATGGATTGAGATTGCTCCAAAGGACGCTGAGACAAGTATCATTTTACATAATAAGGAATTTGTAGCGAAAATGTCACCTGAATTAAATTTGGGTACACCTTCTTTAATGTTTTTTACCAAAAATCTCGAAGACTTATATAACAATCTTTCAACTAAAAACGTTACTGTTGGAGAATTGGTCAATATGCCTTTTGGAAAAGTCTTTAACTTTGCAGATGATGAAGGAAATTATTTTGCGGTTATGGAGAAACAGTAAAATAGAGATAGTTGACGGATTTTAGTTTTAGTAAAGAGGATACTTTGCTCATTTTGATGGCAAAGATCCTCTTTTTTGATTTCACTTTAGCAACAAATCTCTTTCTATTAAGTAGCGGTGGTTATTAAAAAGAAACCAAGTAAGTAAGATCGTCCTATTTAGCTAATTGTTGCAGCCGGTTTCTATCCAAAATCAGAAATCCTCGAGCATGTTTTTTCATCATCCCTTCCTCACATAGCTTTGCAAAAACGTGCAATAAATGACGGTACGACACGCCTAAGTATTCACATACTTCAGTGTGTTTTTCTTTGTAAAAATCATGATCCGCTGACACGAGTATAAAAGCAGCCAGGCGGTTAATTAAGGGATATACCTGATTTTCCGTGTATTTCGCGGAAATGGTTGTTGCTTTTTGACTTAGAAAAATACATAAATGCCTCAAAAAGGTAGCGTCCGTGAGAAGTTTCTCTTTACAAGCCTGAATGGGAATCGCAAGACAAGTAACTTTCGTGACGGTTTGAATCGCTTTGGAAATACGTTCTTCATTTAATAGTTCAATTTCTCCCATAAAAGTAGGGGCTTGCAAAAAATTGATAAGTGATACTTTCCCATTTTCGTGTGTCACATATAGCTTTGCTTTACCCTCGACAAGATAATATAAGTACTCAGGATAGGAGCCTTCTTTGAAAATAAATTCAACACGTTCAAACTGACACACTTGAATATAGGGTGTGATGGGAAAGGAGAAAAGGGTATCGATTGGGTATTTTGTAAGATAGTAATTACGTAAAGGTTCAACTAAAAATTGCATGAATTCCTCCGAAAAAATATGAGATATCTCATATTATTGTATGTATGTTCGTGTTATGATGCAAGAATCACGGAGGTATGAAAATGAATATTCAACATTGGCTTTCTCGAAATTTCTTTGTATTTTTTATTACATGGGGTGCATTTTTACCATATTGGACGGGATGGCTTGTACAAGACAAGGGATTAAGTGTAACAGAGGCTAGTCTGATTATGGGAGTAGGATTAGTAGCAAGAGGACTCTCAACACTGTTCGCTTTTCCTTTTGCATCAAGATTTTTAAGTGCTCATAAGGTGATTCTGAGTTTGACGGTTATCTCACTCATTGCCACCATCCTGTATATCCCTTCTTCTTCGTTTACAACATTATTCGTTGTAACGATGCTATTTAGTGCCGTTTACCCAACACTCTTGCCAGCTGTCGAAAGTGCCGCGGCCGTGTTAGTGAGTCAACATGGAGTACATTATGGAAAAAGTCGTAAATACGGATCGATTGGATTTGTTGTTTCCGTTTTTATCATTAGTGTGTTAACAGGGGAGTGGGGAGAACAAGCCATCTTGTGGAGTATGTTTGTCGGACTCGGTTTCATGCTAATCATGTGTTTTTTACCAACACCGCCGATTTTATTAGAGGCACCATCGAAACAAACTCGAAAAGGGGCATTATCTGTCCAGAAATTATTAGAAGTTAAAAGCTTTCCGATCGTATTACTCATTGTTGTGTTATTACAAGGAGCACATGCTTCTTATTACAACTATGGATATATTTATTTACAAGACTTACAAGTAAATCAGTATTATATCGGTTTGATTATTAACATAGCGGTCATTTTTGAAATCTTCTACTTTATGAAAGCAGATTCCTTGTTCCAAAAATGGAATACTTCCTCCTTATTATTGCTTGCGGCAGCAGGTTCGACTTTAAGGTGGATCCTTTTGTTTGTGTTCCCTAATATCTGGGTGTTTATCCTCTCTCAAAGCTTACATGCATTATCCTTTGGAGTGGCACATTACGCGTTTATCTCTTATATTACAAAGAATCTGCCAAAACAGCAGATTCCAAATGCACAAGGAATTTATTCCGCAATTGCCTTAAGCTTTAGTACGGCTATGCTAACACTATTAGGTGGATTCTTATATGAGATTTCCCCGAATCTTGCCTTTTTAGGAATGATTGTTTGTACCATTCCGGCGATTCTTGTCATTGTCGCGACAAGAAGGCGGTTTAATTTTTAAATAAGTATGATGAGAGCATCGGACTATTAGTGTTCATGCTCTTTTTTCTTATGACACGTTCGCTTCAGATTTTTCGCCTCTCATGTCATAAAGTTTTTTTAATGACGCACCATATAAACATATTATGAATGGGGGTTCCACATGGAAAAAAGCAATGAAGAGTACAAAAGTATTCATCAAATGAAAGCAGAAAATAAAGAAAAGCTAGAGATTAGTTCAACGGGATATGGTTTAGAAAATGCTATTGAAGATAATGAAACAAAGCAGTCAGACAAGAGTTAAATAAGGTGAACTCATAAAAGAAAGGCGTTTATCCACTAGGATGAACGCCCTATTTATTGAAAAAACGTTTGAACGTGAAGTTTTATTATTTATAATGATTCAGTGCATTACTTCTTATAAAAACGGGTAGTAACACAAGTGGAGACTTTTTATGTTTAAATAGTGGGGGAAAATTACGTGGGAAGAATGGAAAGACGACAACAAAGAAGGTCATCAAAGTTTTCTTGGAGTGCCTTCACTTCAAAGAGCGCAAAAATTAAGATTCTAGCAGACGTTATAG
Organism: Robertmurraya mesotrionivorans; assembly: GCF_050971805.1. Classification (NCBI taxonomy): domain Bacteria; kingdom Bacillati; phylum Bacillota; class Bacilli; order Caryophanales; family Bacillaceae; genus Robertmurraya; species Robertmurraya mesotrionivorans. The sequence continues at coordinate 17,271 of NZ_JBPCCH010000009.1, read as the reverse complement.
GTGTGGCACTTGTTTTCTTAATAATTTTTAATATTTTCATATGGACAACGGACGTAAGCAAGCTAGAAGAACCTGCACCACAACCAACCATTATCTTTGATCAAAGGGGAGAGGTTGCAAGTAAAATTGCCTCTTCTAATATTGAAGGGGTTAGTATAGAGAAAATTCCGGAAGACGTTGTACATGCGGTGATTGCAACAGAGGACCAGAGGTTTTATAAGCATGACGGAATTAACTATTTTGCTATTGCGAAAGCATTGATAAAGAATACCCTGAGCGGAGAAATTGTTGCAGGTGGTAGTACATTAACACAGCAGCTGGCTAAAAATGCTTTTTTAACACAAGAGCGAACCTATACTAGAAAGTTTAAGGAACTTATTATTACAAAAAGAATTGAACAAAAATATTCGAAAGATGAAATCATGGAAGGATATTTAAACCAAATCTACTTTGGTGAAGGGGCATGGGGAATCCAACGTGCTGCCCAGACGTATTTTGGAAAGGATGTTAGTGAATTAACTCTTGGGGAATCGGCCATGATTGCGGGGTTAATAAAAGCACCGTCCATCTTGTCTCCTTTTAAAGATATGGACCGATCGGTTGAACGAAGAGATCTTGTTTTATCACTAATGGAAAAAGAAGGATATATTACGGAAGCGGAACGAAACCAAGCAAAAGAACAGCCAATTGTTTTAGAAGGGAAAAAGATCGATGGTTATAAAGGGAAATATCCTTATTATGTCGACCATATCATTGCAGAAGCGATTGAACAATATGACCTAACCGAAAACGAGATTTTGTCAGGTGGGTTGAAAATTTATACAGAACTAAATCCAGTCATTCAGAATGCGGCTGAAGAAGTGTATAACGATAATAGCTTATTTCCTGAAAGTACGTCTGACCAGTTGCTTCAAAGTGGGGCAGCCTTTATTGATCCAGCTACTGGAGGAATTACCGCCCTTGTGGGAGGCAGAGGGGAACATGTGTTTAGAGGCTTTAACCATGCGACTCAATTAGAGCGTCAGCCAGGATCTACTATGAAACCATTAGCTGCGTATACACCTGCCCTCGAACAAGGATATGATATATTTGATAAACTTCAAGATCGTCCGATCGATATCAATGGATATCAACCATTAAATTATGATAAACGTTTCCGTGGAGAGGTAACGATGTATGATGCCTTGGTTAACTCCTATAATGTGCCCCCCGTATGGCTATTGCAGAAAATGGGGGTGAAATTTGGGGTGAATGCCGTGGAACGCTTTGGTATTTCATTGGAGGAAGAAGACCAAACAGCTGGTATGACACTTGGCGGCTTACATAAAGGAGTATCACCTTTAACAATGGCACAGGCCTATTCAACATTCGCCAACAAAGGGGTCAGAATAACAGCCCATTCGATCACCCGAATTGAAGATGCAGAAGGAAAAGTGATCGCCCAATGGAAAAATCATGCGATCAAGGTGACGGACCCAGAGGTTGCTGAGAAAATGACGTATATGTTAAAAGGGGTCGTTGAAGAAGGAACAGGAAGAAATGTGAAGGTAAGTGGTTGGGATATTGCTGGAAAAACCGGAACAACCGAACTTCCTTTTGCTAATGAGGCTGGAACAAAGGATCACTGGTTTGTCGGGTATTCTCCTGAAATGGTTGGCGCGGTTTGGATGGGTTACGATCAAACCGACGAGAATCATTTTCTAACCGAATCAAGCAGTTCCACCGTAACGATTTTATTTAAAGAAATATTTAGTCGATCGACTTCTGTGTTCACCGATAAGGAATTTGACCTTTCTTTCATTGAAAAAGAGTATCGTGACGCGAGAAAAGAAGAAGAAGAGGACGAAGACGAAGACGAGGAAGATGAGAAAGAAAGCAAAAAAGAAGAGAAGGAAAAAGAAAAGGAAGAAAAGGAAAGAGAGAAAGAAGAGAAAAAGAACGAGAAAAAAAATAAGAAGAACGATGATTAGAGTCAATCGTTTAAAAAGGCAACTACATGGAATTGTAGTTGCCTTTCGCTTTTTATTAAATTTTCACTCCGTGACGCTCAAAGGCAGCTGCTTCAAGAACTGAGATTCCTTGGCTTTCAGCGAATGCCGATAGTTTTTCAGACACTTGTGGAGCAAACAGTTTGCCAGGGGACGAGTAAGACATTTCTCTCGCACGTGCTGAGTTGCTGCGAGCAAATGGTCCCCAAATGGCAAACGTTTTACCTGGAGTTTGAATGTTAACAAATAATGTTTTGCCATCAGGTGAAAAAATCGGTCCTGCTAATTCTGAGCCGCTTAAACGGTTGTTAGCGAAAGGGTAGATTTGACCTTCGGGTGTAATCCCCATAATACGGTCGTTTCCAGAACCGTCCTCTGCAAACCACAGGTCACCCCAAGGAGTCATACAAATATTATCTGGTGACTCCATAAGTTCTCGATCGGTTGCTTCATAGAAAAGCTCCAATGAATTGGTAGCTGGTATGTAGCGGTAAATACGCCCAAGATTTTTCTCGCCAGCAGAGCTGTCGTCAAACCAGAACACACCGGCTTGGAAAAATGCTCCTTCTAGCTTTTTAAACTCGATACAGCCCTGTGCCTTTGCATCTTCACGACATAAATCCGGATTCAATTCCTTCCACACAATTCCTATCGTTTGTCCCGTTTTAAAGGTACTTGCTTTTGGAGAAGCGATTTCTTCGATAGCAGCTGCGTATAACTTACCGCCTTTTTGTAGCGCACCTGGTTTTTTGCTCGTGTCATTTGGAATGAAGCGGTATAAATAACTTGGGCTTGCATCCTCAGTCAAGTACACATATCCAGTGGCTGGATCGATCGCACAAGCTTCATGAGAGAAGCGACCCATGTCTTTGATTGGCGTTCTTGACAGTTCGTTTTCAGGATCAAGAGGATCTACTTCGAATACATAGCCATGCGTGGAGGAACGTGTTTCTTCACAAGTTAACCATGTTCCCCAAAGAGTTGCTCCACCTGCACAATTACGGATGGTTCCTGAAGAGCTTACATATTCTTTCACTACGTTTCTAGCATTATTTATGATAAGTGTCGTTGTACCACCTACCGCCCCGGCGTTATACGGGTTTTTACCAATAACCGGATTGGTGGCGCTTGTCCCTAATTCATGGTTACGAACAAGAACAGTTGTATTATTCGGTCCCTCGAAAGCGGCCATTCCATCAAAAGCTCCTGGAATCGCTATTCCGTTAGTCATCGGCTTACCTTCTTCGGAAATGATCTTATAATGAAAGCCTTGTGGAAGGTCAAGAATACCATTTGGATCCGGAACTAATGGTCCGTAGCCTCCAAACCCGCTTGTCGGATTAACGGTAGAATCGGCTAATACCTTTGAGCCTAAAGATAAAATTCCAGTGGAACCAAGAGTTAGGGCAAGTGTTCCCACACCTCCAGCTTTTAGAAAATCACGTCGGTTTAATCCATTTTGAGTTGTTTCTTTTTTCATAAAAAAATTCCTCCCTCAAATTGTTCGTTTTCAAAAACTAGTTTTATAGTAAAGGTAGAGGATTAAGTTGAAATGGAGAGCTTGTAAGAATTTTATGAATATTACTAATGAAATGTAAAAGATTTCTTGTTACTAATTTCCTAAAGTGCTGTTGGGGAGAGGTAAATCCTATTTTCACTATTAATAATTTCTTAACATTTTTTTACAGTAGCTTCATTGGCTTTGTTTTTTCACTCCCCTATAATCAAAACTATTAATATAACAAACTACTAGATAGGGAGGTTTTTCAATTGTTTCAAAATATAGGAGTACCCGGCTTAATCCTTTTGCTGGTGATTGCACTAATCATTTTTGGTCCCTCTAAGCTGCCTGAACTAGGCCGAGCAGTGGGGTCAACATTAAAAGAGTTTAAAAAATCCACTCGAGAGTTAGTATCAGATGATGCGCCCGTGAAAAAAGAGGAAAAAACAAATTAATAGAAAATGCAGCCGTAAGATGTAAGTGGTTACTCCTACTTACATCTTATTTTATGGAATGAATAAGAGGGGGCAAACAGATGCAAAACAAGGATGTCCATTTAGTAGAGCATTTAGAAGAACTTCGGAAGAGAGTCATAATCACATTAGGTGCCTTCATGGTATTCCTTATGGGTGCCTTTATATTTGTAAAAGACTTATACAACTGGTTAATTAGGGACTTAGATGAAAAACTTGCGGTACTCGGACCAAGCGATATTTTGTGGGTGTATATGATGTTATCAGGTGTATGTGCTTTTGCATGCACTATTCCTGTAGCGGCTTATCAAGTGTGGAGGTTTGTCACTCCCGCATTACATAAGAAGGAAAGGGACATTACACTCCGGTTTATCCCTGGATTTTTTCTATTATTTATTTTAGGCATCAGTTTCGGGTACTTTGTTTTATTTCCTATCGTTTTAGGGTTTTTAATGGGGCTATCCGAGGGACAATTTCAGACCATGTTTACGGCAGAAAAATATTTTAGCTTCTTAATCAATCTCACATTACCCTTTGGTTTTCTATTTGAAATGCCACTCGTCGTCTTGTTTTTAACAAGATTAGGAATTCTCAATCCAATGAGACTAGTAAAAGCGAGAAAGCTCTCGTATTTTGTTCTTATCGTCGTTTCAATTCTCATCACACCACCGGATTTTATTTCTGATTTTCTAGTGATCATTCCATTGCTTACGCTTTATGAAGTAAGTTTAACTCTCTCCAAGATCGTTTATAAAAAGAAGATGAAGGAAGCTGCACAGGTTGAAGAGGTGGGTCTTAGTGAGGTAAGCTAGCGGGTATTACGGCCTCGAAACCGTGAAAAGAGTAATCACATTGGTGATTGCTTTTTTTTATTTCGATCACTGACCCCAAGTACAAAAAAAACGAATTTGTTGGCTTTTTTTGTCGGAAAAAGGAATTTAGAAAGTTTTTATCGAATATGTGATGTAGTAAAAAATATTATTGTAGGGCAAGTATTATACAGGGGGACAGGCTCCATGCTTCATGGGATAGAACTCATCTTAAATCAGGTGCTAATGGTGCTTTTTCCTATTTGGACGTACCATTTGTTATTTCAGAAAAAAGGGTCTAGACAAGGGTTTAAACCAATGCTTGTATTGGTACTAACCATTTCTCTCTTACTTACCCTAACATTTTCAATTAATTATTATGATACATTTTATTTTGATTTAAAAATGGTTCCTATCATTATTGCTTTTCTATATGGGAGCAATCCATGTGGATTACTGATAATCGGTATTACCGTCGGTTATGAAATTATCTTTCATGATGATGCCCCATTAATCACAGTGATGAATTTTGGAATTATAAGTGGATTACTTATTCTTTTAGCAAAGAAATTTCGTACATATAGTGATTTTAAAAAGATATTTCTAATTAGCACTTTGTATGGACTCATCACCATTACGAGGGGGATTTTGCTCGTTTATACGAATCACTCTCAGGAAATAGGAATTGTATTTACTTTTTCATTCATTTCTTGGCTTACTTTATTGTCTGCTATGTTTATTTTTGAAAATATGAACAAGCAGATGGAATTAGAGTCTAAGGTACAACGGGCAGAAAAATTCGATGTGGTGGGCCAACTTGCTGCATCTGTAGCGCATGAGGTGAGAAACCCGATGACCGCTGTTCGAGGCTTTTTACAGCTTTTGAGTGATGATGATAATTTAACGGAGTCCCAAAGAAGATACATAAAAATTTCGATGGAAGAATTAGATCACTCACAGGTCATCTTATCTGAGTACCTGTCCTTAGCCAAGCCTGCTACGACCGATCTGAAAATCCTTAACTTAACGTCAGACCTAGAAAATATTATCGAACTGATGAGGTCATTTACGAACCTTCAAACCATTTCGATTGTATCTTCATTAGAAGATAGACTTCTAATCAAAGGGGACAGTTCAGAAATGAAGCAAGTTTTTGTGAACCTACTCAAGAACAGCATAGAAGCGATTGGAGAAAAAGGCGAAATTATGGTTAGTGCCTATCAAAATGGAAAACATGTAATAGTAGAGATAGAAGATAATGGTCAAGGAATGTCAGAAACTCAAATGAAATATCTCGGTACCCCTTTTTATTCGACTAAAGATAAAGGAACGGGAGTAGGGCTGTCACTGTGCTATAAAATTGTACATTCCATGAAGGGTACGATAAAGGTGAGTAGTAAACAAGGAAAAGGGACACGGTTTACGATCCAATTTCCGTCAGTGGAGTAACAACAGGAAATGGAGTTGAAGGATATGGACATCACAACAAAAATGAAAATCAAAAGACCAACAAATGAGGTATTTGAAGCCATCGTGGACCCAGAAAAAATAGGAGGCTTTTGGTTTTCATCTAGTTCAGAAAGATGGGAACAAGGCAAGCAGGTGACGCTAAAATACAATGAATACGAGGCAGAAGGGCTTATTCATGTCTTAGAAGTAATCCCAAACGAGAAAATTGTTTTTTCTTGGGGAGAAGAACAGAATGAGGTCACGATTGTTACGATACAGCTACTAGAGAGGGAAAATAACGTAACCATTATCGAAATAACCGAATCAGGTTTCAAGAAGGAAGACCGCGACTTGCTCAACAAAGTACTTGGTCAAAAAGAAGGCTGGGTATATATGCTATCTTGTTTAAAGGGATATTTGGAACATGGAGTGAGGGATTTAAGAGCATCCTTGATTCACTAAAGCTATTTTATGGTATCTTATGTTAATAATTTGCAAGATTTCTCACGCAAATATAAAACCCGAATAGTTCCCACTCGATACTAAGTGGAGAGCTATTCGGGTTTTTTTAACTAAATGTGAATTTATAACCTTCTCCAACGATAAGCTGCTTTCCGATATGAACAGGTTGGTGATCTTGATCAAAAATCACCGTTTTCATTAAAAACAAAGGTTCACCAGAGGGTACTTCTAGCAACTGCGCTTCTTCCTCCAGTGCACGGACGATTTCTAACGTAGTTTCACCTGGATTAGAAGGATGAATATGGTGTTTTTCTTTTAGTGTTTGATAAAGGGAGCCATCTAAGTTTTCATTTAATAAGAATTTATATTTGTTATAAGGGAAGTAGTTGTTTTCTAGCATTAACGGATTTTCACCCGCATACCTGACACGTTGAATATAGACAACAAGATCATCAGGGTCCAACTGAAGCAATTGACTGACTTCTTGTTCCGGTTGGAGAATTTCTCGTTTGATCACCTTGCTGCTCGATTTTAATCCATTTGCTTCACAGGCTGCTGAAAAACTAATGAGGTGAACAATCTTTCTTTCGATTTTCGGTTTGCTAACAAATGTTCCTTTTCCTTGTTTTTTAATTAGGTAGCCTTCTTCAACTAATTCGGTAATCGCTTTTCTTACCGTGACTCTACTAATATCATATTTCTCGCTTAATTCCACTTCCGTTGGGATTTTTTCTCCAGACTTCAGCTTTTTATTTACAATTTCACTACGAATCGACTCTTTTAATTGTAGGTATAGTGGGATCTTGTTCTCCTGGCTAAGCATATTATCACCTTCTTTATAAATGTATGCGCTATATTTGTAAAACGTATTGTATCATCTTATCCTATGAAGTGCCAATGATTTATCTTCATTTAAAGAGAATAATAGTAAAGTATTCAGAAAATACTAAAAAGTATTGACGAGTGTTCTTTTTGTATAGTATATTTTGATAAAACGTTTTAATACGTTTTATTGTACATAACGAAGATATTTAATAGATTCATTGGTTTTGATTTTGCTTTAAAAAGGGAGGAGTGAACCGATTATGGATTTGGATTTTACCCAAATAGCACCATCGATTCCATACATCATAGAAGGGTTACAGATTACGATACAAATTGTATTAGCAGCGGCTCTCCTTGGTTTTACCCTAGGGATTATCCTTACTTTATTTAAAATCAGTAAGTTTCGGCTGTTACGCTGGTTTGCCGATGGTTATACCTCTGTATTTAGAGGAACACCGATGGTTCTACAATTACTGATTATTTATTACGGATTGCCACAGCTCATTGGGTTTGAAATCACGGCATTTCCTGCAGCAGTGATTGCATTTGGAATGAACTCAGCCGCTTATATTTCTGAAATTATTCGTGCAGGGATTCTGGCTGTTGATAAAGGACAAAGCGAAGCGTCTCTTGCACTTGGAATCCCATACCGCCCCATGATGAAGGATATCATTCTTCCGCAGGCAATGAAAAACATCTTGCCCGCACTAATGAATGAGTTTATTACTCTTACGAAGGAATCGGCAGTCGTAACGGTAATTGGTGCGATGGATGTGATGAGACGAGCGTATATCGTTGGTGGTCAAACGTATCGTTATTTTGAGCCACTTCTAATCGCGGGGATCATTTATTACATTTTGGTCATGGTTCTTACGATTCTTGGAAAAGCGATCGAGAGGAGAATGAGAAAAAGTGATTAAGATTACGAACCTCGAAAAATCGTTTGGAAAAAACACTGTTTTAAAGGGCATTTCAACAGAGATTAAAGAGGGCGAAGTTGTAGCCATCATTGGACCCTCTGGTTCTGGAAAGTCGACGTTTCTTCGATGTATGAATTTATTAGAAACACCGACGAAAGGAGAGATTTGGTACCGTCAAATAGAGGTGACCAATCCTAAAGTAGATATAATGAGTGTCAGACAGAATATTGGTATGGTCTTTCAGCATTTTCACTTGTTCCCACATAAAACCGTTTTAGAAAATCTAACGTATGCTCCAATAACCGTAAAAGGGGTGTCTAAGGAAGAGGCTGAAAAGGTTGGGATAAACCTTCTTAGTAAGGTAGGTTTAGCGGAAAAAGCAGCCGAATATCCGAATCGCTTATCAGGCGGTCAAAAGCAGCGTGTAGCTATCGCGAGGGCATTAGCGATGTCACCAGAAGTGATGCTTTTTGATGAACCCACATCGGCACTAGATCCAGAGATGGTGAAGGAAGTGCTCGATGTGATGAAATCACTCGTACAAACAGGGATGACGATGGCAATCGTCACTCATGAAATGGGATTTGCACGTGAGGTAGCGGATCGGGTGTTATTTTTGGACGATGGTAGATTAGTAGAAGATTCACCACCAGCAGAGTTTTTCTCCTCGCCGAAGAGCAACCGGGCGAAAGAATTTTTAGAAAAAATGCTATAAAAGTATTCGTCCTGTACTTCTTCAGTAGAGGATGAATTTTAATCATAAAAAGATACGTTTTAATACGTATTTATCAAACAAAAGGAGATGACATAATGAATATTCAAGAAATCGTTAAGCAAATTCAGTCAGCAAAAAAAGAAGGAATTAAGGAAGTATATTTAGTTGCTTGTGGCGGCTCACTCGTCGATATGTATGCTTCTAAATACTTGCTAGAAAGTGAAGCAAAGCAATTACGCGTGGGTTTTTATACGAGCAATGAGTTTGTTCATGCGACACCGAAAGCCTTAGGTGGGAGTTCCGTAACGATTGTTTGTTCACACGGTGGAAATACTCCTGAATCTGTTGAGGCAGCTAGACTGGCAAGAGCGCATGGTTCCACGACCATCACATTAACACATAATGAACAGGCAAACCTTATTCAACATGCGGACCACAATATTTTATACCTGTGGGGGGCTGAATCGAATGTGAAAAACAACCCGATGGCCATCATCTTGCACATTACTTTTGAGATTTTGCATGAGACAGAAGGATTTGACTATCATGACAAGGTTCTTGAAGGGTTAGAAAGAATCAATGGTATTATTGAAAAAGCGAAAGTGCTTGTGGCGGATCGAGCAAAAGCATTTGCTGAAAGATATGAGCATGAGGACTTATTTTATGTGATGAGTAGCGGTGCTTCCTACGGTCATGCGTATGGTTTTTCGATTTGTTCGTTAATGGAGATGCAATGGGTAAATGCATCTGCCATTCATTCAGGGGAGTACTTCCATGGACCATTCGAGGTAACGGATAAAGAAACACCATATATCCTTTTAGTCAATGAAGGAAGAACGAGAGCCCTTGATGAACGAGCACTTAAATTTTTAAACACATACGCTGAAAAGGTCGAGGTGATTGACAGCAAAGAACTTGGAATCAGCACGATTGATGATACGGTGGTTGAGTACTTCAACCCGATTCTTTTCTATAGTATTTTAGATGTGTATCGTAGCGAGCTTTCGAAAATTCGCCAGCATCCATTAGAAACAAGAAGATATATGGGGAAAGTCGCTTATTAAATAAAGAGAAGAGGGGTCTATCAATGAAAAAGTTCTATTCAGTATTTATGTTGGTTGCGTTAGTGATGGGTGTATTAGCTGCATGTGGAACCTCCATTCCTTCAACGTCTGGAAGTGATGAACAGGCAGAAACAGAGGAGAAAAAAGTGCTAGTGATGGGAACGTCGGCTGATTTCCCGCCATTTGAATATATTGATACAGCAAAAAGTGAGGAGATTATTGGCTTTGATGTGGACATTATTCATGCTCTTGCTGACAAACTTGGGTATGAAGTCGAAATTAAAGACATGGATTTTAGCGGGTTAATTGCTGCGCTGCAGGCTGGAAAAGTAGATTTCGTCATGTCTGGTATGGCACCAACCGAAGAGCGAAAGCAAAATGTTGACTTCACAGATAGCTACTACCGATCAGATTTGGTTTTATTATTTGAAGAAGATAGAAAGATCACAAGTGCAGACGATTTAAGTGGCAAGGTATTGGGCGCTCAAGTGAACTCTTTCCAAGAAGAAGTAGCAAAAGAGCTAAATGGTACGGTGGATTTTACCCTGGAAACACGTGACCGCACACCTGACTTAATACAAGAACTAAAATCAAAGCGATTTGACGCTGTAATAATGGAAGAAGCTGTAGCAATAGGCTACATGAGCACGAATGATAATCTCAAAACCATATCGGTTCCAAATGGAGAAACACCTGGTACGGCCATTGCTTTTCCAAAGGACAGCGTGCTAACAGAAGAATTTAACACCGCATTAAAGGAAATGATTGATAGCGGAGAAATTGATGAACTGGTTGTGAAATGGTTTGTTGAGTAATAGGTGAAATGAGACTGGCTTGAAAGGCAGGTTCTGTCCTGCTTTTGAGGTCAGTTTTTTTATTAACTATAATTATATTATGTAAACTATTTGGATTTAGGGACGAATCTGTCGTCCCTTTTGTATATGCTACTTTTTAAACTCATTCAATCTTTCAAACGTTTCAAGCAAGAAATCATAAAACAAAGCTTCGGTAGGGAGCAGTTTCCGTTGGGTTGGGTAGATCACTCCGACCGTTCGGGTAACACTTGCATCTGATAAGGGTATCATTACGGTGGATCGTGGGGTGTTATCCACCAATGTCATTTCTGGCATCAAGGCGACACCTAATCCAGCCGAAACTAAACCTTTTAATGCATCTATATCCTTTCCTTCGAATGCAATTTTTGGCGTAAAGCCAGCATCATGACAGGCTTGAACCACTTGTTCGCGAAATATAAACCCTTCAGGCAAGACACAGAACGAATCATCTAGTAAGTCACGCAGCCGAATGGATTCCCGGTCCGATAATGGGTGGTGAAGAGGGATGAGGGCAACGATATTTTCTGTGAAAAGAATATCGCCTTTAATTTTTTTCTCCTTTTCCTGATTGGGCATGGGAGCAATCATGGCTAGGTTGTATTCCCCATTTACGACACCATCGATTAAATCAGAATAAAGGGCATTGCTCATATGAAACTTAGCTTCAGGGTATCTGTTGCGGAATGCATAGATAATTGAAGGCAAGGTATGAGCGGCCATGCTAATAGGAAACGCAATTCGAACGGTTCCTTTTTCCGGATTAAGATATTCTTCTACTTCTCGCTTTGCATCCTCCATCATGTTCCACACTTGCTTCATCCGTTCGTAAAAGATTCTACCTAAAGGGGTTAACCGTACACTTCTACCTTCTCGGATAAATAGTTCGACCCCTAATTCGTCTTCTAAATTGAATATTTGTCTGCTAACGGAAGACTGAGCAACATGCAAAGCATCTGCTGCTTCTGTCACATGCTCTCTTTTTGCCACTTCTAAAAAATATTGAATTTGCCTTGTTTCCATTTTTACCCGCTCCTGATTGATGCGTTTTATGCATTGATTTCATCGAATTTTAATATTGGAACTATCAATTACAAAATTATAAAATGAAAACACATTTAAGAAAAGAAAATATTCTTAACTTTATAATAGATTAGGGGAGAAATTTTTATGAAAGTGTTAGAAAAAGTAGAAGAGAGTCAAACTCAAATCGTTAAAGATTATGTAAACCGTTTATTTTCAAAGGTTCAAGAGCGTAACCCAAATGAAGGAGAGTTCCAGCAGGCGGTAAAAGAAGTGCTGGATTCTTTAGTACCTGTTCTTGTGAAAAATCCGATTTATATCAAACAATCAGTTTTAGAAAGAATGATTGAACCAGAGCGCTTGATTTCCTTCCGAGTTCCATGGGTAGATGACAATGGAAATGTAATAGTTAATCGCGGGTATCGTGTTCAGTTTAATAGTGCCATTGGACCTTATAAGGGGGGACTAAGATTTCATCCTTCTGTGAACGCGAGCATTATTAAATTCCTTGGCTTTGAGCAAATCTTTAAGAACTCCTTAACAGGGCAGCCGATCGGCGGTGGTAAAGGTGGATCTGATTTTGATCCAAAAGGAAAATCGGATTTTGAAATTATGCGATTTTGTCAAAGCTTTATGACAGAGCTTAGCAAACATATCGGACCAGATACAGATGTTCCCGCTGGAGATATCGGGGTAGGAGCGAGAGAGATCGGTTATATGTTCGGACAATATAAGAAACTAAAAGGCGCTTATGAGGCCGGTGTATTAACGGGAAAAGGAATTGGGTATGGTGGAAGCTTAGGCCGAAAAGAAGCAACTGGTTACGGTACGGTTTACTTTGTAGATGAAATGCTTAAAAGCAAGGGCTTCAGCTTTGATGGTAGTACGGTTGTGGTATCTGGATCAGGCAATGTTTCCATTTATGCGATGGATAAAGCGATTCAATTCGGGGCAAAAGTGGTCGCATGCAGTGATTCATCAGGCTATGTTTATGACCCTAATGGAATTCACTTAGATACCGTTAAACGCTTAAAAGAGGTAGAAAATAAAAGAATCTCAGAATATATCAAGGAACATCCTGAAGCAATCTATCAAGAAGGTTGTTCAGGTATTTGGACGATTCAGTGTGATATTGCATTGCCATGTGCCACGCAAAATGAGTTGAATAAAGATGCCGCAGAATTGCTAGTTTCGAATGGAGTAAAGGCGGTAGGCGAAGGGGCAAACATGCCTTCTACGCTAGAAGCCATCGATATTTTTATAGAGAATCAGGTGTTGTTTGCTCCTGCCAAAGCAGCCAATGCAGGTGGAGTTGCTGTCTCCGCATTAGAAATGGCGCAAAATAGTGCAAGGTTAGCTTGGACACAGGAAGAAGTGGATCTCAAATTACAACAAATCATGAAAGATATATATAGTAAGAGTCAGAACGCAGCAGAAGAGTATGATGCACCAGGGAATTTGGTAGTCGGTGCGAATATCGCTGGGTTTGTAAAAGTAGCTGATGCGATGATCGCACAGGGAGTAATTTAACTACTCACAAAAGGTCACTATTTAGTGGCCTTTTGTTGTTTTAAGAGATGGAAAAAGAATATTCTTAGCATAAGCAAAATATATAAAGAGTAATAGAAAAATGTATCCATAAGGTGCTGATTCTTTGTATAGGAAGAAAAATGTTAATTTAATTATTATTCTGCTGTTTTGCTTATTTATCGTTCTTTTGGTTCATGTGATTCTTCATGTTAAAGTTTATATAGTATACAGCGCTAGTATTGGTTCTATTTTCATGATCGGACTTATCATTTTTCTTATGGTATTACTTTATTTAAGAGGGTGAAAACTCGCCAAATATGATATGCGCGAGTTTTTTTTGTGTTCCTATTCTTCGTATTTCAATCCGTAACCAAATGCGCCTTCCACCATGCAAGTTTTTGCGGCAAATTCGGCTGCTTTACTTAGTGACTCTTGGATTAATTCTTCCTCTTCAGAACTTTCCGTATAACCAACATAGTTTAACAAAAACGCCGTAATAAACGAATCTCCGGCCCCCAATGTGTCGACTGCTTCTACAAGCTTGGGAGCTTGAGCGTAAAAGCTCGTCCCGTTATATAAAATTGCTCCTTTTGATCCAAGGGTACCAACGACCATTTGACTACCAAGTGAGTGGACTTTTTTTAGCAGTTCCTTCACTTCGGTTTCGTCTAGATGGCTGCATGATAGAAAGCTATAATCCACGAACGGGGCAACCTGCTCTAAGTATTCCTCTGTAAAATCATCAGAAAAATCAAAGGAGATTGGAACGCCAGTTGATTTTATTTTTGGTAACTCACTTTCTATGTAACTATATTTACTGGAGTGAAGGAGCTGAAAGCTTTTAATATATTCCAGATCATCCGCTGATAATTGATAGTTGCTTGTATTGCTGATGCCACCTTTATTGCTACGAAGGAAAATGCGATCTCCATCCACAAGGTCAACCATGGCATAGCCATTTTCACCTTCTAATACCTTGCAATGAGAAATGTCTACGCCGATTTTTTTCAACGTGTCTTGATTATGCGCGGCCGCCAAATCTGTTCCGAATATGCCCATAAAAGAAGAATCGCTTCCAAGCTGTTTCGCATAAACCGTAAAATTTAATGTGTTGCCACCAGGATACATTGTTTGTATATCAACATACTTATCTACGACATTATCTCCAAAACCAATGACGTTCATTGAAGTAACCCCCCTGAGACCCAATATAAAGAAACGTTATAAAACGTATTATATTATATTTGAGCAGAAATTTCAGTAAATTTAAGATAGAAATTTCTTAATATATAAAAAGAGTGACTCACCTGGTTGGTAAGTCACTTTGTTATGCGTGAAAAACAAATCGACAGTGATCATCTCCATCTGTTTTGCAGCAAATTCGATCCACTTGTTCTGTACCTACTACTTTTTTGAACATATCTGTTTCACAACGGCAAGCGATTTTATATTCTTTGGCTACCGCATAGATCGGACAGTTATACTCGATCATTTCATAGGAGTGCTCATCTACTTGGTTTACTTCGGTCATATAGCCTTTGTCATTTTGTAGCGCTGCGAGCTCTTTTATTTTTTCAGACAAATTCTTTTTATCTTGAACTTTTAATTTATATTCATCAGTAATTCGTTTTTCTCTTTTATCAAATAAGAGCTGAATCGTTTCTTCCCCATGGAGTTCTTGAATATCGCGAAGAAACTCGACACTAATGCTTTCATAATTTTTCGGGAAAAGCTGTTCTCCTTTTTCAGTTAAGGAGTACATTTGGAGGGGACGGCCCATGGGCTGCTTGACTTCTACCGAGCGGATCAGATGATCTTTTTCAAGAATGTTTAAGTGCTTTCTGACAGCCATATGGGTAATGTTTAACCGTTCAGTCAGCTCATTAACAGCCAGTGACACTTCCTTTTTCAGCAAATCCAATATATGCTCTCGGGTGTTTTTACTCACGACTGTAACACCTCAATTCTATCTCAATATAAGACTTATTATACTATATAGTATAAATAATGAAAAGAAACGCTCCTATGTGGAAAAAAATAAGAAAATTTTAGAAAAAGATGAAGCAAATGAATTGAATAATTTGAAAGATTGAGGTAAATTAAAAATATACTTTTTAAACCATAAAGTATAAAAAGGGAAAATAAAGGGGATTGTTATTATGACAAATTACACATTACCAACATTAGCTTACGAATTTAACGCATTAGAGCCTCACATTGACCAGCAGACAATGGAAATTCATTACGGAAAACATCATCAAACATATGTAAATAACTTAAATGCTGCTCTCGAAGGAAAAACGGATCTTCAAGAAAAAGACTTAGAAAGCTTGTTGAAAAACTTAAATGAAGTACCTGAAGCGATCCGTGGTGCGGTTAGAAATAATGGTGGAGGGCATCTAAACCACACATTATTCTGGGAAGTCATTGCGCCAGCAGGGAATGCAGCACCAAGCAGTGAATTAGCAGCAGCCATTGAAAAAGCATTTGGTAGCTTTGACAGCTTCAAAGCAGAATTTACAAAAGCAGCTTTAACTCGTTTTGGATCAGGTTGGGCTTGGCTTGTTGTAAACGAACAAGGTGCACTTGAAGTAACAAGCACACCAAATCAAGACAACCCAATCATGGAAGGAAAAGTTGCTATCCTAGGCCTTGATGTATGGGAGCATGCGTATTACCTAAATTATCAAAACAGAAGACCAGATTATATTGAAAGCTTCTTCAATATCATTAACTGGGATGATGTTTCTAGCAAGTTTGAGCAAGCAACTAAATAAGGAATGTAGGAAAAGGGACAATGGTTTGATCTGCACCCCAATTGTTAGACAAAAATACTAACAATTGGAGGTGTGGTTTTTTCTTATGAAAAAAATCTCATTAGAAAAAATAATGGGAGCTGTAAATGCTTATCTAGAGGGCGCGGAGTCCATTAGAGATATCGCTCAGAGGTACAATATTAGTAAATCGGTATTACACAGATGGATAACTAGGGTTAATGAACATGGATTAGCTGCTTTTAAAGAAAAATATACAAATTACTCAGTTGAGTTTAAAATGGACGTACTAAATTACATAGACTTAGGAGCGTCCATTGATCAAGCGGCTGCGAAATTTAACATTTCTTCATACATCGTCTGGAAATGGAAACAGCTATATGAAACACAGGGGATTGACGCTCTTCAACGAAAGAAAAAGGGGCGTCCATCCGTGAAAAAAGAACTTAAGAAAACTAAAGCATTAGAATTAGAAGGATCTGAAGAAGCGTTAAGAGCCGAAAATGAACAATTACGTATGGAGGTTGCTTATTTAAAAAAGTTACATGCCTTAATTCAAGAAAAGAAGAAGTTACCGAACAAGACAAAGCACAAATAATCTATGAATTAAGGCATGAATTCAAAGTAATCAACCTGGTAAAAGTGGCTGATATCGCACGTAGTACGTATTATTATTGGGTAAAGCAAATGGATCGACCAGATAAATATAGTGAAGTAAAAGAAGCAATCCAACACATTTTTGACGAACACAAAGGTCGGTATGGTTATCGACGAATTACCTTTGAATTAAGCAATCGAGGTTTTCAATTGAACCATAAAACTGTCCGCCGCTTAATGAATGAACTCGGGTTAAAGTGTCTAGTACGAATGAAAAAGTATCGATCTTATCGTGGTAAAGTAGGCAA